>CABRIC010000008.1 GCA_902470905.1 uncultured Collinsella sp. | reverse complement strand
GATCGCGGCGCGCCAGGGGATTTCCGAGAAATATCTGGAGAACATCTTGGCTACGCTCGTGCGCGCCAACATGCTTTCGGGTATGCGTGGCAAGGGCGGCGGCTATGTGCTCACGCGCCCGCCCGAGCAATACACGGTGGGCGAGATCTTGCGCCTGACCGAGGGCAGTCTGGCGCCGGTCGCCTGCCTGGATGGCGACTGCAAGGGCTGCTCGCGTTCGGATGAGTGCCCCACGCTCGACGTGTGGAAGAACCTGGACAAGCTCATCAACGACTACCTCGACGGTGTGACGCTCGATCAACTTGTCGCTCCCAACCATGGCTACGACTACGTCATCTAACCCACACCTGCATTTGGGGACGGGGTGGAAATGGTAGATTCTCTCGCCCTTTGAGACTTGAAAAATAAGAAGGCCGCCCATTTTTGCGATGAGCGGCCTTCGTTTTGGGCTGTTGAGACGGACACGGCCGGAATGGCTGTTTTAGTCCTCGGCGATGCTGTCGAGGATGCTGCGCGTGATGGACACCAGGATGCTGCCCATAAAGGCCGATCCAAAGCTGGCGATGGAGATGCCGACGCCCAGCAGGTTGACCGACAGGTAGCTCGCGAGCTCAAGCATAAAGCTGTTGACGACAAGCTGGAAAATGCCCAGCGTAATGATCGTGAGCGGCAGCGAGATGACCGTGAGGAACGGTTTGACGAACGAATCGACAATGTTCAGGAACAGTCCCACAAAGGCAAAGCAGACCCAGGTCTCGGCAAAGCCGAAGGGTTGGATACCGGGGACGAGGAACGTGGCGATCGCGATGGCGATCGAGGTGAAGAGCCAGTTAAGCATAAAGCGCATGGCGTGAATCCTTTCTTGCGCCGGGATTGCTGGCGTCGCGTGAAGCGGCTTACGGCGGCGACCTGGATGGTTGCGCGGGCGCGCCGCGGTGTTTGGGCGCCCATTGTCTCAAATATTCGTGGAGCTTACGTGCGCATATGGTTTCTAAACGGCGTTCGTCCTGAAAAACGCGCCGCTGGCAGAGAGTCTTGTCGCTTTAGTTTGGTGGTGTGCTACACTGCTACGGGCAAAAGCCACAGGCGTTGCCCTATTGCATAGAACGGGCGAACGATGCCCGATGTCAGTATCAACTTCGATGCCTTTTGGCGGGTTTGGCGGTGATCGATGAATATCGAGAACATGTTTGACAAGCCTGATGTCAAGCAGCTGGTCCACGCATTTAGCCTTTTGGACGACGAGAAGGATATCCAAGCGTTTTTGACCGATATCTGCACGCCGCGCGAGATTTGCGACCTTTCTCAGCGTTTGCAGGTTGCGCGCTATTTGGACGAGGGCGAGCCTTATGTTGAGGTTCAGGCCCGTACCGGCGCTTCGTCCACCACGGTGAGCCGCGTTTCAAAGGCGCTGAACGGCGAGTACGGTGGCTACCGCAAGATCCTCATTAAGTTGGAGGATGGCGAGTAAGCCAGCGACAACATTGAATTACGAAGAACCGTCCCTTCGGGGGCGGTTTTTATATGCCTGCAATCGGCTGGTGCGTTGGGTTCAGGTTGCTTTGTACCAAAAGATGGAACTGCGGTGGCAATGTGTCCGCTTGGGCGGGTAGGATGGATGCATTGATTATTGCGAACGGTTTGAGCGGAGGACCATGCCTGTTCGAATCTATACCACCAATGCCGGCACGGATTTGAGCGATGCCGAGTCGGCGCTGCTTGCCGACCTTATTGCCCGTCACGGGCGTGCCGTGTTGCTGGCACCAACGTTTGCCGAGCTCGATCTGTGCCGTCATGATGCGGCGGAAGCCGGCATTTCGCTGGGTATCGACTACAAGACACCCGCATCGTGGCTTCGCTCGCTTTGGGAGCTTTTGGGCGACGGGCGCGGTTTCGTCGACAACCTGCAACGTCAGATGCTGTTTTCGGATATGATTGCCCGCCGCGACGATGCCGACCTGCAGCCGCTTTCGCGTAGCCAGGGCACGGTGCGCATGCTCGCGCGCATGGCCCGCGATGTGCTGCCGGGTGTGGCGGGGACGACGGCCGAGCGATGCGGTGGCAACAATTGCCAGCCTGAGCCAAAAAGCGATGCCGAGGCTCGTGTGTTTGAGCTTTTGCGTGCCTACGCGGGCGGTTTGGACCGTCGAGATATGGTCGAGCCCTGCGAGGCAGCCGACATTATGGCCGGTGCCCTGGCCGATAGCCTGCCGGCGTGCGTCCGCGCCGTATGCGTGCGCGGTACCACGTCGTTTACGCACGGTCTACTCGAGCTGCTGTCTGCCGTGGCGAACAATGGGGGAGAGGTCGTCGTGCTGCTTGCCCGCGAGCAGGCGGCGATGCGCGAGGAGCTTGCCACGGCATTTGATGCCCGCGGTGTGCTGTTTGAGATCGCGCCGCTGGGGGAGGACGCCGTCGCGTCTGATGTCGCTTGCGGGGCCGCCGCTCAGCCTGCCTTTATTGAGGTCGCCGGCCCCCATGCCCGTGCTCATGTCTATGCGGACGCCATCGATAAGTTGGTGAAAGCGCACAAGGAGTCCAAGGCCGATAAAGCTACTGCAACGCCCGCCGACCCCGTGCGCGTGCTCGTCGTTTCTGCCCGGGCACCCCAGCTGTTCGGCGAGCTCGCCGCCCGTTTGGCGGCGCGTCACATTGCGGCCGAGACGACTGAGTTCACGGCGTTTTCCCAGTCCATCGCGGGCAGGCAGTTTACGGCGCTCGCCAACCTGATCGAGCGTATGAAAGCCGCCGACGAGGGCACCGCTTCCAAGACTGAGTGGTGGCCCGCGCCGGAGCTTACCGACTGGATCTACAGTCCGCTTTCGGGCGCTGATGCCGTCAATGCCCGTACCTTCGATAAGAATATGCGTCTCTCGCGCAGCAAGACTACTGCGGGCGTTAAGAGCCTGCTGCAGAGCGTTCAGGGCCAGGTGAGGGGCGCGCGCAAGGCGACGAGCGACGATAACTGGTTTAAGAACGTACCGTGTGTGGTCTCGGACGTGTTCCAGGCGCTGTGGCGTGACAAGCCCGTGACGGCGCTTAAGGCCATGCTTGCCGTTGCCGAGGCGTTGCCCGATCGCGCTCTAGGCGGCCTTGACGGCCAGGCCCGTCGCCAGGCAGAGACGGCTTTGCTGCGCCATGCCATCGACATCCTTATGAACGATGCTCGCGCGCTCGACGTGTCGCAGGCCGCGACCGTGCCGGTTCTCGACGGCGTTCGAACCAAGGTGGACAAGCGCAGTACCGCCTACGATTACGAGACCTATGAGGTCGATCGCACACCACGAGCACAAGTGCGCTTCGCGTCGCTTGCCGATGCGTCGGTTCTTCGCCCTGGCAGCTACGATGCCGTGCTGTTTGCCGATGTCGACCTGGACAGCTATCCGCTTTCGCACGAAGAGGGCCCGCTTGCCACGTTGACAGCCGAGCTGCGCCGCGACGGCGTGTCTTTGGAGCCCGCTGCCCTGCTGCGCGTGCGCTTTGGCCGTGCGATGCAGGCGGCGAGCGGTCCGGTCGCGCTCGCCCGTGTGACGCACGATCGCCAGGCGCGCGAGTGCTACCCGGCAGCCGTATGGACCGAGCTGCGGGCACATGCCGAGGCCGCTGGCGCTGCCAAGCCCACGTGCGTAGGCGGGGGCGATATCATCGCCGACTTCGATCCCGCGGCAGGCGAAGGCCTCAAGCGCGAGCGCGTGACCTGTGAAGCCCCTCAGCATCTGAGTGCCGAGGCCGTGCCGTATTTGGTCCTGCGTCGCCGCGATGGCGAGGGCGAGAACGCGCCGCTCGTGCCGCGTCTGACGTCCGCCTCGCAGATTGAGGCGTACTCGACGTGCCCGCTGTGCTGGTTCGTGTCGTATCGCGTCAAGCCCCAATCGATCGACGCGGGCTTTGGCAACATGGAGAAGGGCAACTTTGTCCACGACGTGCTGGAGCATCTGCATGCCCGTCTGCCCCAGGAGGGCATGAAGCGCGTGACGCCCGAGAATCTGCCGCGTGCACAGGAGCTGCTGCACGAGGTCTTTGACGAGACCTTGGCCGAGCACGCCGGCAAGCGCGGTGCCGAGGGCCCGCTGGTGCCGCTCTCCCCGGTGGAGGAGCGTCAGGTGGCCGAGATCTTGCCGCAGTTGGAGGGCGTGCTTGCCTACGAGTCCGAGGCACTTGCCCCCTTTGCCCCGCGCTACCTTGAGTTCGCCTTTAATGAGCTTAAGGTCGAGTATGCCGGTTGGCCGCTCGGCGGGCGTATCGACCGCGTTGACGTGGATGCCGAGAATCGCGCCGTGGTGATTGACTACAAGCATCGTTCGGGTGTCGAGGAGTTTAAACTCGCCGACCCTACGGTGCGCGACGAAGAGTCGGGCGAGGCCCCCATCGACGACCCGCGTTGGCTGCCGCCCCATACCCAGACACTCATCTACGCGCAGGCCATGCGTCGGGCGCTGGGCCTAGATACCCGTGCTGCGCTCTATTTTTCGACCAAGGGCGGCAAGCCCGCGCTGCGCGGTGCCGCGAGCGCCGAGCTGTTGGAGCAGGAGCGCGGCGACGGTCGCATTCCGGGCCTTAAGAAGGGCTTTCCCGGCGAGGGCGGCAACATGGACTTCGATGCGCTGCTCGACCGCGTGGAGGCCGGCATCGCCGAGCGCTTGCACGAACTCGAGGCAGGTGACGTCGCCGCTGTCGACCCGACATCGGCGCAAGCCGCGCATGCGCGCTGTTCGTATAACCACCAAGGAACGTTTGTAAGGAGGGACGTGTAGACCATGGATCTTTCGACTTTGATGCCGCAACAGCTGCAGATTGTCAAAACGCTCGACCGTCCGCTATTTGTCTCGGCGGGCGCCGGTTCGGGCAAGACCTTTACCCTTACGCGCCGCATCGTCTACGCGCTCTCGCCCGAATCCGGTCCGTTCGTTGAACATCTGGATCAGGTGCTCGCTATTACCTTTACCAAAGATGCCGCGGCCGAGATTCGCGACCGCGTGCGCCGTGCGCTTATCGACGAGGGCATGGACGAGGAAGCACTGACCGTCGACGACGCGTGGATTTCGACCATTCACGGCATGTGCTCGCGTATCCTGCGCGCGCATGCGCTGGAGCTGGGCATCGACCCCGAGTTCACGGTTCTCACCGATACCGACGAGCTCATGGATCAGGCTGTTGAGCATGTGCTGGCCCGCGCGACGGCGCCCGATGCCGCCCCCGAGCTCGCCGCCTCGCTCAAGGCCCTCTACGCCTGGTATCCCATGGCGGGCGAGGGCGGTTCCTTTGGCACCGGCACGACCATCAAGGGCCTGGTGCGCGAGCTGCTGGAGCTGTCGAGCCAGTTGCCGGGCGGTATGGACGACGTGTGCGTGGCGCGCGGCCAGGCCGATACCTCGGCACTCGCCGATGCCTATCGCGCAGCGCTGGGCGCAAGCAAGGCCGCGACCGAGAAGGCGCAGATGGCACTCGACGCCATTGACGCGTTCGAGGCGAGCGGCAAGACCATGGCCGATGCAGCGCGACTCATGATGTCGTGCACCATGCCGCGCGCGAGCAAGGCATTCCCTAAGGAGCAGGTCGAGCTGCTCAAGGCCGAGGCCGCCGATGCGTTTATCAATATCGTGCTTGCCTGCGGTGGCCCGGCGCTCGATGCGCTGGTGGGCCTGGCCCGTTCCGTGGAGGCGGAGTACCGTGCGCTCAAGGCCGACCAGTCCGCGCTCGACAATAACGATCTGCTGCGCATGGCATATGAGGCGCTGCGCGATTATCCCGCCATCCGTGCTGCGTACGAGGGCCGCTTTAAGATGGTCATGATCGATGAGTTTCAGGATACCGACCAGATGCAGGTCGATCTGATACGCTACCTGACGGGTGCGGGGGAGCGCGCGCTGTGCACCGTGGGCGATGCACAGCAGTCCATCTATCGCTTCCGTGGCGCCGAGGTCGAGGTGTTTCGCCGCCAGGAGCGCAAGGTGGGATCGACGGCAGCGTCCGGGACGGTCGCCACGCCGGATGTCCCCGCCGGCGAGCTCGTCAAACTCGTGCGCAACTTCCGCAGCCATGACGAGGTGCTGCGTTACGTGGCACGCGTCTTCGACGGCGATGACGGTGGCCTGATGCAGGGCTTTTTGGATCTTGAGGCAAGCGACGGCCGCAAGGACACGCTGGTGGCGGACGCCTCGCGCCGCCAGGCCTTCTTTGTTGCCGGCGGCAGTATGCAGGAGCGCACACAGGCCAAGGCCCGTGCGATCGCCGAGCGCTTCCGCGCGCTTGCCGATGCCGGCCAGCCCCAGGGCGGCATGGTACTGCTGCTGGGCCGCATGACCAACGCCGACGTCTACGCTCAGGCCTTCCGCGATCAGGGGCTCGACTGCGTCATCGCGGGCGGCTCGGTCTTTGCCCAAGCAGCCGAGGTGCAGACGGTGCGCGCCCTGGTTTGTGCGCTCGCCAATCCGGCCGATACGGCGCAGGGCCTTATGCCGCTGCTCGCCTCGCCGATGTTTGCGCTCGGCGCCCAGGAGTTCCTGGCGCTGGCGACCAAGCTCGATAGCGAGACAGGGGAGACCTCGCGCCGGAATATCGACATGGGCATCATGAGCGATTTTGACGTGCCGGGTTTGCAAGACTTGCCGCTTGTGACGCGCGCCCGCGAGGTGCTGCGGTATGCGCTTCGTCGCGTAGGCCGCGATTCGTTCGCCGCCATCGTGCGCGACGTGGTCAACGCCTCCGGCTGGTTTGTGCGCCTGGCGCAGCGTGGTCCCGAGGGCAAGGCCATTGCCGCCAACGTGCTCAAGGCGCTCGACGCCGTGGCTGAGGCTGAGGCCGAGTTCGGCAACTCGCCGCGTTCCATCGCGCTGGCCTTCGACCGCTTCTTGGCGGGCAAGGAAGCCCCGGGTGCCCTCAACGAGGAAGGCGACGGCGCGGTGCGCATCATGACGGTGCATGCCTCCAAGGGTCTGGAATATCCGGTCGTGGCGGTCGCCGAGTGCTTTGGCGTGCGTAAGTCCTCGGGTGCGGCACAGATGGGCCGCGTCGAGGGCGGAGCACAGGTCGTGGCACTGCCGGCACGCTTCGACGGCGTTAAGCTCGCCGACGGTACCTTTGTGAAGGGCGACGACGTCAAAAAGCAGTTTGAGCATGCGTTTAAGGGCAAGGGCACGTCGTTGTGGTTGCCGCCAGAGCTTATGGAGGACGTCTGTGCGACGGGTTCTCCCGCCGAGGCATTTGCTCGCCTGCGCAACGACGACCTGCGGCTTTCGCTCGAGGAGCGGGCTCGCTTGCTCTACGTTGCCATGACGCGTGCGCGCGAGCTGGTGATCTTGGCGATGGATGCCGGCGTGAGCCGTGGCAAGGTGACGGCGCCGACCTTCGACGTCGAGACCGATCTGACCTACGACGTGCTGCGCCGTATTTTGCCGACCGACGCTCTGGACATGCCGCAGCTCGATGCCGACCGCCTGGTGTTCGACAACTCCCAGCCGGGCGACTACGAGCTCATTTCGCTTTCGGGCTTTACCTTTGGCGAGCAGGCGTTTGAGGCCAACGCTTCGCTGGATGCCGAGGGCAGGCTTGTTCGTGGCGATGCGGAGCCGGAGGGTGCCGGTGCAGATGCCCGCGCCGCCGTCCCCGGTCCTGCCGACCCCAAGCCCGATTCGTTTGAGCTTGTGTATCCCCAGGCAGTGGGCGTGCGCATGGGCATCTGTCCGTTTCCGGTGCGTGACTCGTATAGCTACTCGTCAATCGCCGCGGCGCTCCATGCCGAGACAGAAGACCGTGCCGCCGAGGCGCGTGTGCCCATGGACGAGTCCGGCGATGATGCGGAGTCGGATGGCTCGGAGATGGCCGATGCAGACGTGGCTGCTGTCGAGCCCGCCGGCAATCCCATGGCCTTGGGTTCGGCCTTCCACGCCGCCTGCCAGTGGCTCATCGAGATGGGTGCCGATGCGCTGCCTGCTGAGCGTGCCGACGCCCTGGCTCGCCTGTGGTGCCTGACGCCGGAGCAGCGCGAACGCTTCGATGTTGCCCTGGACCGCTGGCTCAAGTCGGCTGTTCGTGCCGACCTGCTCGCGTGGCCGTGCGTTCGCGCCGAGGTGCCGTTCTTTTCGCTGGGCTGCGAGGACGAGGACATCGCTCGCTACGGTGCATATGCCGAAGGCGCCATCGACGCTTTGGCGACGAACCCGGCCGATCCGTCGCGCGCACTGGTCATCGACTATAAGACGGGCGGCACGCCGGACGAGACGCCGGACCAGCTGCTCGAGAAGCACTCCCTGCAGGCGCGCGTTTACGCCGACGTGTTGCACAAGGCGGGCTTTGAGACGGTGACGGTCAAGTTCGTTCGCGTGGAGCAGGCGAATCCAGCCATCTTCGTCGAACCCGCCGAACCTCAAGTAGTCACCTACAATCTCTAGCCCTCAGATAACTTGCGGTGGAATAGTTCCAGTATTGCGGTCCAGGTGGCCCAAGCGGGAACTATTCCACCGCAACTGCAAGAGGAGCCGTGTTGGTTTGGCTAGGTTCGGGTGCCGTCCGCGCCGTGCGGTAAAATCGTTCAGTCAGAACACGAACCCGCATCGGAGCTCATCACATGGCATTCGTCCATCTGCACAATCACACTGTTTTCTCCATGCTCGACGGCGCAACCCGTATCCAGGATATGGTCAATCGTGCCGTTGAACTTGGCATGCCCGCCGTGGCCATTACCGACCACGGCTACATGTATGGCGTGCCCGACCTGGCGCTGGCCTGCGACGCCGTCAATCACAACACGCCCGAGTACAAAACCTGGAGCCACGACAAGGCCTTCTTGGAAAAGGACCGCCGCGACGAGCTGGCGGAGCCCGACCCCGAGGCAAACCCGCGCGAGCATGCCCAGTATGTGAAGGACATGGCCATGTGGGACGAGAAGGGCAATATCGACGAGCTCAAGCCACCCCTGGTCATCAAACCCATCTTTGGCTGCGAGGTCTACTTTACGCCGGACGAGACGCTCGCCCGCGACCATAAGCCCGAGCTCTACCACATGATCCTTCTGGCCAAGGACCAGGAGGGCTACGTCAACCTGATGCAGACGGTCTCCGAGGCCGCCGTGCAGGGCTTTTACTACAAGCCGCGCGTGACGCTCGACAACCTGCGCCGCCATGCCAAGGGCATGATCTGCACCAGCGCCTGCATCGCCGGCATCATTCCCAAGTACATCGACCGCGGTGATATGGAGGGCGCCATCAAGTGGGCCGAGACCTTCCGTGACACCTTCGAGCCTGGCGACTTCTACATCGAGATCCAGGAACACGGCATCACCACCGACAACGGCCTGACCGACGAGCAGATGGACCGCACGCTCATCGACATCGCCAAGCAGGTGGGCGTCAAGGTTATCGCTACCAACGACTTCCACTACCTGCGCCGCGAGGACGCGCCCGTGCAGGACGTCATCATGTGCATCGGCATGAACGCCAAGGTTGACGACCCCAACCGCATGCGCATGACCGGCTCGGAGTTTTACATGAAGACCGAGGAGGAGATGCGGGCGATGTTCCCGTATTGCCCCGAGGCCTGCGACAACACGCTCGAGATCGCCGACAAGTGCTACGTTGAGCTGGACTGGGACTCCATCATCCTGCCGCGCTTCCCGTTGCTCGACCCCGGCGAGACGCACGAGAGCCAGTTCCGCCGCGAGTGCGAGAAGGGCCTGCGCCAGCACTACGGCGACGACTGGGCCACGCGCGAGATCGGTGGCGTCAACATCAAAGAACGCTTTGAGTACGAATACAAGGTCATCTGCGACAAGGGCTTTGCCGCCTACTTTTTGATCGTTGCCGAGTACGTGCAATGGGCCAAGGACAACGGCATCGGCGTCGGCCCCGGCCGTGGCTCGGCCGCCGGCGCTATCGTCGCCTACGCCATGAACATCACCGCGTTCGACCCGCTCGAGAACGGCCTGATGTTCGAGAGGTTCCTGTCCCCGCAACGTACCGAGATGCCAGATATCGATATGGACTTCGACGATGAGCGGCGCCTCGAGGTCGTGGAGCACGTTCGCCAGCTCTACGGCCCCGAGAAGGTCACCCACGTCATCACCTACTCGACCATTAAGGCCAAGCAGGCCATCAACGACGCCGCGCGCGTGCTGGACTATCCGGTCTACATGGGCCAGCGCCTGTCCAAGATGGTCTCGAGCGACCCCAAGGTCAAGCTCAAGCAGGTGCTCGAAAAGCAACCCGGCAAAGAGGATCTGTTTAACCCCGACTTTGCCGAGGCCTATAAAAAGGATGACGACGCCCGCCGCATCATCGACACGGCGCTCTCGATCGAGGGCCTCACCCGTGGCGAGGGCGTGCACGCGTGCGCCGTTCTGATCTGCCGCGATCCCGTCAACGAGCACGTACCCACCAAGCTCGATACCAAGGGCGGCGTCGAGATTACCCAGTACGAGGGTCATACCGTTGCCGACATGGGCTTGCTCAAGATGGACTTCCTGGGCCTGCGCACGCTGACGGTTATCTCTAAGGCCAAGGCTAACATCAAAAAGAACTTCGGCATCGACATCAAAGAGGAAGAGATTCCCTTTGACGACCCCGAGATCTTTAAGCTCATGGGCTCCGGTCACACCGCCGGCGTCTTCCAGGTCGAGTCCGCCGGCATGACGGCCACGATCAAGAACATGAAGCCCACCGAGTACAAGCACGTCGTGGCATTGATCGCTCTGTACCGCCCGGGCCCGCTGGGCGCCGGCATGGTTTCGTCTTACATCAACCGTATGAACGGCAAAGAGCCGGCCGTCTCCTACGATGACCGTCTGGACGACATCCTGGGCGAAACCTACGGCACCATGGTCTACCAGGAGCAGGTTATGCTCATCTCCGTCGAGATGTGCGGCTTCTCCAAGGGCGAATCGGACTCGCGTATCCGTAAGCCCGTGGCTAAGAAAAAGATTAAGCTGCTCACGTCGACGGTGCTGCACTGGGAGGATGGCTCGGACGAGACCACCTACGACCACTGGATGAACGGCGCTATCAAGAACAACTACACGCGCGAGGTCGCCCAGAAGATTTGGGACGATGTTCTTGAGTTCGCATCTTACGCCTTCAACAAGTCGCACTCCGCCGGCTACGCCATCCTGGTTATGCAGACGGCGTGGCTCAAGGCGCACTATCCGCACGAGTACATGGCGGCTGTTCTGACGTCCTATACGGGCAAGACCGACAAGATCGTGCACTACGTCTCGGCGTGCCGTCACGACGGCATTCCCGTGCTTTCGCCAGATGTCAACGAGTCCGGCACCGAGTTCACGGCTACCAAGGAAGGCGTGCGCTTTGGTCTGGCCGGCATCCGCGGCGTGGGCACCGGCGTGGCGCAGGCGATTATCGCAGAGCGCGAGGCAGGCGGCCCGTTTAAGACGCTGCACGACTTTGTCGAGCGCGTGGACTCGAGCCAGGCCAACCGTCGCGTGATCGAATCGCTGATCAAGGCAGGCGCCTTCGACTCCACGGGGTATCCGCGTCGCCAGATGATGCACTTTGTGGACAAGAACAACCCCGAGAACATCATCGACGCCGCGGTAAAGCGCCAGAAGGACCGCGCGAGCGGTCAGACCTCGTTCTTCGATATGTTTGGCGACGTTGAGGGCTCGGGCTTTGAGGTGAGCGTACCAGATCCGGATGGCCAGGAGTGGGACCGCCACCTTAAGCTGAGCCAGGAGAAAGAGGTTCTGGGCATCTATGTCTCGGACCACCCGCTGCGCCCGTTTGAGTATGCACTAGCCAAGGCGCGCGACTTCTCGTTCTCGCAGATCGACACCGGCTACGAGGTTCAGAATCCTACGGGCGGCACCATCAACCAGGAGATTCCCGAGGGTAAGGCGCTGTGGTGGGCCGGCATGGTCTCGAGCGTGTCCAAGCGCGTGACCAAAAACGGCGACCCCATGGGCATCGTGCAGCTCGAGGACATGGAAGGTGAGGCCACGGTCGTGGTGTTCCCCAAGACCTACAAGGAGGCCGAAGGGTATCTGTACGGCGAGGTCGATCCCGAGACTGGCGCGCAGCTGTCTGACGCGTTTGTGCGCATTAAGGGCAAGCTCGAGCGCTCGGACCGCGGCGACCAGATCATTGCGCAGGAGATTGTGCCGCTGGAGCTTAGCGAGGAGAAAAACAAGCCCAAGGTCTTTGAGGTCATGGTGCCCAACAGCCGCTTTAGCCAGGGCAATATGGCGCGCCTGGCCACGGTGCTCACCACCAACCCGGGCGGCGACCGCGTGGAGATCTTTATTGAGCAAGTCGACGGGCGCGTGCTGCGTGCTGAGGTGCCGGCCAAGGTCAACGCACGCTCGATTCCGCTGCTGGCAGAGGCAAAGGCCATCGTCGGCAACCAAGGCCGTGTGACGGTTATCTAAGCTACCCCGGGTGAGATTGGAGGAAGTGATGGCGCAGGGGACGTTTGTGCAGGCGCTCCGGAAAGAGGCGGCGCTGAGCGGCACCTTTATGAAGGGGCGTTCGCTCATGCTCAACGGCGCCGTGCTGTCGATCGAGGACAGCGGCTCGCGCTTCTCCAAAAACGTGACGGTTGAGGGCTCGGTGCGCGGTTCGCGTGGCGACCTGTACAAGACGCACGTGGCGCTCGACATGGACGAGCACGAGGTGATCGACTACGACTGCGATTGCCCCGCCGCCTATCGTTACCCCGGTATGTGCAAGCACGCTATTGCCACGGCTCTGGCGTATTTGGATGCCAGCGGCGCCGAGCCCGTCGAAGGTTTGCGCACGCCGGTTCGCACGTTTACGGCGCAGCCGAAACAGCCCGCGCGCACCGCGCCCAAAGCGCCGGCCGTCAATCCCAACTTTCCCTTCCCGGCGCCCGTCCCCACGAGCCCCAGCCTCATGGCGGCGCTCTCCGATCTTTCGGACGCGCGCATGGATGAGCTGGCGAGCATGCGCCGCAAGCTTGCCGGTGCCGTTGACCCCGACGCCCCCAAAGCGGCGTTGGAGCCTTCGTTGGTGCCGTACTACAATCCGCTGTTCGCCGACCGCTTTAGCTGGGCGCTCGAGTTCCGCATTCGCTGTGGATCGGTCTCCTACGTGGTCAAGGACATCGACGGCATGGCCGATGCCTACGTGCGCGGCGGCACCTTCTCGTACGGCAAGAAGCTCACGTTTGTCCATACGCCCGAAGCCTTCGAAGACGTGTCGACAAAGCTGCTCAACCTTGTCGTGACGACAGTTGCCTATCTCGATGACATCACAAGCTCGCGTTCGGCGTCGTACGACTTTGCCCGCAGCGGTTTTGTCGCCGAGCGTCAGTTACCGCTGTCCGAGCATAGCATCGTATATGTGCTGGACCTGTTGTGCGGCCAGACCATCTCTTTTGAGCCCGCCTGGTCGCGGGGGACGACGACGCATCGCACCTATGACGTGGCGGTCGAGCCGGCGCCGCAAGGGAAGGATGAAGCCCCGACCAAGCGCCCACCGCTCTTTGCCGCCAAAATCGCGCCGGCGGCTGGCGGCAGCTACGATCTGCGCCTGCCGGCCGATGCATACTGCTTTGCTTCGGGCGACGTTGCCTATCTGGTCGACACGCACCGCGCGCGCCGCGCCGATGTAGCGTTTGCCCAGCATGCGGCACCGTTCCTATCGCGCTTACTGCCCTGTCGCACGCCGATCCATATCGCTGTCGACCAGGTGGGGGAGTTCTGTCGTATGGCGCTGCCCATTTTGCGCGACTACGCCGACCTTACCGCGCCCGCCGCGCTCGATACCGTGGCGCCCGAGCCGAGCTTTGCTATGGCGATCGGCGTCGACGATGGGCTTGTGACCTGCATAATTACGGTTACCTACGGCGACTGGTCGGCAGACCTCTTTAGTCTGGGCGCTCCGGGCAGCCCCTTCGAAGAGCAGCGCCCGGGTGTGCCGCCGCGCGACGAGGTGGCAGAGTTTCGCGTTATGGACACGGCGGCCCTGTATTTCGACTTTTACGAGGGCGGTCTGGCGTTTGAGGAGCGCGATGACGAGAGCCTGTTCCGCTTGCTGACCGAGGGGCTGGCGGCTTTGTCCGAGCTGGGCGAGGTCATGCTCAGCGATCGTCTGCGCCAGATTTCGGTCCGCCCCGCGCCCAAGCTTTCGGTGCGTGCGACCGTCAAGAGCAACCTGCTTGACGTCGAGCTGGGCGCGAGCGGGCTTTCGGCCGCGGACCTTGCCGTCTATCTCGATTCGTACAAGCGCCATCAAACGTTTGCGCGCCTTACGTCCGGCGACATCATTCGCCTGGACGAGGGCGCTCGAGCCGCGTTTGGCCTCGCCGAGGACCTGGGCGTCGATGCCGTCGACCTGCTCGACGGCGTGTTGCTTCCCGCATCGAGCACCCTGTTCGTCGATAGCATGCTCGCGCGCACGCCCGCGCTCGAGGCCGATCGCGACGCTGCGTTCCGCCGTACCGTCGAGCGTCTGGACACGCTCGGCAAGATGGACTTTACGGTGCCGGCATCGCTCAAGGCAACGATGCGCGGCTACCAGGTCGACGGCTACCAGTGGCTCGGCTCGCTCGAACACCTGAGCCTTGGCGGCATCTTGGCCGACGATATGGGCCTGGGTAAAACGCTCCAGATGATCGCGCATATCCTGGCGCGCGTGGAGGCAGGGGACACTAAACCCACGCTTGTGGTGTGTCCCGCGTCGCTTGTGTACAACTGGACCGCCGAGCTGGAGCGCTTTGCCCCGTCGCTCGATGTGTGCGCCATCGTGGGCGCCAAGGCGCAGCGTCGCGTGCAGATTGCCGGCGTTGCCGAGCATAACGTGGTCGTGACGTCGTATGACCTTATGCGGCGCGATATCGACGAGTACGTCGAGCAGGATTTTGCCCGCGTGGTGCTCGACGAGGCCCAGTACATTAAAAACCCGCTCACGCAGGTGGCGCGTGCCGCCAAGCGCCTGCCCGCTGGCGTGCGCTTTGCCCTGACGGGCACGCCCATCGAAAACCGCTTGTCCGAGCTCTGGAGCATCTTCGACTTTTTGATGCCGGGCCTACTTGGTACGCGCGAGTCGTTTGCCAAGCGCTTCGAAAGCCCGGTCGAGCACGCCGAGGGCGACAGCGCCGCTCGCCTGCAGGCGCTCGTGTCGCCGTTTGTGCTGCGCCGCGTAAAGGAAGACGTGGTGGCAGACCTGCCCGAGAAGATCGAGGACACTGTCGTGGCTCAGCTCACCGGCGAGCAGCGCAAGCTCTACCTGGCAAACCAGGACCGCATTGCCCAGCAAGTGCAGCACCGCGAGGCATCCGAGTTTAAGAAAGACAAGCTCAAGGTGCTCGCCGAGCTCACCAAGCTGCGCCAGATCTGCTGCGACCCGCGTCTGCACTACGAGGATTACAAGGCGGGGAGCGCCAAACTCGATACGTGCATGGAGCTCGTGCACGGCGCACTCGACGGCGGGCATCGCATCCTGCTGTTCAGCCAGTTTACGGGTATGCTCGATATTATCGGTAAGCGCTTGGCCAAGGAGGACATCGCCTTCTTTAAGCTCACGGGCGCTTCGTCTAAGGAGAGCCGCGCCAAGATGGTCGCGCAGTTCCAGGAGGGCGAGGTTCCGGTCTTTTTGATTTCGCTCAAGGCGGGCGGCGTGGGCCTTAACCTGACGGCTGCCGACGTGGTCATCCACTACGACCCGTGGTGGAACGTGGCGGCGCAGGACCAAGCAACTGACCGTGCACACCGTATTGGCCAGCAACATACCGTGACCGTGTACAAGCTCATCGCCAAGGACACGATCGAGGAGCGCATTATGCAGATGCAGGAGTCCAAGCGCGACCTGGTCAACAGCGTGCTCGGCGGCGACGGCATCTCGTCGGCACTGTTCACGCGCGAGGATGTTCTGGCGCTGCTCGGCGGCGACGGGCGCTAGCCGCGCGCGGGGTGGGACTGCTGGAGTGGGCAGGACGGTCGACGCATTTTGGCCCGACCGCTTGCCTGATCCGTTATGTGTTCATTTGCAATGCCGTGGATGGTTTGTCTGCCTTTGGGCATAAGAACCATCAAGAACATTGGCACATCAGCAAAGGAGAACATCATGGCGAAATTCTTTAAGGACCCCGACGGCAAGCTCATCGCTGCCCTTGGCGACGACGTTGCGACCCCTGCCGGTTGCACGGAACTGACTGCAAACACTGAGGACGCGGCGCACGAGAAGCACGTTCCTGTTGTCGAGACCGAGCGTGACGGTCACGTGATTCGCGCACGCGTTGGCTCGGTCGAGCACCCCAGCCTGCCCGAGCACTACATTGAGTGGATCGCCCTTGAGGCCGAGGGCCGCTTGGAGGTCCATTACCTTGAGCCCGGCATGAAACCCGCGACGTTTTTCGCGGGCGGCTCCAAGACCGGTACCGTCTATGCCTACTGCAACCTGCACGGGCTGTGGTCCGCGACATTCTAGGAGCACGCCCCCGCTCGGGGTATCATAGCTAGCATATGCACATGCAAGCGCCGACTGCATTATGCGGCCGGCGCTTTTACTACGATTTCGATGGTTTACGACGGAAAGGGCTGAGCCATGAAGCTCGCGCTTGCACAGATCGATATGCGCCTGGGTGATATTGAGGGCATTTGCGGCCGCATCGAGGACCAGGCTCGTCTGGCCCACGAGCGCGGGGCGCGCGTGCTGTGCGTTCCGGCTCCGCTCTTTATGGGCGCCATGCCCGGTGGCCTGGTGGGCGCTGCCGACTTTGAGCACGACATGCTTGCCGACTTGACTGGTGTCGCCGAGCGTATCCAGGAGCTTGACATGATCTGCATCGTGCCCGCGGCGGTTTCGTTTGAGGGCCAGCCGCTGCTCGACTACATGATGCTCAAGGACGGTCATGTGGTGCCGGCGCGTTCGAGCATTGCCCTGCAGCGTGGCGAGAACAACGACACACGTTGGGCGCCGCCGGTGTTCGACGTGGACGGCGTGCGTATCGCCGTGATTTTTGACTTGGACCGCGAACTCGAGATGCTGCCGACCAGTGTTGACCTCATTGCGTATTTCCAATTCAACGCGTTTGACATGACCGACCGCGAGACTGCCGCCATTGCCGCCGTTCGCAGCGGCGCCTACCGTAAGATCGCATCCAAGCGCAGCGTGTGGTTTGCCTGCATGGCGCCGGTCGGTGCCTATGACGAGTCGGTGTATACCGGCGGTTCGTTTGTGCTCGACGACTGCGGTCGCGTGGTGGCCCAGGCGCCGTGTTTTGAGGAGAGCCTGCTGGTTCAGGAGATTCAGCGCGGCGTGATGCTCGATGCCCTGGAAGATCACGAACTGCCCGAGTTCCGTTCCGAGGAGTGGCTGTGGCAGGCGCTGGTGCTCGCCGTGCGCGACAACGCCCGAGCTCACGGTGCGTCGCGTGCTGTGGTGGCACTCGAGGGTGACTTGCCGTCGTCCCTGCTGGCGGCGCTGGCCGTCGACGCTCTGGGCCCGCGCAATGTGATTGGCCTGGTGCTGGGGCGCAACCGTATCTTTACGCCGGCGCAGGAAGAGGCCGAGGCTGCCCGCTGTGCCGCCGTCCGCGCCATCGCCGAGCGTCTGCACATTCGCACCGTCGAGCGCGATGCACCGGATGCGGCGCGTGTGCTCGATCGCGACGTGTCGGCGGGCGATGCCGAGCGTCTGCGCTCGCGCACGTTGGGCCTCATGCTGGAGGACACGGCGCTCGAGCTGGGTGCGATGGCGCTGAGCCCGCTGTCCAAAACCGAGTACGCGCTGGCGGCGCCGGCGCTTTGCGGCGGCTACCAGGGCGATTACGCGCCCTTTGGCGATGTGTACCTGTCGACGCTTGAGTTTGTGGCGCGTGTGCGCAACCGCACGTCTGCCGTGGTGCCCCAAGAGCTCGTGACGCTCAACGCGGTGGAAGATTGTATGGAGCGCGTGCTGGCGCAAGCGCTCTCGACGCTCGACGGTCCGGTCGATATGCTCGACCGCGCGGCACAGCTGCTCGGCGGGCTTGAGCCGGGTGAGGTCGATGGCGCGCTCGAGGCGCACGTGGACCGCAATCGATCTTTCGACGACATCCCGATGGCCGCTGGCAAGCCTGAGGCTTGCTCGCTGCTGCTGATGCTCGTTCGACAGGGTGAGGCTGCCCGCCGCATGTTGCCGATGGCGCCGATCGTCTCGGCCCGTTCGTTTGCCGAGCGTGCCTGGCCGTATATGCTCGCGTGGTCCGACCTGGGGCTTAACGGCAAGGAGCGTATGACGGTCGATTCGCTGGCGCGCGCCGAGGTGCGCCGTTTTGCTGACGAGGATACGAGCGAGCGCGTGCGAAACGAGATGATGGGCGTGCTGGGCGAGCTACTGGGTATTTCGCCCGAGCAGATGGAGGAGCTGCGCTCTGAGGATGGCCAGCGTCGTTTGCATGAGGGTATGAAAAAGTTCGAGGGCGAGGTTCAGGACGCCATCGATAAGATGATGGGCGGTCAGGGCGGTCCGCAGGGTGGGCCCCAGGGTGGTCCGATGCCGCATCCGCCGGTGGATCCGAGGCAGTTCCCCTTTTTCTCGCAGAACTAACTATGGGATAGGATTCGCTCCCAGCCCCGATACTTCAACTAAGCATTTCGGCCCCGTTGTGTTATTCTAGAACAGACGTTCGTGAATGATGCGCGGGGCCTTGTCTTGCGCTGTGCTTGTGGCGAGGGGAGGTCGGCTTGGTCATTTTGGGTATCGACCCCGGTTTGGCCCATACGGGTTGGGGGATTATCGAGGAGCGGCGCGGCGAGGTTCGCTGCCGTGCCTACGGCTGCATCGAGACCAGTGCCGGAAGTCCGCTCGCGGTGCGCCTGTCGCATATCGCCCGCGACCTCAAGGGTGTCGTGGAGCGTTATCGACCCGATACCGCTGCTATCGAGAGCATTTACTTTGGTGCTAACGTTCGCTCGGCAATTCCTACGGCGCATGCCCGCGGGGCTGCACTCGTGGCGCTGTCGGAATGCGCGCTCGAGATTGGCGAATACACGCCCATGCAGATCAAGCAGGCTGTGGTGGGCACCGGCGCCGCGGACAAGCGGCAGGTCGCCTACATGGTACGCACGCTAACGCAGCTCGACCACGACCCGCATCCCGACCATGCCGCCGATGCCCTGGCTTGCGCCATCTGCCACGTAAACCTCAGCCGCACCCGCGCCCTTACCGGTGGCGAGTTCTATCAACAGAGAGGAACCGGATACTGATGATTTCCCAGCTCCACGGAACGCTTGTCGAGGCCACGATGAGCTCTGCTGTCGTCGATGTGTCGGGCGTTGGCTTTGAGCTCGGCATTTCGGGCAGCACTGCGGCCACGTTGCCGACGCCCGGTGGCGAGGTCCGCCTCTACACGCGTATGCAGGTGCGCGAGGACGCCATGACACTTTTCGGTTTTTCCTCAAAGGATGAGCGCACGATGTTCGACCGGCTCGTGTCCGTTTCGGGCGTTGGCCCGCGCCTGGCGCTTGCCGTGCTTTCCACCTATACCGTGGGGCAGCTGTATTCGCTGGTGATGGCCGAGGACGACAAGGGCATGGCCAAGGTACCCGGTGTGGGCAAAAAGACAGCTCAGCGCCTGATCCTGGAACTCAAGAGCACCTTTGCCAAGGATAAGGGCTTTGTGCCGGTCGACGTGATTCCCGGACAGGTTGCGATGCCCGTGCCCGCTGCCGCTCCCTCGGCGATCGATGATGCCCGTGCGGCGCTCCTTTCCATGGGCTTTAGCCCGCAGGAGACCGATGTTGCCCTGAGCGGGTATGATGGGCAGAATATGCGTGTCGAGGATCTGCTCGGCGCGGCGCTTAAGCGACTCGGAATGGATGCGTGATGTGGGAAGCCGATGACTCTCAGGACCTGTGGGCGACGCCCGGCAACTCGCCGGCGGCATCCATGGCGCACGGCGAGCGCATGGTGGGCTCGGAGCTGACGGCCGAGGACCTCGATGTCGACCGCACTTTGCGCCCCCAGCGCCTGGACGATTACTGTGGTCAGGAGCACATCAAGCAGAGCCTGCGCGTGTTGATCGAAGCGGCGCAGAGCCGTGGCGAGACGCTCGACCACGTGATCTTCTCGGGTCCTCCGGGCCTGGGCAAGACCACGCTGGCCACCGTTATCGCCAACGAGCTGGGCGCTCAGATCAAGACCACGAGTGGCCCTGCCATCGCGCGCACGGGCGACCTGGCGGCCATCCTTACTAACTTGCAGCCGGGTGATGTGCTGTTTATCGACGAGATCCACCGCCTCAACCGTTCGGTCGAGGAGGTCCTGTACCCCGCGATGGAGGACTTTGCCCTCGATATCGTGATTGGCAAGGGTCCGGCGGCGCGCTCGATTCGCCTGGATATTCCCAAGTTTACGCTGGTAGCGGCAACGACCCGCTCAGGCATGTTGACCGGCCCGTTGCGCGACCGCTTTGGCATTTCGTATCGCCTGGATTACTACACGGTCGAGGAGCTCGCGCAGATTGTGACGCGCTCGGCGACTATCCTGGGCGTGACGATCGACCATCCCAGTGCACTCGAGATCGGCTCGCGTTCGCGCGGCACGCCACGTCTTGCCAACCGCCTTCTCAAGCGCGTGCGCGATTACGCACAGGTGCGTGGCAGCGGCCCTATCGAGCTCGATATCTGCCGCCAGGCGCTCGAGTTTTTCGAGATCGACGAGCTCGGTCTGGACTGGATGGATATTCGTATCTTGGAGACGCTTGCCAAGACGTTCTCCGGCCGTGCTGTAGGCCTGACGACCCTTGCCAGTGCGGTGGGCGAGGACCCGGGCACGCTCGAGGATGTCTATGAGCCCTATTTGCTGCAGTGCGGGTTGATGATTCGTACGCCGCAGGGCCGTCAGGCAACCCTTCGCACCTTTGAGCACCTGGGGATTGAACCTACCGTTTAGGGCGCTTTGTTTTGGCGGGCTGTTGGACTATCGCTGGGCATCGGGTAAACATATCGCCGTTCATCGGTTATGGGCGTTTTACTATTGCGCGCCCGTGCTATGCTGAATTGGTCTTTTTCTCATTCGGTAACGAAAGGACCGCCCATGCCTACTGACATCGAAATCGCACGTTCTGTCACGCCACTGCCTATTACCGAGGTGGCCAAGAACGCCGGCGTCGACGTTAAGCACCTTATTCCGTACGGCTTCGACAAGGCTAAGGTCGACTATTCACTGCTCAACGAGCCGACTGATCACCAGGCCAAGCTCGTCCTCGTGACCGCTATCAACCCAACGCCCGCGGGCGAGGGCAAGACCACCACGACCATCGGTCTGGCCGACGGCCTGCGTCGTCGCGGCGTCAAGAGTGCCGTTGCCCTGCGCGAGCCTTCGCTCGGCCCCGTCTTTGGCGTTAAGGGCGGTGCTGCCGGCGGCGGCTGGGCTCAGGTCATCCCCATGGAGGATATCAACCTGCACTTTACCGGCGACTTCCACGCTATCGGTGCCGCCAATAACCTGCTGGCCGCCATGCTTGATAACCACATCCAGCAGGGCAATCAGCTCGGTATTGACGTTAAGCGCATCACTTGGAAGCGCGTCGTCGATATGAACGACCGTCAGCTGCGCCACGTCATCGACGGCATTGGCGGTAAGGCCCAGGGCGTGCCGCGCGAGGACGGCTTCGATATCACCGTCGCCTCCGAGGTCATGGCAATCCTGTGCCTGTCTACGAGCATCAGCGACCTCAAGGAACGCTTGGGTGAGATTGTCGTCGGCTATAGCTTTGCCGGCGAGCCCGTCCGTGCCCGCGACCTCAAGGCCCAGGGTGCCATGGCCGCGTTGCTTAAGGACGCGCTCAAGCCCAACCTGGTGCAAACGCTCGAGGGCACGCCCGCGTTTGTCCACGGCGGTCCCTTCGCCAATATCGCCCACGGCTGCAACTCCATCATGGCCACGCGTATGGCGATGCGCTTTGGCGATGTTGCCATTACCGAGGCCGGCTTCGGTGCCGATCTGGGTGCCGAGAAGTTCCTCGACATCAAGTGCCGCATGACGGGCGTTCGCCCCAGCGCCGTCGTGATCGTCGCTACCGCTCGTGCGCTTAAGTACAACGGTGGCGTCGCCAAGGCCGACCTCAACGAGGAGAACCTCGAAGCACTCAAGGCTGGCATGCCCAACCTGCTGCGTCACGTCGACAACATCCAGAACGTTTATGGTCTGCCCTGCGTGGTCGCCATCAACCGCTTCCCGACGGACACCGAGGCCGAGCTTGCGCTCATCGAGTCCGAGTGCCAGAAGCTCGGCGTCAGCGTTAAGCTTTCCGAGGTCTGGGCCAAGGGCGGCGAGGGCGCGCTCGACCTGGCCGATGAGGTCATGCGTCTGATTGAGCAGCCGAGCGAGCTCAAGTTTGCCTACGAGGACGGCGCCGATGTGGCCGACGCCCTCGAGGCCGTTGCCACCAAGGTCTACCGCGCCGACGGCGTCGACTTTACGCCGGCTGCCAAGCGCCAGCTCGCCGAGCTGCGCGAGAACGGCTTTGGCAACCTGCCGGTGTGCGTGGCCAAGACGCAGTACAGCTTTAGCGACAACGCCAAGGCGCTGGGCGCTCCCGAGGGCTTCCACATCACCGTGCGCGAGCTCAAGGTTTCCGCCGGTGCCCACTTTGTGGTCGCGCTGACCGGCAGCGTTCTGACCATGCCCGGCCTGCCCAAGGTTCCCGCGGCCGAGAACATCGACGTCGACAACGACGGCAACATCACCGGCCTGTTCTAAGCCTGCTGCTCATAGCCGCTTGCCCGCCCCGCCGTGCCCACAAGGCCCGGCGGGGCTTTTTGATCCTTAGGACCGCGCATGTCTTGTAGATACCGACGGACTCTGCCCATCATAGGCTTTTGCGCGGGTAGAATGCATGGATAACTTGAGACTCACGCGCGACGGAAAGGAATCGTTGCATGGATCAGGACAAGACAACCGTGATGGGCGGCTACGGTTCCGCGCAGGCTGGCGATAGCGCCGATGCGACCCGCGTTGTTCCCAACCCCGGTTATACCGACCCCGCCGCGACGCAGCCTTCTGCCGAGCCCACCCGGGTTATGGGCTATGGCGACACGGCGCAGGATTCTTACGCTGCATCTTCGCAAGGCCCCTATGGCAACGCAGCTCCGGATCCGTTTGATTACGCGCCGCAGGATTCTTATGCTGCCTCGACGCCGAATCCCTATGACAACCTGCCGCAAAATCCCATTCCGCAGCCTCAGCAGACGACGTATATGCCTCGCACGGCGCAGCCTCGCTACGAGTCGCGCGAGCCGTATCGCGAGTACCCCAAGTCGATTCCGCAATATGGCGAGGACGAGGAGAAGAAGCCGTCGCGTTCGTCGAGCGTGATCAAGAAGATCCTCATCGTGCTGGCGATTTTCTTTGCCTTGTCGGTCGTGTTCGCCATCGTGTCGGGCATGCTCAACAAGCGGGGCGCCACGACCGATGCCACGACCGAGCAGGCCGAGACCACCCAGTCTGCTGCCGTCGACCTGAGCGATATCCCGGGACAGTACTGGTCCAACGCCAAGAAGCTCCTCAAGTCACGCGGAGCCGACCTTTCGAACGCCGTGATCCTGACCGACGATGGCTCAACGCCCGTCATCGATTCCAACTGGGTTGTTACGAATGCCTACTATAACGACAACGGCAACCTGGAGATTCAGCTCACGCACAAGAACAGCTATGGCAACTCGTCCGGCGGCCAAAGCGGTACCGACAGCTCGAGCTCCAATACGCTGGAGGATTTGAGCAACAAGGCACAGGAGTTGGGAGACAAGGCACAAGAGCTGGGCGATACAGCCCAAAACCTCGGCGATACTGCTCAGAATCTGGGCGATATGGCTACCAATGCCTGGGACGCGCTGCAAAACGGCATCTCGGGCGCGCAGGGAAACTAGCTGTTAAGCAGGCTACAGTTGCTCGGCCGGACGGTCGGGCGAGCTAAAGCCCGAATCAAAGGTGACGACGCATGAGGCATCGGGTCGGCGCTCGTGCACGATGCGCGTGACGAGCCCCAGCAGCTCCTCGTCGGATATGTCAAAGCCGTCGGGACGCACCAGGTCAAACGAAACGAACCCGTCGTGCTCGTGCAGGTCGTGGATGGAGAGCGCGGGATCGATCTGCATGACGCCGCGCTTGACCCAGCCGCGCAAGTCATCGCCGGTTGTCGCGATGGGGTCGCAGTGCAGTGTGATACCAATGCCCATCTGGCGCTTGATGTCGTGCTCGATGGTGTCCAGAATCTCGTGGTGCTCAAACGCGTCGCCCTCGCCGGGCATCTCCACGTGGGCGCTGGCAAACTGACGACCGGGGCCGTAGTCGTGCACCATGAGGTCGTGTGTGCCCAAGACCTGCGGATAGGACATGATCTTGTCGCGGATTGCCTGGACGAGCTTGGGGTCGGGCGCTTGCCCCAGCAACGGGCTGATGGCGTCGCGCACCAGGCCCAGGCCGCTGATGCAGATGAAGATGCCCACACCCAGGCCTGCCCAGCCATCGAGATCAAAGCCGGTCGTCTGCGAAATAAGCGCCGCCACCAAGACCGAGCCCGAGGTGATGACGTCGTTTTTGGAGTCCTGCGCCGTGGCGATGAGCGTTTCGGAGTCGATGCGATCGCCCAGCGTGCGGTTGAATGCGGCCATCCAGAGCTTAACGAGCATGGACGTAGCCAGTGCCGCAAGGGAAATAAACGTGTAAGCGGTGGGCGAGGGCTTGATGATCTTGGTGACCGACTCGAGAATCAGGTTGATGCCGACGGCGCAAACCAGGACGGCGACAAACAGACCGGCCAGGTACTCGTAGCGGCCGTGGCCATAGGGGTGGCCTTCGTCTGCCGGGCGGCTGGCAAGGCGGAACCCGAGCAGACTCACGATGTTGCTCGAGGCATCGGAGAGGTTGTTGAAAGCGTCGGCGATGAGGGAGACGGAGCCGGCGAGCAGGCCCGCGATGCCCTTGGCCAGGCACAGGGTGATGTTGAGGCCAATGCAGATGAGGCTTGCGGCAAAACCCGCGTTGGTGCGGCAAGATGCATCGACCGGCTCGCCCTCGCTGCCGGGAACAAGCGTATGTACCAGCCGATTTACAAATAGCATAGCGGTCGTCCTCACAATCATGTTTAAGGGGATAGTGTAGCTCGCGCGGGGGCGCCGTGCACCGATGCTCAGAAAATGCAGCAATAGTCTGCCGGTGCTAACGAGCGAGCCTTCTCGTCTGCCTGGGTGGTCCATTTTGGGCCACATGGGTATGGGCATGTGCCTGTTTGATCGACATACTTAATGCCGACAGCCCCTGTGCAAAGGAGGACGTTTCCATGGACGAGATGTTTGCCATTAAATGTCAAAACTGCGGCGGCCCTATGTACTCACACCAAGCTAAGCGCAGCTTTGAGTGCGCTTATTGCGGTGCGGTCATTCCGTGGCAGGCGGACGCCGGAGAGCCCAAGAGCGCTTTGGGCATTCGCCATACGCCGTTGACGGTGGTGGATGGACTGCTCAAGCTCACGCATGTGTCGCAACTCGAGCGCCCGGAGGACCCGGACTGGTATTTCTTCAACGCGCACTGGCGCAATCAGTCGGTCCTGGAACATCTGCTGTGGGAGGATCGCGTCACGGCGCAAGAGTTCCAAGAGGCCACGCATGTGAGCATTCCTTGCCCCTTCTGCGGAGCGTCCTTTGAGGGCGAGTCAACGCAGCGTGTGTTTGAGTGCCCGTCCTGCGGCAACAAGATCGGCGTTGCCGACCTGCTCAAGCCCGGTACCTTCAGCAAGCGCCTGACCATGGGCGTTGGTGCGGAGTATGTGCCCGAGCAGGGTATTCCCTGCGAAATCTCGTCGCAGCAGGCACGTGCCAACGCGCTGCAGCTGGTGCGCCAGCATGCGGAAGCCTTTGCCGGGCACGACGTGGAAGACGCGATCCAAAACGACATGATGCTCTTCTACTTCCCCATGGCGCTGGCGGACCTGCGCATGATGGCGAGCTTCCCGGGCAAGGGCCTGAGCAAGGAAACCCTGGTGTACTACGAGGTGCTCGACTGGGCATACCCCAGGGCAAACTACCTGGACGTTCGCCTCATGGGCATTTTGGAGCCGTGGGACTTTGCCAAGGCCGGTCCGTTCGATCCCGCCATGCAGGAAGGCGACTTTCGCGTCGTCTCCGTCGATGCGTCTACCAAGGACCAGGTGGTTATTGATAAGTTGGCGCTCGACGTTGCGGGCAACGACGCCGAGGCGGTGCTGGGATTCAATAAAAAGAGCATCCGCACGTGGGCGCGCAAGGCCCGCAAGCACAAGGACGGCTTGGTTATGGTGCCGGTGTACTTTGTCGATCGTCCTGCCTCGGATAGTCGCGATGGCGAACAGGTGCGCATCGCCGTGAACGGCCAGACGGGCCGCGCGGCTGCGGTGGTGTTTAGTGACAAGCGCGAGACGCATATTGTGGCGCCGCTCAGCCCGAGCCTGCATCTGTCCGGTGAGAGCACCGTGCACGCCACGCCCGTCGAGGTCAAATATGTTAAATCGCCGTTCCTGTACCAGATCGTGCGCCGTGGAGGCGGCGAGCAACCGCGCCAGGTTGCAGCCGCCGTCGAGGGTTCCTACCGAGAGGAGAAGCCCAAACGTCGCGGCCTGCTGGGTGCGCTATTTGGGAAGTAGGGGAGCGGTGCCGGGGTGTCGGGCTGCATCACAAGGTCATTAGATGAATTTAAAAGTGCTGGGAACGTGCTAACATTGCCGATAGCCTTAATCTTGTAGAAGCGGAGGCCGGATTATGGGTTTTGCGGATCAGCAGCTTCAGATTCAGGTACCGTATTCTCCTGACGACACGTTTAATGCCTTGAAGGCAGCTATGGAAAAGCTACCTAAAGTAAAAGTTGATAGCGCATCGCCCACAACAAGAACAGTTGCAGCCGAGATTGGTATGAGCCTTTGGTCCTGGGGTGAAAATATCAGTATTTCGGTTGTTCCAGTTGAAGGCGGATCTGGCGTTACTGTCAACTCGTCATCTAAGGTCAGGGCAAACGTATTAAACGGGGGCAAAAATGCAAAGAATATTGCCGAGATAGTCGATGCCCTATCGAAGGAGCTCGAGCAGTATCCGCAGGTCTCACAGACTATTGAGACGCTGGTGGATAGTGGTGATGTAGCTGCAAGGCTCGAGAGGCTTGCAGCGCTGCGTGAAAGTGGAGTACTTACCGAGGAAGAGTTTGCTGCAGAAAAGGCGAAAATTCTTTCGTAATTAGACACGATGGTTGGATTTGCATTCTGGTATTGAACTTGTTTATACCAGGCTGAAAACATCGTGTGGAATAAAAGTGCGCAGTAGCCTCGCCTTATACAGCAATAGGGACCTCTTTTGGGCGCCCTGCCTTTGGTGCGTCGGCGAGTCGTGCCTCGATGGAAGCTTTGGACACCATTCACTTGGTGCCATCCTTCCATGAATCCAACAGCCCTGCATTTATCAGTTGCGATACCCGCGCTGAGCTAACACCGAGTATACGCGCGGCATTCGCTGCGGTGACGGCGGGGATGTCGGCGAGTTCGCGGCTGACGGCTACGGCGATAATCTTGCCGCCGTGTCGCGGCTCATGTCCGAAGTCTGGCGCGGGAAGTTCAATGCCGTCCGAATCAAAGAACTCGAATTCCCATGCGTAAACCAGGTAAGACCTCCTCTAATGGCGAATAATACGAGGCGTACTCCTAGAAGCATTGCCAGTCGCATCGATGCGGCTGATCATGCCTATCTTAAAGCCTCGCGCGGACTCGAATTTCAATGTCGCCTAGCGCCTTCGTGCAGGATTCCCGAAGTGACTAAAATGTGACCATAGAGGCAGTTTTAACTCTAACCATGGGGAGCGATGTGTATGGACAACAACACTTTGCTATTCCAGGGTAAGGGTTCGGGCAGGTTTAAAGACGTCAAGATCTACCCTAACCGCATTGAGGTACTCAAGAAGGGCACTTTCGGCGGCAAGCACACCGAGATTGTCTACCTTAAGGACATCACGGGGGTCAGCAGGATCAAGGGCCGCGACGTTTTTCTGCGCAACAGGCTGTTGACTGCCTGCGTCTTTAGCCTGAGCAGCCGCTCCCAGGCTCAGGAATTCGTCAACGTGCTGAACATAGTGATGTAGCCTATGGCGGCGTTCGGGCCAAGGTAAAAATCGGGGGCACAGAACGGTGTCCTACGCTCCCGATTGAGTCGATGTGTTTAAAAGGCCGGCTTGCCTATTCGCTAGCGCCTTCGCTGTCTTCGCGGTCACTGGCAAGCTTTGCCGCGCCAGCGACCGTTGTCGCCACGGCGGCAGCGGCGAGCCCGGCGGCGATACCAGAGCCGTCGCCCGTGTCGGCGAGTTTTCCGCCCGAGCCCTTGCTCTTGTTGCCGCCGCCGTTCTTGTCGGCGCCGTCTGCGTTGGAACCCGTGCCGCTGCCGGTGCCGCCTGCACTGCCCGAGGCCGCTACGGTAAAGCTTACGGCTCCATCGCTGGCGAGCATGTAGTTCTGTGCCGCGTCGCCCAAAAGGTCTTTCGCGCGCACCCAGTACGTCCCTGCGGCAAATGTTTCGCCCTCGGCCATTGCCGTGCCCGGAGCGCCGTTCGCGTCGTGCACAAACTCGAGCTGGGCCGTGCAGGCATCGGTTTCGAGCTTGCCCTCGAGTGATGCCGCAATCTTGGCGCGCACGTCTTCGCCGGCCTTAAGGCCTTCGAGTCCCTCAAAATGGGGCGTCAGCGCGCGTCGATCGATATCGATGGGCACAGAGCCCTGCAGCCCCGTAACGGTCTCGTTGCCCAGGGCGTCGACATCCACGTATTCGATGGCAAACGCGCTGCCAGAAGCGGCCACGTTGAGTACGTTGCTGCTGTCGACAAGGCGGAAATGGCCCTCGCCAACGGTCTTGCCATCTTGGAGCGAGGCATCGCTCAGCGAGTCTCCATACGTCATGTGCATGCGGTCCGGGAGGCAGCATGAAACTGTTGGCTTGTGCTTCGCGTCGTAATTGCGTTGGTAGATGCTCCGGGCCAGTGCCGAATCGACAAAGTCGGACGCGATAATGCCAACGTGCTTGAGGCAATCTGACTTTGTTTTATCGCTGCCGCTGGGATTGATGTACTGGCTCTTGTACAGATGCTCGTTGACCACTCGCGCCGCGGTAAAAGGATTGCTTCCTTGTTTGTAATTCGTGCAACTGGTGTAGTTGATAGACCAGCAGCGTTCCAGGACTTGCACCTTGGCGCCATCATTGTCCTCGACGTCCACCTTGTTGCGCGTGAGATTGGTCGTCTCTCGCAGCGCCATATCGACCCAGCTAATCTTGTCGGTTCCGGTGCATTCAAAATGGTCCTGGGCGTATACCTTGGTGCAATAGGGCTCTTTGTCGCCCGCATTGCCCGTAGTCTCAAAGCCTCGCGCGTCTTGGACGAGGCACATCGACTGCCCGGAATGCGCCTTGATTTTGTCGTCCCATTGGGTGAGATCGAGGCCCCACGTGTGGCTGCTTACGCTGTTGCCGGCGAGTACAAATCGACGCAGCAGGACGATCTTTCCGCGCACCTCGTTCAGTGTGGGGATTCGGCTCGACGTGTAGAACAGATCGGGATTATCGTGCATAACCTTGGCGAAAGCCGTCGTAACGCTTTCGTCGGTAGCCTCGTCGTTGCCTCGTGACGCAAGCATGATGAGCGCTTCTGACGGGTTTTCGTTCAAAAATGTTTTGAAGTAACCGATGACATCGGAGAGATGCATAAAGCCCCCGTCTTTTTTGAGCAGGTAGCATCTTCCATGGTCGATACCGGGGTCGCCGTTCTCGTCGTTCCTTCCGAGTCGGATATCAAAATAGCGAATGCCTTCGAGCAACTGCGTCGGGATGTAATCCTGCTGGCACTTTGCTTGTGAGGATTGGGGCTCGGTGTCGTTGTCCACGCTGCAGGTGCCCGAATCATGCGTGCCCGGGATACTCAGCTCGTCGAGGTACTTGTTGTCGTCGACGTATTTCATCCAGCATGGTCCGTCGACGTAGCTGCTATACGTGGTCCAGTCGATACTTCTAACTGTGGTATTGATCTTGCCCATGTCGTAACCGACAAGTTCTAGCTCCCACGGAATGCTCTTACTCTTATGGCAGATCTTATTGTTGTCCTGGTCTTTGCCGTCCGATTCTATTGCCAGGTACTTAATGTCTTTTTTCTCGGTTTCTTTCTCGACCGTGCGGTCTCGAATGATATAGGTTCCGTTTGATTGACGTTCGAACGCAAAAGCGCGGCTGGGCTTGTTGTCATACTCGCCGCCCCATACGTGGATGACCTTTCCATCTTTGTCCGAGTCGTCGTCGACCGACCAAATGCTGTAGCCCGTCTTTTTATACTCTTCGAAATTGAGCAAGGTGCGGATAGCATACCAGTTTGTATCGTCATTCTTGGTCGTTACGTTCTCAAGGATGAGCTTGCTGGACGTGCCGTCGTTAAACAGGTGGCAGACGTTGCCGCGAACGTTGCCGTCTTGGTTGACGCTCGCGGTGCGAAAATAGCCCGCGGGGCGAAGGCGAATGACGAAATTGTCGAGGCTGTCCGACGGTGCGGGTGTGTTGTCTGCAAATGCCGTTCGCAGGGGAATGCCCGGCGCTGCGGTTTCAGGCAGGCTTGCAAGTGGTGACAACGCCGCAAGCCCTAGGCCCAGCGTAAACGCTCGGCGGCTGATGGCATGGTGTTCGGTCATATCTCCTCCGTTCGCAGGGTGCGGTTATGCACTTGTTTTGGTCACTATACTGCCCAGATGTTTAAAGACGCCGGTTTAAATTGCCTGCGCGGCGCTATAAATCGGCGGGCGGACGTGTTGGGGCACTTGTCTATTTGTGCTGTTATCACGTCTGGGATGGTTTTGGAGCCCGGCATCCTGCGTTCGTCGGCTACCGGCATAAGAATGGGGAGGGTCGGCTTACCGGCCCTCCCTGGGTACGAAGCGCTGGGATACCGTCGCTTGTTTGCACTGCGTCCGTGTTTCCCGTTGTGCTCGCCAGTCGCTTAGCGCTTGATCTCGATATCCTCGAGCTTGACGTCCATGGCCTCGGTCTTGGCCTTGGCGATGTCGTCGGCAAACTCCAGAGACTTCATCATGGTCTCGACGGCGTCCTTGTGCTCCTCGACATTGTCGATACGTACGTACACACTGCCGCCGTCAACGTCAGTGAAGTACTCGGTCGTTACGCCGCCCGAGTGCGTGAAGTAGGCGCTGCGCCAGGTCTTGCCGTTGTACTTAACGGGATCGCTCTCGGTCCATCCGGAGTTGGCCTTCCACTTTGCCTCGTAGTCGAACAGTTCATCGGCGTTCTTGTCAGAGTCGAAGACAGGGATGAAGCGATCGCTGGCGTGCTCGCTCTCGGTGAACTTAAACTGGGCCCTGTCGGCGGTGTCGCCTGCGACGTCGGTGATCTCGACGCCCTCGGGGACCTCGACCTTAAACCAAATGAAGTCGGTCCTCATATCCACGGCTGGCTTTTCTGCTCCACCGCCACCGCCACTTCCGGTAGCGCCGCCGCTGCCACCGCAGCCCACTAGGGCAACTGCGGCAAAGAGGCTTATGCAGAGGGTGAGAATCGCAAAGGCCTTCTTTTTCATGGTCGTGTCCTCCTCGATCTGTAACCGCCCACGGATTACCTGCCTTTACTGTACGCGTGGACGGCTCGCTAGGGTGGGCCATGTGTCCCATTCTGGGGGCTGGAATTGCGCCGACAAGTGGCAATATGTGCGGTCGCAAAAGAGGGGAGGGCCGATGCTGTCGGCCCTCCCCGGGGTTGGGCACCCGTTGTTTTAAAGGGGCGCGTGTACGCGGGCGTTGCCCCAACAGGTTCCTTGTTTATAGATATGTCCCAGTTTGTGACGTCCGGAAGTCTCGAAAGGTGGGCCATGTGTCCCATGCTTGCGTTGGCATGGTCTATCGTGTGCCATAGAAATCCGCGATGGCCAGGTGCGCTGACGCTCGAGTACTTATGGGCTAGACTTAGCACCATTATGTGATCGATGCGGTCGGTCGGTGGTTGCCACCCGACCGATGTATATGACTTGAAGGTGCGTGCGTATGAGCCAAGAGATGATGGACAAGACCTGCCGCGGGTTTGCCGAGGCGCTTGCTGCGCGCGAGCCGGTTCCCGGCGGTGGCAGCGCGAGCGCCTTTGTGGGCGCGCTGGGCGCCTCGCTGTGCGGAATGGTTGCCCGCTACGGTGCGACCAATCCCGCGCTTGCTGATCGTGCGGATGACCTGGCGCGCGCGTTTGCTCAGGCTGATGAGCTGTCCCAGGAGCTTGTCGAGTTGGTTGCCGAGGACGTTCGTGCCTACGGGCAGGTGTCCGCGGCGTACGGTATTCCGCGTGACGATCCGGCTCGAGCGACCGCGATTCAGGATGCGCTGCATGTGGCCGCTATGCCGCCGTATCGCATTATGGATGCCTGCGGGCGTGCGCTGGCGCTGCTCGAGGACATGGCCGACAAGGGCTCGCGTCAGCTGCTGTCCGATGTGGCGTGCGGCGCCGTGTTCTGCCGTGCTGCTATGCAGGGCGCGAGCTTGACGCTCTTTGCGAACACCACGTCTATGAAGGATCGCGCTCGTGCTAAGGAGCTCGAGACGGCGTGTGATGAGTTGCTCGACACATGGTTGCCGCGCGCCGATGCGCTGGCGCGCCGCGCCTCCGACGCTGCAAGGAAGAGAGGATAGCCATGGCTGAACTGCTGAAGGGTGCTCCCGTTGCTCGCGCTTTGACTGAGGAACTTGCTGCTCGCTGCGCAGCCCTGCGCGAGCGGGGCGTTGTTCCGACGTTGGCTATCGTGCGTGTAGGTGAACGCGAGGACGACCTATCCTACGAGCGCGGTGCGCTCAAGCGCTGCGAAAAAGTGGGGATTGAGGCTCGTCGCGTTTTGCTTTCTGCCGATGTTTCGCAGGACGAGCTGTTGACGGCCATCGAGGACATCAATACCGATTCGGCTGTTCATGGCTGTTTGATGTTCCGCCCGCTGCCCGCCGGCCTTGACGAGAACGCCGTCGCCGCAGCGCTCGATCCCGCCAAGGACGTTGACTCCATGACGCCGGCTTCGCTGCTCACCACGCTTTCGGGGCGCGGCGAGGGTTTTGCCCCCTGCACAGCCGAAGCCGTGCTTGCTTTGCTGGATCATTACGGCGTTGAGCTGGATGGAGCTAAGGTTGCTGTGGTCGGGCGCTCGCTGGTGATCGGGCGTCCCGTTGCCGCCGCACTTACGGCTCGCAATGCCACGGTGACGACGTGCCATACGCATACACGCGATCTTGCTGCCGAGTGCCGTTCTGCCGATATCGTTGTTGCGGCCGTTGGACGCGCGAGCACGATTGGCGCGGATGCCGTTCGCGAGGGCCAGACGATCATTGATGTTGGCATTAACTGGGACGAGGCTGCTGACAAGCTGGTCGGGGACATCGATTTTGATGCTGCGGAGCCGGTCGTTAACGCCATCACGCCCGTGCCGGGCGGCGTGGGGGCTGTGACCACCGCGATTCTCGCCAAACACGTGATTGAGGCGGCGGAGCGCGCATCGAAATAGGCGTTTGGGCTGTTTGAGGGGGTTAGTTATATACCACGTGGTCAAACAATGCCAAATATGAGTACTGTTGCCAAGATAGTCACATATGTCTTACGTCTTTTTGGCTTCCTAACGGTATCCATTATCGTTAGGAAGCCTATTTTATTGAACTTATGGGGAATAACGTTGTCTTGCTTTTGGGCAAATGGGGATTTTCGGCACTCGTTACAGGGAAATTTGCTGCCACTAAATTGGTGACAGTACTCATATTTGGCATTTTTTGACCACAAGGGCTGCCGAGGCCGTGGTTTCGCCCTTTCTGCGCCGAAGCGATACACTGTTATCGTTTGATTTCTTCGCTCAAGGAGGATGCGCATGCCGTGCACAACGATTCTGGTCGGTAAAAACGCAAGCTACGACGGGTCGACCCTGGTCGCGCGTAACGAGGACTCGTCCAACGGGGTGTTTGAGCCCAAGCGTATGCGCGTGGTGCATCCCGACGAGCAGCCGCGCGTCTACACGAGCGTCCTGAGTCGCCTGACCGTTGAACTGCCCGATAATCCCATGCGCTACACGAGCGTCCCCGATGTTGTCCCGGGCCACGGCATCTGGGCCGAGGCCGGTTTCAACGAGCTCAATGTGGGCATGTCCGCAACCGAGACGCTCACCACCAACGAGCGCGTCCGCGGCGCCGACCCACTCGTGGACTACGTGCCCGCCAAGGGCAACGAGGGTGAGGACGGCTATGTGCCGGCGCAACCTGGTGGCCTGGGCGAGGAGGACATGGTGACCCTGGTGCTGCCGTATGCCAAGTCCGCCCGCGACGGCGTTCGTATCCTGGGCGACCTGCTCGAGCGCTACGGCACCTACGAGAACAACGGCATCGCCTTTAGCGACGTGGACGAGATCTGGTGGCTCGAGACCATCGGCGGCCACCACTGGATCGCCAAGCGCGTGCCCGACGACGCCTATGTGACCATGCCCAACCAACTGGGTATCGACAGCTTTGACCTGGATGACGCTGAGGGCGCCCAGGCCGACCACATGTGCTCCGCCGACCTGCGCGCCTGGATGGCCGAGTGGCATCTGGACCTGACGCTGGGCGTCGAGGGCGACGGTCCGGCGACGGTCTTTAACCCGCGCGAGGCCTTTGGCTCGCACAGCGACAGCGACCACGTCTACAACACGCCGCGCGCCTGGTACATGCAGCGCTGCCTCAACCCCAGCGATGTGTGGGACGGCCCCGACGCCGACTACACGCCCGAGAGCGACGATATCCCTTGGAGCCGCGTGCCCGAGCGTAAGGTGACCATCGAGGACATCAAGTACGTGCTTTCGAGCCACTACCAGGGCACGGAGTACGACTGTTACGGCAGCAAGGGCACGCCCGCTACGCGCGGCGCTTATCGTCCCATCGGCATCAACCGCAACAGCCAGCTTGCCGTGTTGCAGCTGCGCCCCTATGCGCAGCCGGCCTACCGCGCCGTGCAGTGGATGGCGTTTGGCTCCAACTCGTTTAACGCGCTCGTGCCGCTGTACGCCAATGTCGAGACCATGCCCGAGTACTATGCCGACACGCAGTCTCGCGTGACGTCCGAGAATTTCTATTGGGCAAATCGCCTGATCGGTGCCTTGGCCGATGTTCGCTTCCACGAGTGCGGTCGTGCGGTCGAGGATTATCAGGAGAAGGTCGGCGGCATGGGCCACAAGCAGATTCACGACGTTGACGCTGTCGTAGCCGCGCTGCCCGAGGCCGAGGTGCCTGCCGAGCTCGCCCGCGCCAACGAGGCCTTTGCCGAGCTCGTGCGCGTGGAGACCGATGCTCTACTGGGCAAGGTGCTCTACACCACGAGCTGCGCCATGAAGAACTCTTTCGCGATGAACGACAACGTGAGGTAGGGATTTCCCGTCGATCGAATAGCGCTAAAACGCTTTGTCGCTTTCGCTCAATCTTGGGTACAAGAACGCCAATGCAGTTGTTTGTGATTGGAGATAACCATGGTTATGAAACTCGATCAGCTTGTTAACGGCGCCATTAACGTGGGCTTTGGCGCTGCCGCCGTTGCTGTCGAAGGCGGCAAGAAGGTCCTCGACGACCTTAACACCAAAGGCGAGCAGGTCCGCAAGGACACCGCCACCCCCGATATCGCCCGCAGTGTGTCCGACATGTTCGAGCAGGCCGGCGGCACCATCTCCGACCTGACCGAGCGCTTGGGCATGCAGGGCGAGACCGCGGCCCAGCGCGTGCTTGACGAGCTCATCCTTGCCCGGGTCCGCGTCATGACCGCCCCCGAGCGCACGGCCTTCCTGGCCCATGTGCGCGACATCGTCGATTCGGTCGAGGACAACGTGACCTCGGTGCCCGTCGAGTCCGTTGAGCCCGACGATGCGAAGGATACCGAAGAGGCTGAGTAGCAGCGCAGATGGCAGATTCCACCACCGATTACAACAATCTAGATCCCTTGGGTGACGAGGCGGCGGTTGTCGATGAGGTCGATGCCGCCGTCTCGGGCGCTCGCAAAAAGCCGCGCGCTGTCGATATGGTGCCCGAGGAGCCCGACGCGATGGCGCCGGACGAGGAATACCAGCTCACGCCGGCGGGCCGTCGCGAACGCATTGGGCAGATCGTTCGCCTGGTCAAAAAGTACCGCGTGTGGGATAACCTCACGCCGGTTCGTTTGCGCCGCCTGCTCGAGGAACTCGGCCCCATGTTCGTCAAGATGGGACAGATTCTGGCCAACCGGTCCGAGATTCTGCCGCAACGCTTTTGCGACGAGCTGCGTCGTCTGCGCTCCGACGTGGAGCCGGTGCCGTACGAGGTGGTGCTTCGCTGTCTGGAGGAAGAATACGGCCTGCGCCTGGGGGAGATGTTCGATGCGATCGACCCCAACCCGCTCGGTAGCGCATCGCTTGCGCAAGTGCACCGCGCTCGTCTGGTGACGGGCGAGGACGTAGCCGTCAAGGTGCAGCGCCCCGGTGCGCAGCAGGTTATGGCGCAGGACATCGATATCATCCGCTCGGTGGTGCGTATCGTTTCCAAGTTCGTCAACACCGACCAATTCGTTGACCTGCACGGCGTAGTCGAGGAGTTGTGGACCTCGTTTCGCGAGGAGACCAACTTTTTGGCCGAGGCCAAAAACCTCAACGACTTCTACGAGTTCCATAAGAGTGTTCATGGCGTGACGTGCCCTAAATCCTATCTGGACCTGTGCACCGAGCACGTGGTGGTCATGGACTACGTCGACGGCATTTCGATCGCCGATCCTGAACGCTTGGTGGCCGAGGGCTATGACTTGGAAAAGATCGGTGCCGCAATCGTCGAGGACTACTCGTCGCAGGTGCTTGATGACGGCTTTTTCCATGCCGACCCGCATGCGGGAAACATCATTCTCAAGGACGGCATCGTTTACTTTATCGACTTGGGCATGGTCGGGCGTATGTCGAGCCACGACCGTGGCATCGTCAAGGACATGATTTTCGCCGTGGCCGAGGGTGACGTGCCCAAGCTCAAGGATTCGCTCATGCGCTTCGCCGTGACGCGCGGCGATTCGGCCGAGCTTGACCATTCGGCCTTTTTGTCCGACTTGGACTTTATTGTTGCCGACTTTGCCGGGCTCGACCTTAAAGACCTGGATATCGGCGAGTTTTTGACCTCGCTGTTAAACCTCGCGCGCAAAAATGACGTTGAGCTGCCGAGCGTGGTGACAATGTTCGCCCGCGGCATGGTGACGCTCGAGGGCCTGTTGACCGAGTACATGCCTAACGTCAACATGATCCAGATCATCCAGACGCACATCAAAAACGAGAAGAGCACCTACGCCCGCATGCGCGAGATGAGCCGCGACTTTGCAGCGAGCAGTTATCGCGCGGCGAAGGGCTCGCTCGAGGCGGCCGAGTATCTGGGCTTGGCTTCGCGCATGCTCACACGCGGCCAGCTTAAGGTGAACACGCAGATCATGAGCAGCGATAAGGCGCTGCGACAGCTGGGCGGAATCATCGACCGCATGTCGATGGCGATTGTGATTGCCGGTCTGTTTATCGGTTCGTCGGTGGTGTACTATGCACGCATCGAGCCGGTTGTGTTTGGTATCCCAGTCATTGGCTTTATGGGCTACGTGAGCGCGCTGGTGCTGGCGCTTATGCTGGGTCGCAATATCTGGCTCAACAGCCACGGCGGCAAGCACTAGAGGCTGCGACCGTCACCGCATTCTCCTATCGCAAACAATAGCTTTTACCTTGGGCTTCGCCTGCGTGCGAGGCCCTTTTGCGTGATACCATTTTGACGGTAATAATCGATGGCCTAGATGGTGGTGCGGAGACGCACGAATGCGCGGTTATCCTGCGCATTTGGGAGAATCGGGGTGCAAGTCCCCGGCTGTACCAGTAACCGTAATTCCTCTTGGCTCGGGATGCTCGCGTCGCAGATCGGACGACGTGCCCGAGTCGTTAAGGTTAAGTCGGATCGCCTCCCGTCTTGCATGCGGCTGCGGCTTTTGCCGCCGGTGTGCATAGGGCTCTGGAGGGAAGGGGGTCCCGATGGGGGAACTCGAGCGCAACATGCGCGATGACGTGGGGCAGTCTCAAGGCAACGCTCCAAGTACAGACAGTAGGAGACAAATGGATATGTTTGAGGACGAGCGCCAGCGCGTCTCGCATCGCCGTGGCGCGATTGCGCGCGGTGTAGCCAAGCGCGGCCTGGTGGCATTCCTGGCCTTCGCGATGGCCTTTGGCACCACGCCGGCTCAGCTGTGGGCCGAGGGCGCTGAGGGCATTGCCGAGGCTGTGGCTCAGGCTGCGACGCCGGGCGAGGACGCAGCGCTTGCGGGCGGTGCCGCTGAGCAGAGCGGCGCCGAGGTTTCGGATTCTGGGAGCGCGTCTGCAACTAGTGTCGCCACAACTGAGGCGGCAACTGGCGACGAAGGCTCGGCGACGGGGGAGAGCCCTGCCACGAGCGAGCAGTCTTCGACGGCATCCGCTGGCCAAGCAGGATCTGCCGCCGCGGCTGCCATCCAGACAGAGAACCCGACAGAAACCGGCGATGTCGCCAAGAAGCAGGTCGAGGTCTCGTTCTCGATTATCGGCACCGATGCCGACGGCAAGGCTCAGACCTGGGTGGCACCTACGCAGCTCAAGCTCGACGAGGGCGCGACGGCTGCGGATGCCTTCATTAAGCTGCAGGAGAAGACGGGCTTCAAGGCGAAGTACGAACCGAACACGGCATACGGTTTCTACCTCGAAAGCATCACATCCCCGAGCGATGGTCGCACGCTTGCCTACGATCCGACGACTTATGCCTTCTGGCAGCTGTTCGTCGACGGCGCGTCTTCCTCGGTTGGCGCGAGCAGCGTCAAGCTCACCCAGGGGCAGAAGATTGAGTTTGCCTATACGGCTGGTAGCTCGTCCCCTGTCGTTAAAGACCAGGTTGCCGCAAATGTGACCGTCATTGGTCGCGATGCCCAGGGCAAGACTCAGACTTGGGTCGATAATACGCAGTATGTGGTGACGTCCGGTTCGAGCGCGCTTGATCTTACGAAGGTCGCACTCGAGGCGAACGACATTGACGCCGTTGCTGCGGGCTCCTTCATTCTGAGCCTTAAGTACAACGGTGTTGAGCTGGGTACGCCCCAAGATTATTCGACCTATTGGCAGCTGTTCATCAACGGCAAGTCGAGTGACTATACGGCGGACAATGTCACCATCCATGCCGGCGATACCGTCACGTGGTTCTACGGTGGCTGGGGCGACCAGTTGCCGTCCGATTCTGTCCATGCTTCTGTTCAGGTTCTCGGTAAGGACAAGGACGGCAAGCAGCAGGTTTGGGCTTCGACGGGTCAGACGAGTCTCAAGGCAGGCTCCACTGCCAAGGATCTCCTTGAGCAGACCGGCCTTAAGCTCGATGCTAGCGAATCGTCTTGGGGCTGGTTCCTCAACGGCATTTATTCGCCGTTCGATGGTAAGTCCTATGGCTGGGATGCTGCGACCAATAGCTATTGGCGCTTCTACGTAAATGGCAAGTTCGCCGACGTTGGCGCCGGTGCCTACGAGCTCCATGAGGGCGATGCCGTCACCTTTATGTATGGTGCTGACGCCGATGCCCTTCCTGGCCAGGTTCTTGGGTCTGTCGATGTTATCGGTCCCGATGTCAACGGCAACAATGCTCGCTGGGGCTCGGCAAGCAACGTTTCTCTGCCCGAAGGCTCTACTGCCCAGAACCTTATTGAGACGGTTCTGAAGGCCAAGGGCGTTACGTACAACGGCTCCCAGAGTGGTGAGTACTGGTTCCTCAATTCCATCAACTCGCCATTCGAAGACGAGACGTACGGCTATGATGGTGCGACCAACAAATATTGGCACCTGTATATCAATGGAGAGCCCTCCTTACTCTGCGCTAATCAGATTACGCTCAAGAGCGGCGATAAGGTCACACTTGCCTATACCACCGACGATTCGGCCATGCCCGATCCCGACAAGATTGTCGTGGACCCGGGTGCGACGACTCCTGATTGGGATGCCGAGTGGGCCGGCTACGGCAACAGTGGCAACGGTTCGACCGTAACGGATGCCAAGACGCCTGCGCAGGCCGCCGGTCTTAAGTGGGCCTTCGATTGGAAGGCCGAGTCTGGTCAGCAGTATGCCAACTGCAGCGAGCCTGTCATTGCTAACGGCTTTGTGTACATCGCGACCGAGAACGAGCTCATTAAGATCGATTCGTCCACGGGCAAAAAGGTTGCCTCTGCGCCGCTTGCCTCCAAGGTGAGCTATACCTCTCGTCCGATCTATACCAATGGCCTTATCATCGTTCCGCTCAACGGCGGTGCGGTCCAGGCGATTACTGCAGACAAGCTGATCTGCAAGTGGCTGACGCCTGGTTTGACGGACTTGACGCAGAGCTCCTGCACCGTCGTTTCGGACGGCGAGTACGTCTATGTAGGCTCGGTCGATATTTCGTATGACGAGAATTACAATGCGACCTACGGCAACGGCTCCTTTGCGCGCATTAAGATTGCCACGGGCGAAGTTTCTTGGCAGAACATCGACCCTGCCGAGGGCTATTACTGGACTGGTGCGGCTTTGACGGATAAGTATGCCATCGTTCCTACGAGCGCGGGTACGCTTAAGTGCATTGATAAGACGACGGGCGATGTCGTTTCGACCATGAAGCTCGGCGCTGTCGCAAATGCCGATTGCATTGCCGATCCGTCCAATGGCTCGACCTTCTATCAGATGACGCACGACGGAAAGCTCCATGTGATTTCGCTTTCGGCGAAGGGCGTGCTGAGTGAACAGAAGACGGTTGATCTGGGCCTTACGAATAATCTGAGCGCCCCTGCGGTGTCTGGTGACAATCTGATTGTCGGCGGACAGACGGCTACTGGCTCTGCTCTGGTTCTCTATAACCTGAAGACGGGTAAGACCACGATGGTCGCTGCTGCCGACGGCAAGGCGCTGCCGGCTGGCCTCAACGGTATTGCTGCTACTCCGCTGGTGAGTGTTCAGGGCGGCAAGACCTATGTGTACTTCACCGTTAACAGCGCGGATAGCAAGGATTACGTCAACTACTCTGCTGGTGGTGGCGTGTATCGCTATACGCTCGGCGATGCAGAGGCGACGCAGATTTATGATGCGGCTGGCCATTACCAGTACTGTGACTCTCCGGTCATTGCCGATGCTTCTGGCAATCTCTACTACATTAATGATTCGGGCACGCTGTTTAAACTTGGAGCTGTCGAGTCTTGGACGGTTGCCTTTAACTCCAACGGCGGGTCTGCTTGCGACACTAAGTTTGTTGCTACGGCCGATGGCAAGCTGGTCAAGCCGGCCGACCCGACGCGCGATGGCTACACTTTCGGCGGTTGGTATACCGATGAGGCTTGCACGCAGGCGTATGACTTTAGCACGCCGGTGACGGCCGATCTGACGCTGTATGCCAAGTGGACCAAGAATGCCGTTAACCCTGGCGGTAATGGCGGCGCTGGTTCGAATGGCGGCGGCGGTTCTGGTACCGGTACTGGTTCCGGCACTGGCGCTGGCACTGGCACGGGTTCCGGCTCCGGCTCGAAGGGCGGCGCTGTCGCCCCGGGTCATAAGCCGACGACCAAGACGACGGTGTCGACCAAGACCGAGACCAAGGACAACAAGTCCGACAAGAAGGACTCCGATAAGTCCGATAAGAAGGACGAGAAGAAGTCTGACAAGAAGTCTGACAAGAAGGACAGCAAGTCCGACAAGAAGTCCGATTCCAAGTCCGATACGGGTGCTGCTTCTACGACCACTGCTAAGAAGTCCTCTAGTGCTTCCGAGCAGGAGACTGGCACCAACCCGCTCGCCATTGTTGGCGTTGCCGCCGGCGTCATCGGTCTCACCATCGTCGGCGTGTTCGTGTTCACCAAACGTCGGTAGGTGAGGGTTGTGTCCAATAAATCCAAGGACGCTGACCCCAAGCAACCAGATTCCTCGTTCATTCAGTTCGACGATGCAAAGCAACAGGGCGCCGCTTCGGCGGCGTCCGCCTCTCGTCGCAAGGCGCTCCTTGGCGTTCTTGCTGCCGCGTGCACCATTCTGATCGTCGTCTCGCTGGGCTTCGTCCATCCTTCCGAGAGCGGCGCCTGGTCCATTGACTGGATCGTTCAGACCGTGACGGGGGAGAGCGTCGTCGCCAAGGACACCAAGGGATCTGGCTCGTCTGCCGCTTCGGGCGAGGCTAGTTCCAAGGATTCCAAATCTTCGAATGATGCAAAAGACGAGCCCAAGGGTTCGAACGACGCCAAGGACGATTCCGAGTCTTCAAACAAGGAATCGGACAAAAACTCGGATAGCAAGAAGTCCGAGGACCGGGGCGGCAAGAAGTCTGGCGATAAATCCGCTGCCCAAAATACGGGAGCCGGTGATACTTCCAATGCGTCTGGCGGTGCTTCTTCGGGCGGTGGCCAGTCGTCTGATGGAGCCTCATCCTCTAATGGTGGAAACGCCTCCTCGGGCAGCCAAAGCGGCTCACAGGAGTCCAACTACGTTACGGTGACGGTTTCGGTCACATCGAGCGCTGTGGGCAATCCCGTGTCCTCTGGCGGCACCTTTACCTTTAACGAAGGCGCTACCGTTTACGATGCCCTGTGCGCGCTAGGCCTTTCTGTCAACGCACACGGCTCGTCGTACGGCACGTATGTTTCCGCGATTGGTGGTTTGGCCGAGAAACAGTACGGCGGCACGAGCGGGTGGATGTACTCCGTCAACGGCACAACGCCCATGACGGCCTGTAGTAACTACGTTCTCTCAAACGGCGACAACGTAGTCTGGTATTACGTTACAGGCTAGAGGCCTCGACATAGCGCGCCAGACGGGCGGTTCGGACAAACATCCGGGCCGCCCGTTTTTCGTGCGAATGGGACTGGGTCGCCGGATCTCTCGGCAAACAAAAAACCGGTTGGAATGGGAATTCCAACCGGTTATACATTCAAGCAAATAGTGAATCGACTATGACCGTGCGCCCTCGAGGAAGAAGCGGCGGCTGAAGTAGTTGTACCAGGTGACGAGGAACGTGGCGATGGCCTTCATGGCCTGGTAGCCGATGCTCAAAAACGTGACGCCCACAAACATGTACAGGTCGTTGAGGCCCAGGCCGATCACCGACAGGATGGTGAAGATCGTGAACTCGCGCTTGCGGCTCATGCCTTCGCGGTGGTCGAACACGTACTTCATGCTGAGCCAGTAGTTGACCACGACGGACGTGATAAACGAAACCGTGGTGCTCATCAAAAAGTCGAGGTGGAACAGCTCGACGAGCGCAATGAGCATGCCCCAGTCGATGCCAAAGGAGATAAGACCCACGACAGCAAACTTGAGGAACTGCTTGGTATGAGGTTGTGCCAGCGCCTTGCGCACGTAATCACATCCAATGCGTTGATGAATCGAGCAGAGGATACTTTAGAGCTTTTACAAGGGAAACGTAAGGTCTTTGCCAAGAACTATATGAACTCGCCAAATTTTCAAGAGCTAATCCGCAAACGTTGAAAATTTGCCCGTAAACGAGCGACACCCACGGACGATACTGCGCTGAGTGCGCGTCGTCCGTGGGCGCCGTAATGCTGCAGGGGTTTCGAGCTATTTTGTCTCGTCGCCCTCCAGGAAGATTTTTCGGGTCACAAAGTTGTAGACCATGACAAGCGCGGTGGCGCAGATCTTGGCGATATTGGCCTCGAGTCCCAGGCCGGCGTTGAGCGCCAGCACGATGCCGTCGTTGAGCACCAAACCGATCACGGACAGCACGACAAAGATGATGAACTCGCGGCGGCGGTTCATGCCTTCCTTGTGCGCAAACACGTACTTCATGCTTGCGAGGTAGTTAAAGATGAGCGAGATGATAAAGCCGCTGGTGTTGGCGATTAGGATGTTGAGGCCGAGACCGTAGTGGAGCAGATTCATAATGCCAAAGTCGATAACCGTGGCAATGACACCGACGACGCCAAATTTCATGATCTGCGCAAGGAGCTTTTGCATGGTACCTGCCTTAGGGTGGCGCGGGGACGCCGTGGGGATGACAAACTCAGCAAGTTTAGCCAATCCCCGCGGGTGGTGCTAGGCGCGCTCCTCGATAGCACCGTTTCTATATGCATCGAGCAGCTGACGCAGGTCTTGGATTTGGCTGCGGATCTTGGCGCCAGTATCGGTGTCGCTCACCATGCGGCGACGGTCCGCTTGGTCAAAACGGTTGGTCTCGCTTTCGATGTCCACGTTGCGCGTGAGTGCCTCGGCAACCGTCGTAAAGGCCCGGTGCGACTTGAGGCGGCAGCCGCGCGAGCTCGAGATGAGCGTATAGCCGGCGATGCCCGTCTTGGGATGGTAAGCGCGGCAGAAGCCGCCATCGATGACCAGCAGCTTGCCCTCGGCGCGGATGGGCTGCTCGCCCTTGGTGGTTTTAACGGGCGTGTGGCCGTTGATGATGTGGCCGGTCGGCGAGCATGCCATGGGCGCGACGCCAAACTCGCGCATGATATCATCGCAGACCGAGGGCGACTTGGTAAGCGTAAAATACGGGTCCATCGGCTCGACCCAGGTGCTCTTATCGGCGATATAGGCGCGCTCAAAGGTACGCACCAGGCGTCCGCTGGCGGGTGAATTGAAGCCAATCCACAGGTACCACATCCAGTCGAGGGCATCGCGGTCGCCCACGCGCCACGCGCGGCGGGCGATGTGGTCGCAAAAATCGAGATAATCACGGCCAGCGTGCCAGGTGCCCAGGCAGTTCATGCTGCTAAAGGTGCCGTCCTCGTTGAGCGGCACGCAGCCATGGAAGAGCAGGTTGCCGTTGGCGACCTTGTACATCGAGCCGTGGGAATAGAGGAAATCGATATGGCGATGCAGGTGATCGGCGGTGACAAACTCGGACACGAGCTTGTCGATGATGTGCTGCTCCTGAGACGTGAGCGTATAGGGGTCCGCCGGGTCGACGGTGGGGAAGTCGTTGGTCGTGAGCGGCCACACGCTGCCGTCGGCGAGCGTGACCGTGCCGGTGTCGTGGTCGATCTTGTCGAGTAACAGGCGGTCGGTCATATCGAACTCGGGGTGGCGCTGGATAATCTGGCCCTCGAGCTTAAAGAGCAGCACGTTGATGGCCTTGATCAGCGGGGTGATGGACTCACCGGCGGTGTAGGTGGCATCGGCAAAGGCGACAAGCTCACGCAGCGAGATGCCGTAGTCGTTCTCCAGGATCTCGTAGTTGTCGTAGCGTAGGTTGTTGCGCAACACCGTGGCGATGCAGGCGGGCTCACCGGCCGCAGCGCCCATCCACAGCAGGTCGTGGTTGCCCCACTGGATGTCGAGCGAATGGTAGGTGAGCAGACGGTCCATAATCTTGGCCGCGCCGCCGCCGCGGTCGAAGATGTCGCCCACCAGGTGCAGGTGGTCGACGGCCAGGCGCTTGATGAGCGAGGCGAGCGACTCAATAAAGTCGTCGGCGCTGGCGGTCTCCAGGATGGACTCCACGATGCGCTCGTGATAGCGCACGCGATAGTTGTTCTCGTCCGGGTGCGTGTGCAACAACTCGTCGATGATATAGGCGTAATCGCGCGGGATGGCCTTACGCACCTTGGAGCGCGTGTAGCGGCTTGAAAGTGAGCGAGCGACCATGATGAGCTGGTCAAGCATCGTCTTGTACCAGGTGGGCGAGTCCTCGCGCTGACTGCGGACCAGGTCGATCTTCTCGCGCGGGTAGTAGATGAGCGTACACAGCTCGCCCTTTTCGTCAAAGGAGAGCGTGTCGCCAAAGATCTCGTCGACATGTTCGCGCACGACGCCCGAGCAGTTGTTGAGGATGTGCATAAAGGCTTCGTACTCACCATGCACGTCGCTCATAAAATGCTCGGTGCCCTTGGGTAGGTTAAGGATGGCCGAGAGGTTGATAATTTCGGTAAATGCGGATTGTTCGGTGGGAAACTGTCTCGACAGCAGGCGCAGATACTTGAAGTCTTGCGGGTTGCGATCGAATGCGACCATGAAACACCTTCCGATGGGGCTGGTAAAACTGATAAACAGCATCAAACGTTTATCAGTATGCGCCGCTTTTGTTTCGATTTTGCGCCAGCGGCTGAATTGTCGGCTGAACGGTTTGGTAAATCGATTTAGTGAAGGTAGATGTGTCGGTTGGGTGGAGACGACAGAGGGTGTTTTCTCAGATATTTATGCATGGGGCCGGTGGAGACGATGGTGGTAAAGATGTTCACTATATTTGGTTCGATTTGGTAAATAGTGGACATATGTACCGCATGTAGGCTCACTGTGCGATAATTTGCGCAGCAATGAGTAAGGAGCCTCATATGAGTGATTTTGTCCTGACCTGTGAATCCGCCGCCGACCGAACCCGTGAGTTCTTTGCGGCGCGCAATATCCCTGTCGTGTGTTTTCATTACGAGATCGACGATGTTGTCTATACGGACGATCTGTATCAGTCGATTACGCCGGACAAGTTTTTTGCCCAGATTGCCGCGGGCGCCATGCCCAAGACGTCTCAGGTGAGCGTGGGTGAGTACGAGGAGTTTTGGGAGCCGTTTGTTGCCGAGGGTAAAGACGTGCTGCACCTGACGTTGTCGTCGGGTATTTCGGGCACGTATGGATCGGCCTGCGTCGCGGCGCAGATGCTCGCGGATCGCTATCCCCAGGGCGGCAAGGTGCGCGTCATCGATTCGCTGGCGGCGTCTTCGGGCTTTGGCCTATTGCTGGAATATGCCGCCGACGTGCGCGATAGCGGCGCTTCGCTCGACGAGACGGCCGCTTGGATTGAGGAGCATAAACTCAACCTTCACCACTGGTTCTTCTCGACCGATCTGTCGAGCTACCTGCGCGGCGGTCGCATTTCGGCTGCGAGCGCGATCATCGGCACGGCGCTTAAGATTTGCCCACTTATGACGGTCGATTGCGAAGGTGGGCTGTCGCCACGTGAGAAGATTCGCACCAAGAAGCGCGCGATTTCCGAGATGGCTAAGACCATGATGAAACACGTGCAGGACGGTGCGGATTATTCGGGCAAGTGCATCATGTCGCACTCGGCGTGCCGCGGGGATGCCGAGGCCGTTGCGGCGCTGATTGAGGAACAAGTTCCGCAGCTCAAAGGCAAGATTGAGATCAACAATATCGGTGCTCTGATTGGTTCGCACACCGGACCTGGTACGGTGGCGCTCTTCTTTATGGGTGACAAACGCGTGGATTAACTTGACCCATCACGTCGCGCACGATTGCTCAAACGAAAACGGCCCGCCTCACGTTTGTGGGGCGGGCCTTGCTCTTGCGGTTAGCGTTTCTTTCCGCGGAAGAAGAAGCCGTGCAGCGAGGGCTTGAGTCCACGGTTGGCGCGACGCTCCTCGATATGATCGTGGATCGAAGCGACGCGTTCGATAACCTCGTCGGGAATCGGCACGTCGGGATTCATATTCTCGACCTGGCTGACCTCGGCGGCGGCGACCTGGTCGATAATGGGCACATCGTCGCGCGAGATGACGGGCGTGGCGTCTTCTTTCATCTTGCGGTAGCGCTGCATCATGTCGGTCTGTAGCTGCTGGGCCGAAGGCGGCGTCCAAATGATGGCGTTGGCGCCGGCGGCGATGGTCTCGCGGATGCTCTCGGGCGTCTTGCCGCCCGGTGCGATGAGCGGCAGGTTGGGATAGTGCTCGCGCAGCTCACGCAGAACCTGCGGCGTGTTCTTGCCGGCCGCAATGTTGAGGATCTTGGCTCCGGCGCGCACTTTGGCGTGCGCATCGTCGTCGCAGCGAACGACCGTGGCGATGACGGGGATGTCGGCGATGTTGGTGATGTGTTCGACCATCTCGGCAGTGGCGGGGGAGTTGACCACGCAGCCCGCCGCGCCCTGCATCTCGGAGACGGCTGCCATCTGTACGGAGCGCTTCCCGGTCGTAGTTCCGCCGCCCACGCCTACAAAGACCGGGCACTCGGCGACAGTTAACAGCGCCTGCGTAATGGCAGGCTGTGGCGTGAAGGGGTAAACGGCAAAGACGGCATCGGCGTTGGAGTTGCGGATGACCGCCACGTCGGTGGTGTAGATAAGCGACTTGATGCGACGACCGAAGAGCGTAAAGCCGCTGGCCTCCTCGATCTCGTCGGGCATGCGGAGGGCCGCCTTGCGCAGCCGCCCGTCGATGGGCAGCGGCTCCATGGGGAGCAGTCCGTTGGGGGTCACGGCCACCTGGGGCTCGGTAAATTCGTCTGCAAGCTCTACCTCGGAGAAGTCGACCGAGGCGACGATGTCCTCGTGAACCTCGGCGGGAACATCGATGGGGTCTTGGTCGTTCGTCGCGGCAGGCGCGTCGAAGGAACTGGTGCCGACAAAGGCGTCGACGCGCTCGTTCAAATCGTTGAGAGTATCCATGGGGGCTCGATTCTATGCGATGGTGGCCGGCGGGGTGCCGACAGCGTTGTGCTTGCTAAATCGTTTGACGAGTTGATTTTTCCCCGCCGCGCCATCCGTTAGACCGAAAGGCCGGCGAACGTGAAGGAGCTGTGGTGGCGGGTATTGAGGTGCTATCTTGAATGTCCCGTTTAAAAGAGAGGTGACGCGGTATGGAATTCACAGCAATGTTGGGCTCGATTGGCCTGTGTGTGGGCGCAATCGTTGCCGCCGCAGTCATCTACTTGGTGGTCACGGCCATTAAGGGCAAAAGGGCCGAGCGCAAGGAACGCGAGGCACTTAAGCAGCACCGTGACCAGCAGGACAAGCGCGCACGGAGATAGTTTGTTGAGTTTTGAATCCGTGCGCTAGCTGCGTTTTCGGATCAGGGCGATGTAGAAGCCCTCAAAGTCGCGGCTAGGCGGAATGGTCAGCGTACCGGGCATACCGTTGGCGACGGCCGAGACATGGCCGGCAGCGATGGCCTCGGTGAGGGCGTTGCTCTCGACGTGGGGCTCTTCGCCAGCTTCCTGGGCGCGACGCGCTTCGCTTTCGCTCGGCGTGCCATCGAGGGGGATAAGCTCGCAGTCCATGTGCTTGTCGAGGGCCTCTTGCAGGGCGTCCTCGTTTTCCTGCGGCAAGATCGAACAAGTCGAATAGACGAGCGTGCCGCCCGGTTTGAGGGCTCCCATGGCGCGGTCCAGAAGCGCGCGCTGCGAGCGGGCGCACTTGCCGAGCAACTGCCCGGTGAGGCCGCGCAGGCTCTTCTCGTTGCCGCTGATGACGGTGCCCGTGCCGGTGCAGGGAGCGTCGAGCAGGATGCGGTCAAAGCGGAAGAACTCGTCGAGCTCGCGTGCGTCGATGCGCATGACGGGCACGTTTTTTGCGCCTTGGCGGTGGAGGTTGGCTTCGAGCTTCTCGGCGCGGGGATTGCTCATCTCGCAGGCCGTGAGGTGTGCCTGGCCCTGGGTGAGGGCGGCGATCTGCGTCGTCTTGCCACCGGGGGCCGCGCACATGTCCAGGATGTCCTCGCCGGCTTGAGCGCCCAGGACCAACGGTGGCATCATGGACGACAGGCTCTGCAAGTAGATCTTGCCGTCGCGGTAGATGTCGAGGTCCCACAGGTCGGAAACCTGGGCCTCGGGCAGGATGAAGGCGTCCGGATACCAGGTAACGGTTTGGTGCGCGATGCCGGTCTCGTCGAGTGCGGCGGCGATGTCTTCGGCAGTCGCCTTGAGCGTGTTGGCGCGCAGCGTGACCGGGCGTGTGGCCGCAGCGCCAAAGCCTTCGATCATGAGCTCGGCATCGGAGGGGGCATAAGCACCGGCGACCGTGTCGACCATAAAGCGCGGCAGGTCGGCGGCGCAGGGAAGGGCGGCAAGCTGGTCGGAAAGCTCGGTAGCAGCAAACTGCCTAAGCTTGAGCTCGGCCTTGACCTGCTTTTTCTGCTTACGACGACGCGGCTTGGACATCCGTCTTTCCTTCCCATTCCAGTAAAAGTAGTCAATTTGGGACGGGGCTATTTTGACTGCTTTTGACAAAACCGATCAATGCTGGCGCGACTACGGCAAAGTAGTCAAAATGGCCCCGTCCCAAATTGACTACTTTCCAGGCACGCCGCTGCTAGCGTGCTCTAGTACTGGCTCTCGTGCTTGCTGAAGAAGTCGAAGCGCGGGGGCAGCGGCTTCACGCGGTGCTCGCCGGGCTTCTCGCCCAGGCTCTCCACGAACTCGTCCGTGGAGGCAAAGATGTTGTCCCAGCTAAAGAAGGCGACCGGATCGACGTCGAAGTACTCGCAGATGAGCTCGCAGCCGGTCGGCACAATGCCGTGCATCAGGACGGTCGCTACGCGCAGCTCGGTAAAGGCGTCGACGAGGGCCTGCGTCATGGCGGCGTTGGCTGGCTCGCCCTCGAGCTTGTTGGCGGCCTTGGAGGCGTCGCTCCAGCGCTTGTTGGCGGCGCGCAGGTAGTCGTCGCACACGGCGAGCGCTCGGTGCGTCTCGAACTTGTACATGGCCTGCTCAAAGGCGAGGGCTGCCTGCTGGGCGGCTTCGACCACGGTGTCAGAAGCGGCACCGGCGGGGATGCAACCGTTGCGATAGGGGCTCTCGTCGCCCTCCTTGATGGCGACGCCGTAGAAGCAGCTGCGGGCCAGGCGGTTGAAGACGCCGGTCAAAAGGGCGCTCTCCTTAAGGGCCGGATCGATGACGCGCTTGTCGTCGCAGGCGCGTACCTCGTTGCCGTCCTTGTCCTTGCCGGTCACGCGCGTGTCATATGCCTTGGGGCTAAAGCTCACCGGCTTCTCGGACAGGCCGAGCGACAGCCAGTGCGCGCGCATCTGCTCGCAGGTGTAGTGGTTGAGCAGGTCGTCTGCCGGCGGGGGAGGCGTCTGCGAGGACGAGCTCGCCTTTTTGCCCATGTAGAGCAGGTGATAGCAGGCGCTGACGGTGCTCTGCGTAAGGTCCCAACCCAGGGCCTCCCACATGGCGGTCTGCGCGATGCAGTAGAAGTAGATGTTGTCCTGTCCGATGAACTGGTAGATTTGAGCGTCGTCAGAGCACCACCAGTCGCGCCAGTCGAGCGAGCTGTGCTGGTAGGTGGGCGCGGGGACCTGCGTGGAATCGGCGGCGGGCTCGCCCATGAGGGCGGCATCCTGGGCGGCGACACCCTCGGTTACGCCGGCGGCCTTGGCATCGCGTGCGAGCACGGTACGCGTATAGCTGATGGGCGCCCACAGGCTCTCTGGCCAGCACCAGCAGGTGACGTCGGTCACGCCGTCGACCTCGGGCACCGGAACGCCCCAGTCGATGTTGCCGGTGATGCGGAAGGGCACGAGCGCCTTGCCGCTGCGGAAACGTACGCCGCCGTTGGCGAGCACCGCGTGGGCGTCGTCGCGCTCCTTCCAGCTGGGGAAGGTGACGGTAAAACTGCTCTTGTTGCCCTCGGGCTCCAGCACGGTGTGCTCGGGCAGCTGGTCCTCGACGGCGTCGAAGGCCTCGCGGAACTTGTTCTGGATGTAGAGCTGAGCCGGCAGCAGCCACTCCTCCATGGTCTTGGAGACCACGGAGCGAACCTGCGGGTTCTTGGCGAGCTTGGCGGTATAGGTCTTCATAAAGTCGAGGTAGGCCGGCAGGTCGAAGTAGAGGTTGTCGACCGGGCGCAGCTCGGGCACCTCGCCGGTGAGCTGGCTCTTGGGCGCGATGAGCTCCTCGGGCTCAAACTGGTGACCCAGGTCGCACTCGTCGGCATAGGCCTTCTCGGACTTGCAGCCCTGGATGGGGCAGCGGCCGATGACCTGGCGACCGTTGAGGAACGTTCCGGCCTTGGCATCGTAGAACTGCAGGGTAGAGCGCTTGGAGATAGTGCCCTGCTCGTGCAGACGCTCGATAATCTCAGCGGTCACCTCATTATGGATCTTGGCCGCCGGCTCAAGGCCCGAGCCGCCGTAGATGTCGCAGCTGATGTTGTAGTTGTTGAGGGTCGCGGCCTGGCGGGAGTGGTTGGACTCGACGTACTCGCCGATGGACTTGTCGTAGCCCTCGTTCTCCTTGAGCTTGCGGTAGCTCTCCATGATGGGCGATCCGTAGCAGTCGGTGCCCGAGGTGAAGATGACATTCTCGCGGCCCAGGCGGTCGCGCAGGAAGCGGGCGAAGAAGTCGGCCGGGACAAAGACGCCGCCGACGTGGCCAAAGTGAAGGCCCTTGTTGCCGTAGGGCTCGCCGGCGGTAACGATGGCGCGGCGAGGCCAGCTGGGACGGTCGTTCATGGAGTATTTGGATGCCATGGGACTCCTTCGCATATGGTAAGGGCGCGGCCGGGCGCAAGGCCTGGCGACGCGGTGGTCAATTCGTGCATATCGTTCGACATTATCGCACATGCGGACGGGTACGTGGCAGGGGCGCTATCCTAAGATGCTATGAATGAGATTTCCAACATACATGCGTTTGAGGACGAGGATTTTCTGCACGCCTGCTTTGTGTGGGGGATGGCCGTGCTCGGCGCATTTGCCGTGTGCCTGGTGCCGGTGTTTATGCTGCTGGGTGGGCCTGCAGACTTGGATGCTGCCGATGCGGGCGGCTGGACGGCGGTCGTGGGCTGGATAGTCGGCGTGGCTGTTGTTTGCGCGGCGTCATTTGCCGTGCACGAGCTGGTGCACGCGGTGTTCTTTAAGCTGTTTGCGCCCGCCGGTGCCCGGGTGACCTTTGGGGCAAATCTCGAAACCTGCATGATTTACGCCTGCGCCGAGGGCGTGGTGTATTCGCGCCGGCGGTACATGGTCATTTGCCTGGCGCCGACGGTTGTTTTGACGGCGGCGTTTGCCTTGGGCTTTGCGTTTTCGGGCTATCCGCTGCTGTGCTACTTGGCGGCTGGTCTGCACTTGTCGGGCTGTGTGGGCGATTGGTATTACGTGTGGACCATCCTGCGCGACCGCCGCATTGTCGCCTGCGAGGACACGTCCTTTGGCGTTCGCTTTTTTGGTCAGTAGTCTTTTTGGGACGGGGCTATTTTGACTACTTTTTGGAGATGGGTATTTTTGACTGCTTTACGTCAAAAGTAGTCAAAATAGCCCCGTCCCAAAAAGACTATTTATTGTGGGGGAGGAGATGTTGATGAAGCCGTTGCTGCTGCACGCTTGCTGTGCGCCGTGCTCGCTGGAGCCGGTCCGCCTGCTGCGCGAGGAGGGGTTTGAGCCCACGATTTGCTGGACCAACCCCAATATTCAGCCGCGCGATGAATGGCAGCGCCGCTTGGACGAGCTGCGCCGGTGGTGTGCTGATGGCGACATCGAGCTCATTGAAGCAGGCGAGGACCGCGAGCGCTGGGAGGCCGGTGTGGCCCCGCTGGGCGCCGATCGACCCCGCCGCTGTCGTGCGTGCTATGCCCTGCGTCTGGCCGAGGCATGCCGTGTGGCCCAGGAGCGCGGGTTCGAATATGTGGGCACGACGCTCGCCGTCTCGCCGTATCAGCTGTTCGATACCTGTAATGACGTGTTGGAGCGTCTGGCTGCCGCCCGCGGCCTCACTCCGGTCATTCGCGATTTTCGCCCGTATTACCCCGAAGCGACACGCCGTTCGCGCGAGCTGGGCATGTATCGGCAGAACTACTGTGGTTGCCGCTTCTCTGCTGTCGAGGCGGCCATGGACCGCGCTCGCATCCGCGACGAGCGCAAAGCCGCCAAAAAGTAGTTCTTTTGGGCTGGCGGCCTGCTAGGATGTAGAGCGGACTTTATCTATATAAGGAGTATCCGACGTGTCTATGCGTACCGATGATTTTGACTACAACCTTCCTGAGGAACTGATCGCCCAGGCTCCTGCCGAGCCGCGCGACTCCTGCCGCCTGCTGGTGGTGGATCGCAAGGGCTCCGAGGCAGGAACGCCGCTGAAGCATGGCGGCACCGTCGAGCACCGCATCTTCCGCGACATCATCGACTATGTCGAGCCGGGCGACGTGCTCGTCATCAACAAGACGCGCGTGATGCCGGCCCGCCTGATCGGTCGCAAGTCGGGCTCGGGTGGCGTGGTCGAGACGCTGCTGCTCAAGCGCCGCGAGGATGTTGACCCGCTGGGCCATGTTTGGGAGTGCTTGGTCAAGCCGGGCAAGCGCCTGAAGCCCGGTGCTCAGATTGAGTATCGTGCGGGTGGCGCCCATGCGCCCGAGGGGGCTCCCGTGGTGCTGACGGCCGAGGTCATCGACTTTGTCACCGATAGCCGCGGTGGCCGTCTGGTGCGCTTTGAGCCCGCCGGTTGCAATGCCGCCGGCGAGCCGCGCACGCTCGACGAGGCCATTCACGCCGCCGGTCACGTGCCGCTGCCGCCCTACATTACCGACTACGAGGGCGACCCCGAGAAGTACCAGACCGTCTACGCCATGAAGGAGGAGCACTCGGCTGCCGCTCCTACGGCGGGTCTGCACTTTACCCCCGAGCTCATGGCCGCTATCGAGGCCAAGGGCGCGAAGTTTGCCGCCGTCGAGCTCGAGGTGGGCATCGATACTTTCCGCCTGGTGGAGGAGGACGACCCTACGCAGCATGTGATGCACACCGAGCGCTACCACGTATCGCAGGAGGTGGTCGACGCCGTGCATAAGGCGAAGGCCGAGGGCCATCGTGTGATCGCTGTCGGTACCACGGCGGTGCGCTCGCTCGAGAGCGCGTTTGACGCCGATGCGCCGGTGTCCGATCCGGCTGTGACGGCGCGCTATTTTGAGGGCCGTGAGGACGGCGCCGACACGCTCGGCCGCGGTGACATCGTGGTGCGCGAGAACGCGACGACGCAGCTCTACCTCATGCCTGGCTCGACCTATCACGTGGTCGACGCGCTGATTACGAACTTCCACGTGCCGCGCTCTACGCTCATGATGCTCGTGAGCGCGCTTGCCTCCCGCGACCAGATCATGGATGCCTACGCCGCTGCCATCGAGGAGCGCTACCGCTTCTTCAGCTTTGGCGACGCAATGCTCATTTGTTAGTTACGCGGTTCTACGAACCGCGTAACGGCTCGACGCTGCAAACGCCCCTAAGCGGCAATCTGACGTTCAATCGTCGGGCATGACCAGAAGGTCAATGCCCTCCTCTTTCACGTCACCTTGCTCGCTTAGGGGCGTTTTCGCTGACTTCGCCAAAACATTGGCGTTGCCTTTGTTGTCGGGTAGTCGTTGGGGACGTTCTTAAACGACTAGTCAAAGGGGACACTCTTGCGGTGCTTGGCACTTGGGTAGTCGTTGGGGACGTTCTTGAATGACTAGTCGTTTAAGAACGTCCCCAACGACTACCTTGCATCAATCTAATAAGTTGCGGTGAGATAGTTCTTGAATTGGCCTTTTTGAGGGCTCAACAGGAACTATCTCACCGCAACTGCGTTGGGGCGTTTTTGGCAACTGGCTTACTTGCTCATGAACAGCCAGATTGCGATGATCACCAGGATTGCGGCGATGATGCAGGCGATGGCTCCGGTGAATTTGATGCGTGAGTCGCGGGTTCGCTTGCGCACGTCGTCTTCGGCGGCCTCGAGTTGGGCAACTTCGCGCTCGGTTTCGGTATGCTCGGCCTTGTCGCGTGCCAAGGACCCGGCGAGCGATTCGGTGATCTCGGGATGGTCGTGCACCTCGGTCGCCTGCTCGATAATCGACTGCGCATGTGCGGCGTCCGCCTGGGCGTTGGCGATGGCCTGCTCTTGCTCGCGGCGTGCCTTGTCCTGTGTGGTGATCTTTTCGCGCAGCTCGCGCTGGCGCGTCGCGGCGGCAGTTTTTGCGGACTGCAACTCGTCGCGCGCGGCATCTGCCTCAGCCGTTACGGCCTGGTGCGCTCGTTTAGCGTCGGCGATGGGGGCCTGTGCCTGCTCGACGGCCTGCTCGGCGGCGGCGAGTGAATGCTCAAGATCGGCGGTCACGCGCGGAATAACTTCCTCGGCCTTGCGGAGGGCGTCGGCAGCGTCGGAGATTTGCATAGACAACTCGTTGGTGCGTACGGTGTAATTGGCGGGATTTGCCGAAGGGTTGCGCTGCAGCTCGGCATACTCGCGACGCAAGGTCTCGAGCTGTGCGCGCGTAGCATCGGCAGTTTGTCGTGCGGCGGCGACACCGGCATCGCGCTCAGCCTTCACTTTGTCGCGGATACGCTTGGAATCCTCAAGGCGACGAACGAGGCGGTTGCCGGTCTCGCGCGAGCTCGCCTCGCGGGCTTCCACGGCGTCGAGTGCAGCCTTCAGGTGGAGCTCGGTCGCATCGTCCTCTGCCTTCATTTGCTCGAGCTGGCCCTTGAGCTCCGTCGCTTTGGCGGCATGGGCATCACGGTTAATTTCAGCTGCCGCAGCGGTCTTTTGTGCCGCGGCAATCGCCTGGCGTTGATCGGCGACAATCTGGTCGTACCGCCCCGCGATATCCTGCCGCGTCTCGAGTTCCTCTGCCTGGTCGGCGATGCGCTGCTCAAGCTCGGCTAAATGGGCGCGTGCATCGGCGAGTGCCTTCTTGGCGGCGTTCATCTCGCGCATGGCCGACGCGCCCTGGGCGATAAAAGTGCCCACGGCGTTAGCGGTATTTGAGACGGCGCTTCCCAGGTCGCGGTTCGTGGCGGGAGCATGCGAGGTGGTCGGATGCGCGGTCTCGGCGGCGGCATTCGTATCGGCAGTCTGCGGCGCGGCGATATTGCCGGTGCCGCCTTCGATCACGGAAAAGCCCGCTGCGTGCGGGTCGACCGCGTCGGCGCCGATCGTGGGGTGCTCGAGTTGCAGGAACGAGGGCATGGTGCTGCCCTGGTCGGCAACCGGGGTCTCGCCGGGCACAAACGTCGAGGCGGCCTCGGCGGCTTCCTCTTCCTCGGCGTCGACATCGGCATCGGCGACAGCGTCCTTCATCGCTTTGACGGCATCCATCATGGAGTCCATGACGGCGTCGAGCTCTTCTTCCGAAGACACCTCGATGGGGCCCGCTGCTTGCGGAGCGTTCTCGGCCTTGGGCTCAGTATCGTTCGGGTCCGGCTGCTCTAGCTGCTCTTCTTTGCCTTGATCTGCGGCAGCATTTGCGTCTGCGGCCTCGACTGCGGCGGCAGGAGCCTTCTCGACAGAGGCATCAATGCCGCCATCGCTGCTGGTAGAAGTATCGCAGTCGTCAATGGTGTCTGCGGAATCATCAATATGCTGTTGAGTCTGGGGGTCCAGCTCGTCTGTCATAGGCATGTGCTCCTCATCGTTGTTTGTCACCCTATGATAAAGTCTCGCGCCGACATCCCGCGCGCCGCAGCAAAGTTTCAAAACGTGTTCGATGGCTCGCGTCGATAGCAAAAATTCGGCCGCTCTACCCAATTTTTACTTGACAATCCCTTCGCCGAAAAACGTTATGCCGTTCGCCTGTCGCGCCCTTTTCTTTTTACTTGAACACGCTAAAGTTGCATCTCAGCTTTTGGCGCGTTTATTTGGATGCGCGCAGTCGGCGGGTGCGCCCGCCGCGATTCTGAAAGGACTTCGTATGGGACTTTTCACTGGTAAGACCGTGATCGTCACCGGCGGCGGCAAGGCCACGCTTAAGGACGGTTCCGCTGGCTCCATCGGCTACGGCATCGATATTGCTTTTGCCAAAGAGGGTGCAAACCTCGTCATCACCGGTCGTAACGTTGCTAAGCTCGAGGCTGCCAAGGAGTCTCTTGAGGCTGAGTACGGCGTCAAAGTTCTGCCTGTTCAGGCCGACGTTTCTGCCGGTCAGGACAACGAGGCTGTCGTCCAGAACGTTATCGACAAGGCGATTGAGGAGTTCGGTCGCATCGACGCCGTCGTCAACAACGCCCAGGCCAGCGCCTCGGGCGTGACCATCGCCGACCACACTATGGACCAGTTTAACCTGGCCATTTACTCTGGCCTGTATGCCACCTACCTGTACATGCAGAAGGCCTATCCGCACCTGAAGGAGACCAAGGGTTCCGTGGTCAACTTTGCTTCGGGCGCCGGCCTGTTTGGCAACTACGGCCAGTGCAGCTACGCCGCCGCCAAGGAAGGCATCCGCGGCTTGACCCGCGTTGCCGCCAACGAGTGGGGCAAGGACGGCATCAACGTCAACATTGTGTGCCCGCTTGCCTGGACTGCTGCGCTCGAGAACTTCCAGGATGCCTATCCCGAGGCGTTTAAGGCCAACGTCCACATGCCGCCGGCAGGCCACTACGGCGACGTCGAGAAGGAGATCGGCCGCGTGGTCGTTCAGCTCTGCGGCCCCGACTTTAAGTACATGAACGGCGAGACCGTTACCCTCGAGGGTGGCATGGGCCAGCGGCCTTAAGAGTTACGGCGTTTTACCAAACGCCGTAACGGGCCGACGCTGCGCGGTCACCAGGGCGACAACTTGTCATTCAAAGAGGGCGGCATGACCAGAAGGTCTATGCCGCCCTCTTTTCATGCCAATTTGTTCGCCCTGGCGACCGCTCGCTGGCGTTGCCAGGGCATCGGCGTTTGCGTTGCTGACGAAAAGTAGTCGTTGGGGACGTTCTTAAATGACTAGTCGAAGGGGACACTCTTGTTGGCACTTGGGGATAGTCCCTGAGTGCCGGCAGATTGGGACACTCCTTTGTAAGATGACGCTGAAGACTGTCCCCGACGGCTAGTCGTTTAAGAACGTCCCTAACGACTAGTCGTTTAATGCGCCAGTTTCTGTCGAGTCGGTGCTTCTTGCGGGTTGCCCGTATAATGGTTTGCGTATGAACCGCAACCAAGGAGTTCCAGTTTATGGACCAGAGCCTTTTTAAATTCGACCTGATCGCCGAGGACCCGACGACGCACGCGCGCGCCGGCGTGCTGCACACCCCGCACGGCGACATCGAGACACCGATCTTTATGCCCGTGGGCACCAAGGCAAACGTCAAGGGTATTCCTACCGAGACCGTCAAGCAGCTCGGTGCCCAGATCGTGCTTGCCAATACCTATCATCTGTCCATGCGTCCCGGCGAGGACACCATCGCCGAGCTGGGCGGACTGCACAAGTTTATGAACTGGCATGGCCCCATTCTTACCGACTCGGGCGGCTTCCAGGTGTTCAGTCACAACGACGCCGTCAAGCTCACCGACGAGGGCGTGCGCTTTATCGTCAACGATTACGACGGCCGCCACGTGTTCTGGACGCCCGAGGACAACATGGAAATCGCCATGAAGCTCGGCTCCGACATCTGCATGCAGCTCGACCAGTGCCCCGGCTATCCTGCCACGCGTGCCTACGTCGAGCGTGCCGTGGAGCTGTCGAGTATGTGGGCCGAGCGCTGCTATAAGGCCCACACCCGTGATGACCAGGCGCTCTTTGGCATCGTCCAGGGTGGCATGCATCTGGACCTGCGCCTGCGCTCGCTGCGTCACCTGGAGGAGTGCGGCGACTTCCCGGGCTACGGCATTGGTGGCTACTCGGTGGGCGAGGACCACGAGACCATGTTCGAGACGCTGGCGCCGCTGGTTTCCGAGTACATGCCTAAGCACAAGCCGCGCTACCTCATGGGCGTCGGCAACCCTACCACGCTCGTGCGCGGCGTTGGCGTGGGCATCGACATGTTCGACTGCGTGCTGCCGACGCGCACCGGCCGCATGGGTACGGCGTTCTCCAGTGAGGGTCGCCTTAACTTCCGCAACGCGCGCTTTGCGCACGACGACGGCCCCATCGACCCCACCTGCACCTGCCCGGTGTGCACGGGCGGCTACAGCCGCGCGCTCATCCGCCACATGGTCACGCAGAAGGAGATGCTCGGCGGTATTCTGCTGTCGATGCACAATATCTACTACCTGCTCAACCTTATGCAGCGTGCCCGCCAGGCCATTATTGAGGGCCGCTACGGCGCGTTTGTGAGCGACTGGATGAACAGCCCTGCGGCGGTGGATTACTAAGAGCGGCGTGGGCGCTTGCGAGGCGTGAGCAACGGCAAAGGCCAAGCGGCGATCGGTCGTCGCGTTCGCTAACATGGTCTGCAAGACCGCTGACCGATGTCTTGCAAGCGCTTGATGCATCGTGGGTGCCATACCGAATGGTTGATGTTCGGGCGGGTGTTTGACGCATGGCGTCGACCCCGCCCGTTTCTGTTTTCGATAGGAGTACCCATGATTAAGAATGAGAACGTCGAGGGCGAGCCCGCCTACGACGAGACGTACCGCCGCGGCCCCGTGGTCATGCGCGGCCCCATGATTCCTAAGGACAACACCTACGCCAACCTGCTGGCACCCGAGGAGTCGACTGACTGGCTGCATGCTGATCCGTGGCGCGTGCTGTGCATTCAGGCCGAGTTTGTCGACGGCTTTGGTGCGCTTGCCGAGCTCGGGCCCGCGGTGACCATCTTCGGCAGTGCCCGCACGCCCAAGACCGATCCGCTCTACAAGGCGGCGCGCACGGTCGGCCGCAAGATCGCGCAGCGCGGCGTGGCGGTTATCACCGGCGGCGGCCCTGGCATCATGGAGGCGGCCAACAGGGGAGCGGCGAGCGCCAACGGCAAGTCGGTCGGCTTGGGTATCGAGCTGCCGCACGAGCACGGGCTCAACAAATACGTGAACCTTGGCATGGACTTCCGCTACTTCTTTGTGCGCAAGACCATGTTTGTCAAATACAGCTCGGGTGCCATCGTGTTCCCCGGCGGGTTTGGCACACTCGACGAGATGTTCGAGGTGCTCACACTGGTGCAGACGCACAAGGTCAAGCGCATGCCGCTCGTTTTGGTGGGCACCGAATACTGGCAGGGCCTGTTCGACTGGCTCAACGGCCCGGTGATGGACGCCGGTATGATCAGCCCGCTCGATCCGGAGCTGGTGCACATTACCGACGACTACAACGAGGCCGTCGACATCGCCCTGAGCGGGCTGATGTAGGGCAATCGTGCCCACCGCGATATGAATATGTATAGCAATCTGATGCTATCTAACGTCAGTTTGCCATTTATATTGGGTATACTGATGCAAAAGACGAGGGCGAGGAGGTCGCGTATGTCTACTGCAACGGTTAAGCCTACGACGGTTCGCATCGAAGAGGGGCTCAAGGAGCAGGCGACTGAGTTCTTGGGTTCGGTCGGCCTCAGCCTCAATTCCTATCTGAATCTTGCCGTTCGGCAGCTTGTAAATCAGCGAAAGATTCCTTTTGAGATTGTAGGAAGGGCGGAAGTGCCCAACGAGGCGACGAGGCGTGCCATGGTAATCGCCGAAGCTCATGAGTTGGGGATTTTGCCGGACGATAGCCCGTCATTCAATAACGCTGATGAGCTCATATCGTTCCTCGATGAGGGCTAGCGATGTTCGAGATTAAAGTCGAGGCTCAGTTTAAGGTGGATTACAAACGGACGATGCGCATCCATCCGCAGCTAAAGAGTGAGTTTAAAGCGGCGGTTGCAGAGCTTGCGGCCCATGGGTCGCTTCCAGCGGAGTACGGCGCCCACGAGCTCTCAAACCCGGGCGGAAACTACAACGGCCACATCGATTTCCACCTATCCGATGGCTTGGTCGATGTGGTCGTTCTATATCTGCCCCATAAGACTAACCCAGTGATCAGGCTGGTGCGAATGGGCACTCATCAGGAGCTTTTTCAGGGTCCGCTGGGCTGATCGCCGATTTCTAAGTTGCGGTGGAATAGGGATTGATTTGCGGCTGATAAGCCAAAAACGGTCCCTATTTCACCGCAACTGATGTGGACGTCCCTAGCGAGTTGGCTGGTAGCGGGGGCAGTAGCTGATGGCGATGGCGTCGACGCCTACGTGGGTCGCGATGGTGCAGCCGATGGGGCCGGTGCCGGCGTCTACGTAGTCCTGGCCCGCGAGCGCCTGGTTGACGAGCTCTTGCTCCTCGGCGGCGCCGGTCGTGAGCACGCGCACGCTCGAACCCGGGTGTTCAGCCAAAAACGCGAGGCAGTCGGCCATGGTGTTGGCGACGATGCGCTTGGCGCCGCGGCCCTTCTTGATGGCCTTGATCTCGCCCGATTTCCACTCCGGCGAAACGGCCAGGCGAATGTTGAGCATCTGCGTCAGCTGGCCAGCGAGCTTGGGCGCGCGGCCGTTCTTGACCAGGTTCTCGAGCGTGCGCGGAATCAGCAGCAGATGGGCGTCGGGCAGCGTCGCGCGGATCTGAGCCTCGGTCTCGTCTAGGCTGCGGCCGTCCTCGCGCATGGCGAGCACGTACTCTACCAGCAGACCCTCGGCGCCCGAGCCGGTGCGCGAATCGATGCAGCGCACGTCGAGCTCGTGGGTATCGGCCACCTGGCACGCGTTGGCGTAGCAGGCAGACCACTCGCTGCATAGCGAGATAAAGATGGCGCTATCGTGGCC
>CABRIC010000007.1 GCA_902470905.1 uncultured Collinsella sp. | reverse complement strand
GATAGCGTAGCGTCTCGTGGGCTCGGAGATGTGTATAAGAGACAGCAGCAGGTCCAGGCCGGCGGGGCCCATGCCCTGGTAGGCGTACGGGGAGGTGCGGGGCTTGTAGGCGCCACCGCGCAGCATCGTGGCGCCGGCGGCCTTCACGCGGCGTGCGATGCGGATGAGGTTTTCGCCCTCGACAGAGCAGGGACCGGCGATGACCTGGAACTGGTCGCCGCCGATCATGACGCCGTGGCCGCAGTCGATGACGGAGTCCTCGGGGTGGAATTTGCGGTTGGCACGCTTAAAAGGCTCGGAGACACGCTGCACGCGCTCGACGACATCCATGGACTCGAGCAGAAACGGGTCGATCTTGGTCGTATCGCCCACCAGGCCGATGATGGTCTCGTTCTCGCCGCGCGAGACGTCGGTCTTGAGACCCTTCTTCTCAATCCAGCTGACGATATGACCGACGGCCTCGTCGCTGGCGCTCTGCTTTAAAATTGCAATCATGGTGTGCCTCTCACCTCGATGGATAACCTTTGCAAAAACGGCCCGCATCGCGAGCCGTGTATATGGTGCATGTGAGTTTATACTAATTGGTTCACTTTTGCGTTCTAAAGTGAGCCTTTGCGCCGTGTCTCCCACGTAATTGCAAAGCTTTTTCTATTCTTTTGTTAGCCCATGGCACACTTGGGTATAATGCCAACCGTTCGCCCTATTAGCTCAGGGGATTAGAGCGTCTGCCTCCGGAGCAGAAGGCCGTTGGTTCGAATCCAACATGGGGCACCATCGAACGTAAGACCGTCCGAACCTCGCATGGTCCGGGCGGTTTTCTTATACCGACGCGACGTGATGGGACGTGGTATGGCAGCAACGGATATCGAGCGCGGGCTTTCGACCGCCGAGGTCGAGGAGCGCATCGCCGCCGGTAAGATCAACCGCAACATGGAGCTCAAGACCAAGTCGGTCCGCGAGCTCATCATCGAAAACCTCTGCACGCTGTTTAACTTGATCAACGCGGTCTTGGCGATTCTGGTCATTATGACCGGATCCTTTAAGAACCTGACGTTCCTGTTCGTGGTGTTCCTCAATACCGCAATCGGCGTCATCCAGTCCATGCGCTCCAAAAAGATGGTCGATAAGCTCACGCTGCTGACCTCTAAGAAGGCCATCGCGGTGCGCGACGGTGCCGAGGTGGAGCTCGACTTGGACCAGATCGTGCTCGACGACATTATTCGCCTGGGGCGCGGTGATCAGATTCCGGCCGACGCCGTGGTGGTCTCGGGTGAGGCACTCGTGAACGAGAGCCTGCTGACGGGCGAGAGCGATCTCATCAAAAAGCAGCCCGGCTCCGAGCTCATGAGCGGCAGCTTTATCGACTCGGGCCTGTTGCGCGCCCGCGTAATCCATGTTGGCGCCGACAACTACGTGGCAAAGATCAACAACGAGGCCAAGTACGTCAAAAAGGTCAATTCCGAGATCATGAACGCACTCAACGCCATCGTGCGCTTCGCGAGCCTCATTATGATTCCGCTCGGCCTGGCACTCTTCGCTTCGAGCGTGAGCGAGCTGTGGGATGCAGCCGGTACGCCGGGCGATAGCGCGCTTTCGTGGTGTTTTTCCGAGCTGCTTGCCGGTCGCGTGCCTTCGTCGGCGCTGCTGTCCACGGTGGGCGCTCTTTTGGGCATGATCCCGCAGGGCCTGGTGCTGCTGACCTCGTCGGTGCTTGCCATCGCCACGGTGCGCCTGGCACGTCGCAAGGTGCTCGCGCAGCAGCTTTACTGCATCGAGACGTTGGCGCGCGTCGACGTGCTTTGCTTGGACAAGACGGGTACCATCACGTCGGGTCGCATGGAGGTCGAGGGCACTTATCCGTTGCCGATCGAGGGCGCCAGCATGGGCGCGGGGGAGAGCGAGGCGTCTGTTCCTGTCGAGACCACGGTGCTCGATTTTGCCCTGGCCAACGTGGCGCGTGCGACCTCGGCAGATGCCAATGAGACCTGTCAGGCGCTGCTCAACTATTACGCCGACCGCCCGGTCGAGGTGGCCGAGCCACTGGCGGTCATTCCGTTCTCGTCGTCCAAAAAGTGGAGCGGTGCCTCGTTTGCGCAGGGCTCCTATGTGATGGGCGCAGCGCAATTTGTGCTTTCTGAGCGCGCCTTTGCGCAGGTTGAGAACCGTGTGGCCGAGCTTGCTGACACCTGCCGCGTGCTTGTTGTGGCCCGTGTGGACGGCTTTACGCCCGACGGCGATATGGAGGGCGAGGCCGAGCCCGTGGGCTTTGTGACCATCCGCGATGAGATTCGCACCTCGGCCGCCGAGACCATCGGCTACTTTAACGAGCAGGGCGTAACGCTCAACGTGATCAGCGGCGACGACCCTCGCACGGTGTCCTCAATCGCGCGCGTGGTGGGCATACCGGGGGCCGACGCCTACGTCGATGCCACGACGCTCGATACGCCGTCCAAACTAGATGCGGCAGTGGACCGCTACCACGTCTTTGGCCGCGTGACCCCGCAGCAGAAGCGCGAGCTCGTGCAGGCGCTCAAGCGTCGCGAGCACACCGTTGCCATGACGGGTGACGGCGTCAACGACGTGCTGGCGCTCAAGGAAGCCGACTGCTCCGTGGCCATGGCCGCCGGTTCCGATGCTGCGCGCAACGTGGCTGAGATCGTGCTGGTCGACAATGATTTTGCCTCGATGCCCGCAGTGGTGGCCGAGGGCCGTCGCTCCATCAACAACCTGCAGCGCTCTGCGGCGCTGTTTCTAACCAAGACGTTGTTCTCGATGGGCTTGGCGGCGCTGTGCATCGCGTTTCCGCCGTATCCCTTCGAGCCGATTCAGATGACACTCATCAACTTCTTCTGCATCGGCGCGCCGGGCTTTGTGCTGGGTTTGGAGCCCAATAATGCCCGCGTAAAGGGGTCATTCTTGACCAACGTGCTCAAGCGTGCGCTGCCGGCGTCGCTGGCGGTCATTATGGCTGCGGCGCTCGATATCTTTGTGGCGCGCGTGTTCGGCTTTAACCAGCTCACCCTTTCGACCATGTGCCTGCTTACGTCGTGCGCGGCGAGTGTGAGCCTGATCTGGCGCATCTCGCAGCCGCTTACTCCCTTGCGCGTGGTACTCTTTGTGTTTGTCGTCGTCGGCATCCTGGCGGGTGTTATCGGATTCCCGGAGCTGCTATCCATCGCCAACCTTTCGATTGGCGAGGCCGTTATCTTGCTGGCGATTGTCGTCTTTACCTGCACTGTGTTCTTTAAGCTCGCCACGATGATGGACTCGCTTGAGCCGCGTCGTCGCCATGCTGCCACCGGCTTTGGTCGTGGCGTTCGCGTCCGTCTGGGTCGCGGTGGCGGCAAGGTGAGCTCGACGGGTTCAACTGCCCAGCGTTTTGCCAAGCGCGTCGCCGCCGATATGGCGCAGCGCCGTGAGGAGCGCACCGCTCGCGAGGCCGAGGTTCGCGCGCTCGAGGGTGTGGAAAAGGCCCAACCCAAGAAAAAGAAGAGCGCGGGTGCCAAGCGCTCCCGTGTGACCAAGTCCGCCCAGGGCATTAAGGTCTCGATGCCGAGCAAAAAGAAAAAGCCCGCAAAGAAAGCCTAGTCCCAGTCGCCCCGGGGATGATTTTTCTGGCGATGTTGAATTGGTGCCTTGCTCCTGTGGGGGCGTGGCGATGCTATGCTCTAACTTCGACTGTATGAATTGCTCCGAAAAGAGGAAGCCGTGATCTGCCCGCATTGCCTTAAGACCATAGAGGACGGCGCCTCGTTCTGTCCTTACTGCAACGCATACGTTGGTCCGGGCGACGGTCCCGAGCATACCGAGTTCGTATTCTGCGATGGTTGCGGCGCGCGCCTGTCCCCGCACGATCGCACCTGTCCCAAGTGCGGGCGCCCCGCCCCGGGCATCCTTTCCAAAGACGCGGCCGCATCCGATCTGGCGGCAGGCCGCACGGCCGGCTTTCCGCGCTTGACGCAGGAGCAGATTGATACCGAGGTGCCCCATGCGCCGGCGTCTGCCGCCGCGGTGCTCTCGGATGCCGCCGATCCCAACGAGACTTGCGTGCTGCCGGCCTTCGACAAGGACTTCGGCATCCCTAAGGTGGACATGCCGACGCCGGTTTCCCTGCGCGACGATGCTCAGTCCAGCAAACAGAAGCCCAAGCGCAAGGTGCATCCCGACGAGGATGCCTACCACAAGCATAAGCGCCATATTCCCAAGCCGGTTATCGTCGTTGCGGTGCTCGCGGCCGTGTGCGGCGGTGCCTATTGGTTTGTGACGACTGACCCTCTGGGTGTCATGCCGGGATTCTATAGCGAGTTTGGCCATGCCGCGCAGAGTACCTTCCCTTCGCGCCAGAAGGGCGAGCAGACTCAGGACGATGCCGCCAAGGTCGATGAGAGCGATGGCGACGACACTTCCGACGTTGTCAAGGAGGAGGTCGTGCTCACTGACGATGAACTTTATGCCAAGCTCGACCAAATCTACCAGACGATTCTCTCGTACAACACCGAGGACGAGATCGGCGAGGTGATCACCTCCTTTAACAGCGGCTATCTGCGATCTACACTCAGCACGCGCCAGGAGATGTCGCAGAGCGCCTATGACCTGCGCGACCGCATCAAGCAGACACAGGACGAACTCGACAATCTTAAGTACCAGGACGACACAGTCTATGCCGAAGACATCGAGCACCTCAAGCAGCTTGCCGAGTGGATGTACGAGCGTGTTGATGTGATTTGCCAGAGCTGGGACATTTCGCTTTCCATCCCCGACGGTGAGTCGCTGAGTGCTCGCCAGAGCGAGATCTTGGCGCCCATGGCGCAGGGCGGCAACAGCGCGCTCAACCAGTACGATGCCAACGTGGGCGCTTGGAAGCCGCGGCAGCGCTCGTAATTAATGCGCCTAAGCGGTATAACCTGCGTGCGCAATTGATGAAAGCCTGTGCTTATTGCTACAATTCGAACAAATATGCTTTAAACGCACGAGGAAGGAACCACATGTTTGGTTTTAAGAAAGAGCTCTACACGCCCGAGTACCAGCTTGTCGGCGATGAATGCGCGGTGATCGAGACGTCGAAGGGCACCATCAAGGTCAAGTTTGACGGCGAGGGCGCTCCCATCCACGTGGCGAACTTCTGCGAGCTTTCTACAATGGGTTTTTACGATGGCCTTAAGTTCCATCGCTATGTGCCCGGTTTTGTGATTCAGGGCGGCGACCCCAATACCCGCGATATGTCCGGCGCCGATGTCGCTGCCGGCCTTGAGGGCCCCGACGGCATGCCCGGTACCGGTGGCCCTGGTTACTGCATCAAGGGCGAGTTCGCTACCAATCCGCGTAACAGCCACGTCGACGGCGCGCTTGCCATGGCACGTTCCATGGATCCCGATTCCGCGGGTTCGCAGTTCTACTTCTGCCTGGGCGCCCAGCATAACCTCGACTCCGGCTACACCGTCTTTGGCACCACGGTCGAGGGTCTCGATGTGATTTCGCAGTTGCGTGCCGGCGACGAAATCGTCCACGTCGAGATTGTTCACGAGTAAAAGGGGACTTCCTTGAATAGCCAGCTGATCCAACAGGGCCGCGCCGCTTATCGCGCGGGTGATTATTCCGCTGCCGCCCGGATGCTCGGTGCGGCAAAGACCCCCAGCGAGATTATGGGCGAGGCCGACCATCTGCGCGGCAACGCCTTGATGCACCTGGGCATGTATGCCGAGGCCGCCGAGGCCTACGCCGCCGCCCTCAATGACGGTACCTATGGCAAGCGCGGCGCGCTGCTCACCAACCGCGGTAAGGCGCTTGCTGCCGTGGGTGACTATGCGACCGCAGCCCAGGCGTTCTCTGCCGCAACGCAGGATGCATCCTATGCCACGCCGTTTAAGGCGTATCTGGGCCTGGGCAACGCCCTGTTCCAGTCGGGCGATTATGCCAACGCCGGTACCGCCTTCCGTCAGGCCGCCATCGATGGGGCCAACCCGGCTCCCGCCGCTGCCCTTGGCGATCTTGGCCGCTGCTTCATTAAGCTCGGCCGTCCGGCAGACGCTGTGGAGACCTACCGTACCGCCATCGACTTTGCCGGTCCGCGCGACGACACGCGTGCTCTTAACGCCGGTATGGGCGAGGCACTCTCTGCCGCCGGTCGCCCCTCTGACGCGCTCGATGCCTTTAACGCCGCCACCGCCGATGGCATCTACCAGCTCACGCCCGAGCAGGCCGATGAGCTTGCCCGCGTGCAAGATTCCCTCGCTGCGCTTTCGGCCCAGACGGCCATGGCCACGGCTCCGGCGCCCGCGATGGATGCTCCGGCCGTTGACCCGCTCGACCCCACGGGTGCTACCGGTCAGTTTATGCCCGACCCCTCGGACACTGGCTTCTTTACCCTGTCCGAGTCCGAGATGGTTCAGCAGGACCGCAAGGAGGCCAAGGTCCGTCGTCGCCATCGCCACACGGGCCTCAAGGTCTTCTTGGTGCTGCTTCTGCTGATTGTCCTTGCCGCATGCGGTCTTGGCTTTGCCTACACGCGCGGCCTGGGCTTTCCTTCGCAGGAGTCTGTTGTCACCGACCTGTTCCAGGCCGCAGGTGACGGCGATACCGCCAAGGCCGAGTCCTGTCTGGCCTCCAGCCTGTCCGAGGACGCCAAGGCGATGATCGTTTCCTCGATTCCGCAAGGCGCCACCGTCTCCATCGAGGGCATGGATCAGTCTATGACCGAGACCACCGCCAAGGTCAAGGCGTCGCTGTCCAAGGGCGGCGAGCAGGAGTACACCGTCAAGTTCGTGCGCTCCGACAACCATATCGGTTGGGCCGTCTCCTCGCTCGACATCGATCTCTCCGCCGCTGACAACCAGTAGTGACCTTATGAGATTTGGCGCTGCCCGGTGCTTCACCGCAAGTGAGGTGCCGGGCTTGCGCTAGTATGATGGGCTAGTAGTTTTCCAGCAATCATCCAACACATCAGGAGTTGCGTTGTTTTCTTTGATGGATATGTTCTTCGGTAGCTATGCGGGCGATCTTGCCATCGACCTCGGCACCGCCAACACGCTTGTCTCTGTGCGCGGCAAGGGCATCGTCATCCGCGAGCCCTCCGTTGTCGCTATCGACAAGAACGATGAGCGCATCCTGGCTGTCGGTATCGAGGCAAAGCGCATGCTCGGCCGCACGCCTGGAAACATTGTGGCCGTGCGTCCTCTTAAGGACGGCGTTATCGCCGACTTTGACGTTACCGAGGCCATGCTTCGCTATTTTATCGACAAGGCGTCCGAGAAGCGCTATCCGTGGACCCCGCGTCCGCGCGTCGTCGTCTGCGTCCCCTCCGGCGTCACGTCGGTCGAGAAGCGTGCTGTTTTTGAGGCTACGATCCAGGCCGGTGCCCGCCAGGCATACCTGATCGAAGAGCCCATGGCTGCTGCCATCGGCGCCGACTTGCCTGTCGAGGAGCCCACCGGCTCCATGGTCATCGATATCGGTGGCGGCACCACCGAGGTTGCCGTTATCGCCATGGGCGGTATCGTCGTGTCGCAGTCCATCCGCATTGCCGGCGACGAGTTTGACCAGGCTATCCTTACCCACGTTCGCGATGCCTATAACCTGGCTATCGGCGAGCGCACGGCCGAGGACATTAAGATCAAGGTCGGTTCTGCCGTGCCGCTCAAGGACGAGCTCGACGTCGAGGTCAACGGCCGCGACGTGATCACGGGCCTGCCCAAGACCGTACGCATCGAGAGCGAGGAAATTCGTCGCGCTCTCAACAAGCCGCTCGACGAGATGGCCAAGGCCGTCAAGGACGCCCTCGACGCCACGCCGCCCGATCTTGCCTCGGATCTTATGTACTACGGCATCCTGTTGACCGGCGGCGGTGCGCTGCTGCGCGGTCTCGACGTGCGCTTGCGCGATGAGACCGGCGTTTCGGTCAACGTTAGCCCTACGGCGCTCGACAACGTCGTCAACGGCTGTGCCCGCGTGCTCGAGGCTAACGCGTTTGACGGTGGTTTCGTCCAGACCAATGCTTAATTTCCAAAAGGTGGATTCCATTTGGCACGATCTTCGGGTTTCTCTTCAAATCTGAATACCAAGCGACAATCAACGGGTATGCGCCCGTTGATTGTTTTCAGCGTGATTTCGGTGCTGCTCCTCACGTTTTATATTCGTGAAGGCGAGGCTGGTCCGATTCACGCCGTGCGTTCGGGCGTGACGACGATTACCTCACCGGTTCGCTTTGTGGGCTCGGCTGTGGCTGCGCCCTTCAACGCAATCGGAAACGTGTTCTCGAACCTTACGGCTTCGCAAGACACCCTCGACGAGCTCAAGAAACAAAACGAGGTCCTGACGTCTAAGGTCGCCGAGCTCTCCGAGGCTCAAAAGACCGCCGAGCGACTCGAGAGCCTGGTCGGTCTTCAGTCGACCTACAACCTCAAGTCCACCGCGGCTCGCATTGTCGGCGCTTCGGGTGATGCCTGGACCTCAACGGTCACCATCGACAAGGGCTCGGCCGACGGCCTTACCATCAACATGCCCGTGACGAGTTCTGCCGGTGTCATCGGTCAGATTATCGAGGTTTCGGCTAAGACTTCCACCGTCCGCCTGATCGGTGATGAGAACTCGGGCGTGTCCGCCATGGTGCAGGATACGCGCGCTCAGGGCATGCTGCAGGGGCAGCCCGACGGTACCCTGCGCCTGGAGCACGTGAGTGTCGACTCCGACGTGAAGGTGGGCGACATCATCGTGACCTCGGGCATCGGCGGCGTGTTCCCCAAGGGCTTGCCGCTTGGTACAGTCTCGTCGGTGGAGAAGTCTGCCAACGATGTGTACTACACCATCGTCGTGCGCGCCCAGACAACGGCCGAAAACAACGAGGAAGTGCTGGTCATTACGTCGCTGACCGATGAGCAGTCGGCTTCGGACGAGGATGTGAGCAGCGCCAACAGCACGCCTCAGGGCACCTCGCGTGATGCGGCCGCTAAGTCCAAAGACGATAGCTCGGACGATGGCTCCGATGCGTCCGATGATTCCGGTTCGAGCGAATAGGGAGGCATGTCCATGGATCTACACGAACAGGGGGCTGGCTCCCGCGCTTTTGCGATTGCCGCCATTGTCTGCGTCCTGTTGCAGGCAGGCTTGGCTCCGCAGATCTCTATCGCGGGCGGTCGCGTCAACTTTATGATTGTCCTGGTGTGTCTGGGTGTGTTTTCGGGCGACCCCACGCGAGCCGTCATTTGCGGTTTTTGCTGTGGTCTGTTCTACGACCTGTCGGCTGCCGTGCCAGTGGGTGTGATGTCGCTGTTGCTGACAGTGGGTAGCTTTGCCTTGGTGCATAGTGCCGCCGGTCAGACGGGCGGCACCCCGAGCGCTCGCGGCATCACGGTGGGCGCCTTCGCGTTTGCCATTAACGTGATCTACAGCATTATCTTGTTGTTTATGGGTCTGGAGTCGAGTTTTGTCGTGGCGATCTTTGGGCACGCCCTGCCGTCCTCGATTCTGACGGGCCTGGTCGCCGTTCCGTTTTTGATGTCCGGCGTCGCTCCACAGTCTGGCTACGGGTTCTCCGCACGCGGCGGGCGTCAGGCGGGCATACGCTTTAAGCCCAAGACCCGTAAGCTCAAATAGGGGAGGCCTGTAGATGTCTTCCCAGATGACGGTTGTTATCGCCGGTATTGTGCTGGTCGTGGCCATCGTGGTCGCGCTGGTCATTATGCGCCGCGGCGATTCCCGCTTTACCTACGACACGCAGCACGGAACGGCCCCGCGCGCCACCGAGGGCGAGGGCAATACGGCCGCCACCGCCTTTAAGGGCCGCTTTTCTATCCTCACCACCGGTGTGGGCGCGATGTTTGCCGCGCTTGCCGTTAAGTTGTGGGGCATGCAGATGGTTTCGTCTGACTACTACGACAAGCAGGCACAGAGCAATCAGACCCGTACCGTTACCACGCCTGCCGTGCGTGGCCGCATTTTGGACCGCAACGGCGTCGCGCTGGTGCAAAACCGTCCCTCCCTCGCTGTCGTCGCCTATCGCGACCTTGCCAACGACAAGGTACTGGTGCGTCATCTCGCTAACGTACTTGGCATGCCGTATGTCGCGGTGCTGCGCAATATCCAGGACAATTCCGAAGGCGCGCAGAGCCTGCATACCATTGCGACTGACGTGCGTCGCTCTACTGTCGCCTACATCCAGGAGCACGCCGGTGAGTTTCCCGGCGTGAGGATCGCCGAGCGCACCGAGCGCCAGTACCCTTATGGCGAGACCGCCTGCCATATCTTGGGCTATACCGGCACCATTACCTCCGAGCAGCTCGAGGCGCAGAACAAGAAGGCCTCCGAGGACACCAACGAGTCTGCGGGTAAGATCACCTACCAGTCGGGCGACATCGTAGGCCAGGCGGGCGTGGAGAGCTATTACGAAAACCTGCTCCAGGGCATTCGCGGTGAACAGACAGTAAAGGTCGACGCCTCGGGTAACGTTACCGGACAGGCCGGCGCCGTACCTCCGCGCGCAGGCTCCGATGTTAAGCTCACGATCGACCTTGCCATTCAGCAAGCCTGCGAGACGGCTCTTGTCGATGCCATCGCGCGCGCCAAGCAGTCGGGCTACAGCAATGCCGGCAATGGCGCGGTGGTATGCCTCGACCCTAACAACGGCGAGATCCTGGGCATGGCCAGCGAGCCCAAATTCGATCCGTCGGTGTTTATCGGCGGCGTTTCCAACGATGTGTGGACCGAGCTCAACGACGATGAGGGCTCGCATCCGCTGCTCAACCGCGCGATTAGCGGCCAGTACATGTCGGCTTCGACCATTAAGCCGCTGACTTCACTCGCTGCGCTCGAATATGGCACCTACACATCGTCCCAAACCACGGACTGCACGGGTTATTGGACGGGACTGGGCAAACAGTGGGGCAAGTACTGCTGGCTGCACTCCGGCCACGGAACCATGACACTTCAGTCGGGCATCGCTAATTCGTGCGACCCAGTCTTCTACGATATCGGCAAGGCGTTCTTCTATGACAAGGACAACCCCGAGGGTCTGCAGGAGATGTTCCGCCGTTGGGGTTTGGGCTCGACATGCGGCATTGACCTTCCCAGTGAAGGCGCCGGGCGTATTCCCGATGCCGAGTGGAAGGAATCCTTCTTTGCCGATGCCTCGGCCGACGATCGCAAGTGGAACGCGGGCGACATGACCAACATTGCCATTGGACAGGGCGATATCTTGGTGACGCCGTTGCAGATGGCGTGCGCCTATATGGGGCTTGCCAACGGTGGCAAGCAGTTCACACCGCACGTGTTTCTGTCCGCTGTCTCGCGTGACGGCGACGGGGGTGATGCCTATACCTACAACGGCAAGGGCTCCAAAAAGCGCCTCACCGCCAAGATTAACAGTGATGCCGATCTGACGCTGGTGCGCAACGGCATGCACGACGTTATCTATTCGACATCCGCCACTACGGCGTCGCACTTTACCAACTTGACGCCGCAGGTCTACGGTAAGTCGGGCACCGGCGAGAAAAGCGGCGAGGACGAGTATTCCTGGTTCTGCGCTTATGCTCCCGCTGACGACCCCAAGTACGTAATTGCCACCGTCTTGGAACAGGGTGGCGGCGGTTCGGCCATTGCCCTACATGTCGTGCGCGATGTGCTCGGCGCCATCTACAACGAGCCCGATACATCTTCTGCCACGGGCGATTCTTCGGTTCGATAGGAGGTTGCGATGGATTTTTCGCCGGCGGACCTGTTCCGCTCAACTAAAACCGGTTCCCGCGGCAGCCTGGACCGTGTCAACAAGCAGCTTTCGGCCTCGCGCGGCACGTTTCGCCAAAAGGTGCACATCGGCGTGCTGCTGGCAACCTTGGCACTCGTTGCCTATGGCGCCATCATCATTTGGTCAGCCTCGCAGTTTAAGGCCGACGCCTCATTTTCGCGCCACCTGTTGGGCATCGGCATCGGTGCGGTGCTTGCGGTGCTCGTCTGGCGAACCGATCTGCGCGGCATCTCTAACTTCTCGACGGCACTGCTCGTCATCGACCTCATTGTGATTTTCTCGCCCAAGATTCCGGGACTGTCCTATACGGGCGGCCTGGGCATGACGGGCTGGATCAAGATTCCCGGCATCGGTCTTACCTTCCAGCCGGTCGAGCTCGCCAAGCTCATCACGATCTTCTTTATCGCCACGCTTGGTTCGCAGTACAACGGCCGCATCGATACCGTCCGTGACTACATCAAGCTCTGCGGCATGCTGTCCGTTCCGTTTTTGGCCGTCGTCGCCATGGGCGACTTGGGTTCGGGCCTGGTCGTGTTGGTATCTGGTGCTGTTGTCATCTGCATGAGCGGTGCGCGCCGCGAATGGGTGCTGTCGACCTTGGCCCTGCTCGTGGGCCTGGTGGCGCTCGTCCTGGCGCTCGATTCGGTCTTCGATTCGCTGCTCGGCCACGATGTGCTCATTAAGCAGTACCAGATGAACCGACTGACCGTCTTTATCGACCCCGACAACGCCGATTCGGACGATGCGTACAATCTGCAGCAGTCGCTCATCGCGGTTGGATCGGGTGGCTTTTTCGGTAAAGGGCTGGGCCATGCGACGCAGTCTGCCGGTGGCTTTCTGCCCGAGTTCCACACCGACTTCGTCTTCGCTTTTTTGTCTGAGACCTTTGGCTTCTGCGGCTCCTTTTTGCTACTGTGCCTGTACGTGCTGCTCATCTTCTCGACGATCCGTGTCGCCTTTAAGTGCGAGTCTCTGTTCCTGCGCTTGTCATGCGTAGGTATCGTCGGCATGTGGGCATTCCAGACGTTCGAGAACATCGGCATGTGCATTGACATGATGCCGATTACCGGAATTCCGCTGCCGTTCATTAGCTTCGGTTCGTCCTCGATGATGATCCAGTTGCTGACGGTGGGTATCGTACAATCCATATGGCGGCATCGTTCGGGCGCCGCGTAACCGCTGGAGGGGTTTGCTATGAAGATTCCCGTTGACAAGCTGACCCGCGTCTTTAAGATGGGCGCGACTACCAAGAAGGATTCCGACACGCCTGTTCGCGTGTCCGTCTACCTCGATTCGTCTGCCTCGCGTTTTTTGGTCGAGACGGTGCGCGATGCCTTCGTGCCGCAGACGACGTCGGGCATAGTGCGCGTTGAGCGCCTGGGGGAGGACCGTATCATCCCCAAGACCGATACCGATGTGGTACTGGTGCTTTCGTGCGGGTCTGACCGCCTTGAGAGCGCCGTGCAGGAACTCGTGATTGCCGGCGCCCCCGTGTGCGTGCTGGCCGAGTCCGCTGTCGAGGTGCCTTTTATCCAGGAGTCCACGCCCATGCTCGGCGCGGTGGCGGCTACCGATAAGACGTATCTGCTCGAGACGCTCGCCCGCTGGATTCTCGATCGCACGGACAAGGAGACGGCATTTGCGGCGAACTTCGCCTTTATGCGTATCGCTGCCGCTAACCGCATCATCACCTCGTGCGCGCTTACCAATATGGTGACGGGCGCGCTGGTGTTTTTGCCGGGGGCCGATTATCCCGTTATGGCGCTGGCGCAGGTGGGCATGCTCTTTGAGCTCGCGGCCATCTTTGGACGCGGCATAAAGCCCGAGCGCGGCTATGAGGTCGCGGGCGTGCTTGCCGGTGGCCTGGTGATCCGTGCTGTCACTCGCGTCCTGGTAAAGCAGACGCCGCATATTGGGTTTGTCGTCAAGGCGCTGACCGCCGCCGCGGGTACCTATGGCATGGGCCGTGCGCTCGTGTCGCTCTACGAGCGCGACATCGACTACAGCCGAGCCAACGAGGTGGCTGCCGCTACGTTCTCGCGCGTCCGCGACCTGGTGACCACGGTCGCCGGCGCCACCCGTCCCATGGGTCCCTTTGAGGATGCATCCGATCTCGCTGCTTAGGGGTTTCTTTTGCGCGTTCCATACCAAGACTGTTTTCATTTGATCGAGCCGCTGCTCGCGAAGGTCGAAAAGCCGAGTCGCTATATCGACCACGAGTGGGGTACACTCTCCAAGGCTGATGCCGACTATCGCTGCTGCATGATTTACCCGGACGTGTACGAGGTTGGTCTGCCCAACCAGGGCATCGCCATCCTCTACAACATCCTCAATCAAGCCGAGGGCATCTCCTGTGAGCGCGGTTATGTGCCGTGGCCCGATATGGGCGATGCCATGCGCGAGGCTGGTATCCCGCTGCTGTCGCTCGAGGGCGCAGCACCCGTGGCCTCGTTTGATATCGTCGGCATGCACGTGCCGCACGAGATGGCCGTGACAAACTTTCTCGAGGCCCTCGATCTAGCCGGCATTCCGCTGCTGGCGGCCGACCGCACCGAGGATGACCCCATCATCATTGCCGGTGGTCCCTCGGTCTATAACCCCGAGCCGTATGCGGCCTTCTTCGATGCCATCCTCATTGGCGAGGGCGAGGAGTCGCTGCTCGAGATTTGTCAGCTGCATCGCCGCTTGCGCGACGAGGGCGTCTCGCGCGCTCAGATTGTCGAGCAGCTCGCGACAGTCGCCGGTACCTATGTGCCGTCTCTGTATGAGGTGCGCTATGACGAGCCCTGCTCGCCTCATGGCTACACCGTGCCGCGCGAAGGCAAGGACGTCCCGCCGGTGGTCTACAAGCGCGTCGTCGAGGACTTTGGTGCTACCAATCCGTTGTCGCAGTCGTGCGTGCCCTACGCGCAGCTCGTTCACGATCGCCTGTCGATCGAGATTCTGCGCGGCTGTGCCCGCGGCTGCCGTTTTTGTCAGGCCGGCATGACCTATCGTCCGGTGCGCGAGCGCTCGGCCGACCAGATTGTGTCCTCGGTGATCCAGGGCCTGGAAAAGACCGGCTATGACGAGGTGTCGCTCACCTCGCTTTCGACCACCGACCACTCCTGCATCCGTGATGTGCTCGGTAGGCTCAACCGCCGCTTGGAGGATACGGGCATTCGCGTGTCCATCCCCTCGCAGCGCCTGGATTCGTTTGGCGTGGATATGGCCGAGTCGGTCGCCGGCGAAAAGAAGGGCGGCCTGACGTTTGCCCCCGAGGCCGGCAGTCAGCGCATGCGCGACATCATCAACAAGAACGTGACCGAGGAGGACTTGGACCGTGCGGCCAAGGCCGCCTTCGAGGCGGGCTGGAATCGCATGAAGCTCTACTTTATGATGGGTCTTCCCGGCGAGCGCGACGAGGATATCGTGGCCATCGCCAACCTGGCCGACCACGTGCTGGAGCTTGGCCGCTCCGTGGTTCCCAAGGCGCGTCGCGGCTCCATCTCGGTATCCATCTCGGTGTCAGTGTTTATCCCCAAGGCCGCCACGCCGTTCCAATGGTGCCCGCAGCTCGATTACGACGACGTCAAGCGCCGTCAGAAGCTCCTCGTCACGAGCGTTCGCAACCGTGCGGTCCGCGTGCACTACCACGATGCCGAGACCTCGCTCGTCGAGGCTGCGCTCTCCCGTGCCGGTCGCGACATGACGCCGGTCATTATCGACGCCTGGCGTGCGGGCTCGCGCTTTGACGCCTGGGTGGAGCATTTTTCGCTCGACAACTGGAAGTCGGCTGCGGCCAAAAACGGCATCGACCTCAACGAGCTCGTGCACCTGCCCTACGAACTGGACTGGCACCTGCCCTGGGAGCACGTGAGCCCCGGCTGCTCGCGCGGCTTCCTCGAGCGCGAATACCGCCGCTCGCTGGAGGGCGTCACGACGCCCGACTGTACCCGCACCTCGTGCACCGGCTGCGGAATCTGCCCCACGCTCCACGCCAAGAACGTATTGGTGGGTGATCGCGCATGAGTGAGCGCCTGACCGACAACCCCACGCTCTTTAGGCTTCGCGTTCGCTATGGCAAGCGCGACCGTCTTAAGTACCTGGGCCATCTCGAAGTGATTCATACCATTGAGCGCATCGTGCGTCGCGCGGGGCTGCCCTATGCCGTGACGCAGGGCTTCTCTCCGCACATGCGCGTGGGCTTTTCGTCGGCGCTGCCGGTGGGAACGTCGTCGACTTGCGAGTGGTATGACCTGTTTATGACTGAGTTCGTTGCACTCGACGAGGCGTTTGAGCGCCTGGCGGTATCATCTCCGGCCGATCTGGCCCCCATCGAGGCGGCATACATCGACGTGCGCACGCCAGCGCTGACGGCGCAACTCACGCGTCTGTCCTATCGTATCGACCTGCATCTGAATCCCGACGCGCCGGCCTCCGCCGACGAGGTGCGTCGTGCTATCGATACGCTGCGCGCGGGCCACGGCATCGACTACGCACGCGGTAAGAAGAGCAAGCGCCTGGACTTGGATCATACGCTCGTGGGCTATGAGCTTAAGGCAGGGGAGCGCCCGGACCATCTGGTGCTCATGCTCGACACACATGCCGATAACGAGGGCTCCATGCGTCCGGAAATTTTGCTTTCCGCCGCTGATGTTTTGTTGCAGGGCTTGACCCCGGGCGTCGATGCACCTATTGTTTCCACCGGTATGCAAGACCTCGTGACCATCTGCTCCTACGATGTCGAGCGTCAGAATCAAGCATGCGAGGACGACGAGGGCCGACTCGTCAGCCCCATACCTGTGCGAACTTGTGGATTTGCTCCACATACTCGTTGACGGGGGTATTATCGCCTGCTACTATATTCGGCTGTTGCACTAACTGATGCATGAAGGGCAAGTAAACATGTACGCAATCGTTAACACGGGCGGCAAGCAGTACAAGGTCGCCACCGACGATGTCATCACCGTCGAGAAGATCGAGGGCAATGAGGGCGATAAGATCACCCTGCCGGTTATCTTCCTCAACGATGGTAAGAAGATCGTCACCGATCCCGACAAGCTGGCCAAGGCCAAGGTTACCGCTCAGATCGTTGAGCAGTTCAAGGGCGAGAAGCAGCTGGTCTTCAAGTTCCACAAGCGCAAGCGCTATCGTCGTCTGAAGGGTCACCGTCAGCAGCTCACCAAGCTGAAGATCGTGAAGGTTCAGGCTACCTCCCGCGCCAAGAAGGCTGTCAAGGCAGAGGCTGAGGCTGTTGCCGAGGCTCCCGTCGCCGAGTAGATTACACTCGTAACGAAAGAGTAGGTATACACAATGGCACACAAAAAAGGACTCGGTTCCTCCCGTAATGGCCGTGACTCCCGCGGTCAGCGCCTTGGCACGAAGCGCTATGCCGGCCAGACGGTAACCACGGGCACGATTCTCGTCCGTCAGCACGGCACGCACATCCACCCGGGTGAGAACGTTGGCCGTGGCAAGGACGACACGCTGTTCGCGCTGGTCGACGGTACCGTTGAGTTCCACAAGGGTATCAAGCACAGGGTCAGCGTACGCCCGCTCGCGAACGCGTAATTCACCCTTCATAGAGCACATATGTGGGAGGCACTTGAGTTTTAGGATTCAAGGGTCTCCCTCTTTTTTGTAGGAGGCGATTCTGTTGTCACAGTTCACCGATATCAGCCGCATTAACGTTTGCGGCGGCGACGGCGGAGCCGGATGCATGTCGTTTAGGCGCGAGGCATTTGTTCCCAAGGGCGGCCCCGATGGCGGCGACGGCGGTCGTGGCGGCAATGTCGTCATCCAGGCCGACGCTCAGCTTTCCTCGCTGATCGATTACCGCTTTAAGCATCACTTTCGTGCCGAGCGTGGCACGCACGGCCAGGGTGCCCGCCGCAACGGCAAGAGCGGCGAGGACCTGATTTTGAAAGTCCCCATGGGCACCGTAGTCCGCGAGCTCGATCCCGAGACGCAGACCCCGATGTTCGAGATTGCCGACCTGGTGCACGACGGCGAGCGCGTTGTCGTGGCGCCCGGTGGTGCCGGTGGTCTGGGCAACACCCACTTTGTGACGTCGGTGCGCCGCGCGCCTGCGTTTGCCCAACTGGGTGAGCCCGCCGAGGAGCACTGGATCGAGCTCGAGATGAAGCTTATGGCCGATGCCGCTCTCGTGGGGTTTCCCTCGGTTGGCAAGTCCTCGCTCATCGCGCGTATGAGTGCCGCCCGTCCCAAGATTGCCGACTACCCGTTTACCACGCTCGTGCCCAATCTGGGCATGGTGCGTGCCGGTGAATATTCTTACGTCGTTGCCGATGTCCCCGGTCTCATCGAGGGTGCGAGCGAGGGCAAGGGCCTGGGTCATCAGTTCCTGCGCCATATCGAGCGCACTGCTTTGATTATGCATGTCGTCGATATGACGGGCGGGTTTGAGGATCGCGATCCGGTTGAGGACTATCGCATCATCAACCGTGAGCTCGAGCAGTATGGCGCCGAGCTTTCGGAGCGTCCGCAGATCGTCGTCGCCAACAAATGCGATGCGCCGGGCACGGCTGACAAGATCGCCGACCTCAAGCGCGCGGCGCTCGACGATGGTCATATGTTCTTTGCCGTTTCCGCTGTTACGGGTGCCGGTCTCAATACTTTGATGCTTGCCGTGGGCGAGCAGGTGGCCAAGCTCCGCGCGGAGCTTGCGGTTTCCGATGAGCCTGTCGATCTTCGCGATGATGAGTGGGAGCGTCGCCGCCTGCAGCGCGAGAAGCGGTTCCGTATCGTCCAGGAAGAGCCCGGCGCCTTCCGTGTGGTTGGTCGCGCCATCGAGCGCATGGTTATCCAGACCGACTGGGAAAATGAGGAAGCCGTCATCTACCTGCAGCATAAGTTTGCGCGCATGGGTGTCGACGACGCGCTCGAGAAGGCCGGCTGCCATGCCGGCGACGAGGTCCGCATTTGCCAGCGCGCCTTTGACTTTGAGGGCGCCGAGGACTTCTCGGAGTTTGAGGACGAGCTCGAGGATGCAGGCGTTGAGGTTATTGACGTTGCGGCCGAGGGTGCGGACGTGGTCGATGCCACCGAGGGCTCCGAAGGCACTACCGAAGCCGACGTTGTTGAGACCCCGGAGGGCGAGTAAGCCATGTCGCTGCGCGGTGGAATCGGATTGCCTGAACTTCCCATCAAGAATGGGCACGAGTTTCGGCTTGGCATTATGGGCGGCACCTTTGACCCGATTCATTACGGGCACTTGGTTACTGCCGAGCAGGCTCGCGAGTCACTCGACTTGGACGCTGTGCTTTTTATGCCGGCCGGTTCTCCTGCCTTTAAGCTCGACAAACCGGTGACGCCTGCTGAGGACCGTTATGCCATGACGGTCCTCGCGACCGCCGCGAACCCGGCCTTTTTGGCAAGCCGCTTCGAGATCGATCGTGCCGGTGTCACCTACACAGCCGATACGCTGCGTGCCCTTCGCGAGTTTTACCCGCCACAGGTGAAGCTTTACTTTATTACGGGTGCCGATGCGATTATCGATATTGTGACCTGGCACAATGCAGATGAGATTGCCGAACTGGCAACCTTTATTGCTGCGACGCGTCCCGGCTTTGACATCGATACGGCCCGGGCGCGGATTAAGGAATCGGGGCTGCCGTTCGACGTTCGCTATATTCAGATTCCGGCGCTGGCGATTAGCTCGACCAACATTCGCAAGCGGGTTGCTCGCGGCATGAGCGTGCGCTATCTTACGAGCGAGTCCGTGCTCGGCTATATCCGTAAACGCGGTCTGTATGCCGATCTTGGGCAAGACGATTTTGATTGATGGGGGAGAACGTTGTCGGTAGAAGATCAGTTTGAGGGCGACGAGCGCGCGCTCTTGACGCGTATCCACGAGTTGCTCGATGTGCGCATGAAGGATAAACGTAAGCGCTATGTGCATTCGCTCGGGGTTGCCGAGACTGCGTTGCACCTAGCCGAGGTGTACGGTGTCAACCGCTTTGATGCCGCAGCCGCCGGCCTGATCCATGACTGGGACAAGGTGCTCTCCGACGACGAGCTGGTTACGCGCGCTCTGCATTATGGCATTAAGATTGCCGGCTCTCCGTCTGCCGCGACACCGCTTTTGCATGGCCCGGTTGCCGCCTATGAGCTTCCGCAGCTTTTTCCCGAGCTGTCGCCGGCGGTCTTTCAGGCTGTCGACCGTCACACCGTGGGCGCTTGCGACATGACGCCGCTCGATATGGTGGTCTTTGTGGCCGATGCCATCGAACCTAACCGCCACGGTGATTATGCCCACGCGCTGCGCAAGATGGTGGGGAAGTCCTCGCTCGACGAGTTGTTCTTCTCCTGTTTTGCGCAGGGTCTGGTCTATGTGATCCAGACCGGGCGTTATCTTTATCCCACGGCTATTACGATTTACAACCATTACGCCCAGCTGCGCTAGCTCGGGCTGTCTAGAAAGAGGTATTCCATGGCCGACGAGACCATGACCGACGAGCAGATTCTTGAAGGTGTGGAGCACAAGAGTTTCGTTGCCACGTCCGACCGCACCGCTGCCTCGCTGTCCGCGAGCGGTGTTGCCGCCGAGGATGTCGCCCGCGCCGCCGCGCAGGCCGCCTACGACAAGAAGGGCGAGGACGTTCAGGTGCTCGACCTGACTGAGCTTTCCGATGTGTGCGACTACTTTGTCATCGCTACCGGCACCAACAACCGCCAGGTCGATTCCATCGTTGACGAGATCGAGGAGAAGGTCGCCGAGGCTTGCGGCGAGCATCCGTTCTCCATCGAGGGCCGCGAGCAGAAGACCTGGATGCTCATGGACTACGGTTCGGTTGTCGTCCACGTCTTCACTCCCGAGGCGCGCGAGTTCTACCGCCTCGAAAAGCTCTGGGGTGACGCCCCCCAGCTTCCACTCGACCTCCTCTAGGGCCTTATTTGGGCTGGGGCTTTTTTAGCCACCCTCTACCGTTCGCCGGTCAGTTGCGCCATTCGCAGCTGCCCGGCTTTCTTTTTGCCTAAGGGACTAATCGTTGAAGCGGGATTGACGGCCGAAGGATAGGGCGGTGTCGCCGAACTTGTCTCGGACGGCGTCGATGGCGACCGAGAGATCGCGACGGTCGCTGGATTGGGCTCCGCGGTCGTCGATTTCGCAGAACAGGTCGGTCTGGATACCGCCCTGATGGTTGAAGTCGCTCATGCCGATGCCCGCCAGGCGCACATGCATGCCTTCCTGCCAGATGTTGTCGAGCAGCTCGAGCGCCACTGCCACAAAGATGTTCTCATCGTCGGTCGGATGAGGTAGTCGGCGCTGTGCCGAGCGACCACTTCCATACGAATACTTGAGCTTGAGCGTCACCGTGGCCCCCGTTAGTCCCTGACGGCGCAGGCGGCGTCCCACTGACTCGCCCAACAGCGCAATCGCCGCTTCGATATCCCTACGTTCAGTCAAATCTTTCGCAAAGGTGCGTTCATTGCTGACCGACTTGACCTCGCGCTCTTCATCGAGGCTCGTGACTTCGGAGATTTCGAGTCCCAGCGCACGCTGGCGCATGCGTTCGCCGTTGACGCCAAAAATAGAGGCCAAGGTGGATTCCGGTGCGCGTGACAGCTCGCCGAGCGTGTAGATGCGCATGCGGCGCAGTCGTTCCTCGGCTGAGCGCCCGATGCCACTCATGGCAGATACCGGCAGCGCGGCCAAAAAGCGCTGTTCGGTTCCGGGGCGCACGATGGTCAGCCCAAACGGCTTGTCCCGCTCGCTTGCGATCTTTGCGACCGTCTTGTTGCAGCCCACGCCAATGGAGCAGGTCACTCCCAGCGCCGCCACGCGATCACTGATGCGCCGCGCAACCAACAGCGGGTCTTCGGGTGCAAAACGACCCGGTGTGATATCGATAAAGGCCTCGTCGATGGATACGCGCTCAACGCGCGGGGTCTCGTCGGCGAGAATCGCCATGACCTGCGCGCTGACCTCGTGGTAGCGATCGAAATGCCCATGTGTCCAAATGGCCTGCGGACAGAGACGTCGTGCCTCGGCCGAGGGCATGGCGGAGTGCACGCCAAAGCGACGCGCCTCGTATGAGCAGGTGGACACGACGCCACGCGAATCGGCGTCTCCGCCCACGATGAGCGGTTTTCCGCGCCATTCGGGATGGTCGAGCATCTCCACGCTCGCAAAAAACGCATCCAGGTCCATCAGGCCCACCGCCGGACCCGTCCAGGGCGGCGGCGTGACGCCCGCAGCATCCTCATAACCGTATGTATGTTCGCGTCTTTCCATGTCATGAGTATACCGCGCAGCTCATGTGGGGTGCGTGTATGTGCTTGCAAATCCCGAATTCTTGTCTAAGATATGGATTTGCCCTCGACTACACCGAAGAAGTTGGTCTCACGGACTTCACCTGCCCGCGTCGATGGCGTATTATGTTCAACTGTTTGTTTGTAGTTGCAGCCTAAAGCTGCTTGGTTGGAGGAGTTTCCTTTGGCAGTCAAGATTCGCCTTGCTCGTCACGGCGCTAAGAAGCGTCCGTACTACCGTGTCGTCGTCGCCGATTCCCGCGCCCCGCGTGACGGTCGTATCATCGAGGAGGTTGGCCGCTACAACCCGATGACCGCCCCCAAGACCATCAACCTCGACCTCGAGAAGATCGCCGACTGGCAGTCCAAGGGCGCTCAGCTCACCGACGCCGTCGCCGCTCTGGTCAAGGCCGCCAACGAGGGCGAGAAGACCGAGACCGTCGTCAAGAAGTCCAAGAAGCAGCTCGCCAAAGAGGCCGAGGCCGCTAAGGCTGCCGCTGAGGCCGCTGAGGGCGCCGAGGAGTAAATCGTGCCTGAGGTTGACGCTGCACAGCTCGAGGGTGAGGCAATGCTCTCAGATCGCATCGCCGATCTCGTCGAATATCTCGTTGTTCAGATCGTCGACGACCCGGATTCCGTGAGCCTTGAGGTCATCGATGGTGACGACGCCTCTACGATTGAGGTTTCGGTCGCCGAGGATGACGTCGCTAAGGTCATCGGCCGTCGTGGCCGTACCATCAAGGCCATTCGCACGCTCGCCCGTGCACTGGCCGCTCGCCTCGACACTGCTGTCGAGGTAGAGGTTCTGGGCTAGGACCTTGAGGTCCCAGTACAAAAACATCGCCCGTGTTGTCAAGCCGCACGGAAGGAAGGGGGAGGTCCTCGCGCAGCCGCTGCGGGGGCTTCCTTCTGTATTAGAGCCGGGTATGCGCGTCGCCCTGACGCCGCCGGCGCTCAAGCGCGACCGCTTTTGCACGGTCGTGTCCGTCACCGATACGGGCGATGGCGATCTGGTCTCGTTTGAGGGCATTGACGACTTGACGGCCGCCGAGGGCATCACGGGATGCTACGTGCTGGCAAATCGTGACGATTTTGAGCTCGATTCGCTCGACGCTGCCTATACCGACCTGATGGGTCGCGAGGTGGTCGACGAGCGTTTTGGCTCGCTCGGCACGATCGTCGAGATCATGTCGACGCCCGCTAACGATGTTTGGGTTGTTGAGGGCGATCGGTACGGCGAGGTACTGATTCCCGTGATCGAGCAGGTCGTGCTCGATCTTCCCGACACAGGAACAATTTCCGTCCACGTTATGGACGGCCTGATCGATATGGACAAGTAGGGAGGACAACATGCTGATCGAGACCCTTTCGGTCTTTCCCGAGATGTTTGAGCCCGTCATGTCCACATCGATCTTGGGCCGCGCCCGCAAGGCCGGCCTTTTTGATTTTAAGGCGTATAACCTGCGCGACTGGACGCACGACCGCCATCGTACCGTCGATGACGAGCCGTACGGCGGCGGGCAGGGCATGCTCATGAAGGTCGAGCCTATTGCCGAGGCCATCGAGGCCATCAGCTCCGAGGGTCCCAAGCCCACCGTAGTGTTCTTCACCCCCTGTGGCGAACCCTTTACGCAGCATGTGGCCGAGCGCCTGCTCAAAAGCGAGCGTCTGCTGTTTGTATGCAGCCGCTACGAGGGCGTCGACGAGCGTGCGTATGCGTATGCCGATGAGCGTCTGTCGATCGGCGACTACGTGCTTACGGGTGGCGAACTTCCCGCTATGGTCGTTGCCGATGCCGTCGTACGCCTGATTCCCGGCGCCCTTGGTGACGAGATGAGCAACGTCGATGAGTCGTTCTCGACTGCCGAGGACGGTGGCCTGCTCGAGTACGCGCAGTACACCCGTCCCGCCGAGTTCAACGGCGAGGGCGTGCCGCCGGTGCTCGTGAGCGGTGACCATGCCAAGGTTGACGCCTGGCGCCGTAAGAATGCCATCGAGCGCACCTGCCGCTGGCGTCCCGACCTGATCGAGACGGCGCGGCTTACGCCCGAGGAGCGCGCATACGCACAGGACATCCTGGACGCATCGTATTCGCAGAGCAAGGAGTGAGAATGGTTCCATCGCAGCATTCCGTGCTAAAGGGTGCGTTTGAGTGGATCGTGGTCGTCGCGATCGCACTGGTCGCCACCTTCCTGATTCGCTCGTTTGTGGTCGAACCCTTTGTGGTGCCCACCGGCTCCATGGAGTCCACGATCGAGATCGGCGACCAGATCCTGGCGCAAAAGGTGAGCCTTGAACTCGGCCAGCCTGTCAGCCAAGGCGATATCGTGGTGTTCCACAACCCCGATGGCACCTCCGAGCACGATGTTCTCGTCAAGCGTGTTATTGCCACGGCCGGCCAGACGGTCGACCTTCAGGACGGCAAGGTGGTCGTTGACGGCCAGGCGCTCGACGAGGACTACACGACCGGCATGAGCTGGCCGCTTTCGGTCCAGGCTCCCGGCGCTCAGGTAAGCTATCCCTACACCGTTCCCGACGGGTGCGTGTGGGTGATGGGCGACAACCGCGATAACTCTGCCGACTCACGCTACTTTGGTCCCGTCGATCGCTCTGATTTGATCGCCGTGGCGCTTGTGCGCTACTGGCCGCTCAACCGCATCGGCGCTATCGACTAAAAACCGCTATAGTACAGTACCTAACCGTGTAATCGTTTCGACGAGGGGATATTAGAGGCATGAACGCTTCATCGCTTTCCTTCCAAGACATCATCCTGCGCCTCCAGCAGTACTGGGGCGAGCAGGGCTGCGTCATTATGCAGCCCTATGACTCCGAGGTCGGTGCCGGTACCTTCCACACCGCGACCACGCTGCGCTCGCTCGGTCCCGCCGAGTGGCGCACCTGCTACGCTCAGCCTTGCCGCCGTCCCGCCGACGGCCGCTACGGCGAGAACCCCAACCGCATGCAGCACTACTATCAGTTCCAGGTGCTCATCAAGCCGTCGCCGGTCAACGCTCAGGAGCTCTACCTGGGTTCGCTGGCTGCCATTGGCCTGGACCCCAACGACCATGACGTCCGTTTTGTCGAGGACGACTGGGAGAGCCCGACGCTGGGCGCCTGGGGCCTTGGCTGGGAGGTCTGGCTCAACGGCATGGAGGTCACGCAGTTTACGTACTTCCAGCAGGTGGGCGGCATCGAGGTCGACCCTGTGCCCGTCGAGATTACCTATGGTCTGGAGCGCATCGCCATGTACGCTCAGGGCGTCAACTCCGTCTACGACCTGGTGTGGAGCTATCTGCCCGATGGCACGCCGATGACCTATGGCGACGTGTTCCTGGAGAACGAGCGCGAGTTTAGCGCCTACAACTTTGAGGTCGCCAACGTCGAGATGATGCGTCAGAAGTTTGACGACTACGAGGCCGAGTGCCACTCCTGCCTTGAGCGCAAGCTGCCGCTGCCCGCTTACGACTGCGTCATGAAGTGCAGCCATGCCTTCAACCTGCTCGATGCCCGCGGCGCACTGTCCGCGGTCGAGCGTGCCAACTACATCCTGCGCGTCCGCGCCGTCGCCAAGGCGTGCTGCGAGGCCTATATGGCCGAGGTCGCCGGAGTCAACGAGAATGCCGACCAGGAAGGCGAGGTGGCGTAAGCCATGGCAGACGCTAAGGATTTCCTGTTTGAGATCGGTACGGAGGAAATGCCCTCTGCACCGCTGAACAATGCCGTCAAGCAGCTTGGCACCATGATTGCCAAGGGTCTCGACGAGGCCGGCCTGGCCCACGGCGAGGTCCGCGTGATCTCGAGCCCGCGTCGTCTGGCTGCGCTCGTGGCCGACGTCGCCACCGCGACCGATGAGGTTCACGAGGTCAAGCGTGGTCCCGCGGCAAACATTGCCTTTGATGCCGACGGCAACGCCACCAAGGCCGCCCAGGGCTTCGCTCGCAAGTGCGGTGTGGCTGCCGAGGACCTGGTCCGTCGCGAGGACACTGACGGTCGCGAGTATGTGTTCGCCGAGAAGAACATTCCCTCCGCACCGGCTACGCCGATTCTGACCGCTCTGTGCGAGAAGACCATCGCCGGCCTGCAGTGGCCCAACTACCGCAGCCAGCGTTGGGGTCACGAGCATGCGACCTTTGTTCGTCCGGTCCGCTGGATCTGCTGCCTTTTGGGCGAGGATGTTGTGCCCGTGTCGTTTGCCGACGTGACGAGTGGCAACACCACGCGTGGTCATCGCGTACTTGGCCCTGGTGACCATGTGGTCGCCAGCCCCGCCGTCTACGAGCAGGTGCTTGAGGACGCCGGCGTGCTTTCTGCCGAGCGTCGTCGTGAGGCCATCCTTGCCGGTATCGCCGAGGTCGAGGCTGCCCGTCCCGGCTGCCATGTCGATACGCCCAAGAAGGTCTTTGAGGAGGTCATTAACCTCTGCGAGTGGCCGACGGTGCTCGTCGGTACCTTTGACGAGGAGTTCCTCAAGGTCCCGCACGAGATCATCTGCGAGTCCATGCTCACCAACCAGCGCTACTTCCCGATTTATGACGGCGAGGGCAAGCTCACGCGTGAGTTCGTAGTCGTTTCCAACAGCAAGCCCGAGAATGCCGAGCGCGTGATCGACGGCAACGAGCGCGTCGTGCGCGCCCGTCTGGACGACGCCAAGTTCTTCTACGAGGAGGACCTGAAGATCTCCCTCGACGAGTTCCGCGAGCGTCTGGCCAAGGTCGCCTTCCAGGAGAAGCTCGGTAGCGTGCTCGCCAAGTCCGAGCGCATTGAGCAGCTCGCGCTCGCCATCGCTCGCGAGGCCCATCTGGGCGCCCACCTGGCCGCCGATGCCGCTCGCGCCGCTCACCTGTGCAAGGCCGACCTGGTATCCAACGCCGTTGTCGAGTTCACGAGCCAGCAGGGCGTGATGGGTGGTTATTACGCCTCCGCGATGGGGGAGAACGACGAGGTCGCCCACGCCATTCGCGATCACTATCGCCCTCGCTTTGCCGGCGATGAGCTGCCCGAGGGCACCGCTGGCTGCATCGTGGCCTGCGCCGACAAGCTCGATACCATTGCGGGCATCTTTGCCATCGGCGAGCCCCCGACCGGCTCTTCCGATCCGTACGCGCTGCGTCGCGCCGCCATCGGCATCATCAACATCCTGCGCGATCGTCTGTCGATTGACCCCACGTCGCTGATCGACTTTGCCCTTGAGCTCTATAGCGAGCAGGGCATTGACTTCGACGCCGCCGAGGTCGCCCAGCAGGTCCGTGACTTCTTCCACGGCCGCCTGGTGAGCATGGCCCGCGACGAGAAGATTCCTGCCGATACCGTCGCCGCCGTCTCCGCGGTGCACATCATCGCTCCGTCCGTCTTCTTCGCCCGCTGCGCTGCGCTCGACGAGGCTCGCAAGAACGATGCTGAGACCTTCGACAACCTGGCTACCGCCTATGCCCGCGCCGCGCACATCTCCAAGCCCAAGCTGGGTGCGGAGTACGACCGCAGCCTGATGGGCGAGGCCGAGCTCGCGCTCGCCGATGCCTCCGAGGCCGCTCAGACCGCTGTCGATGCCGCCCTTGCTGCCGAGGATTACCCGGCCGCATTTGCGGCCCTTGCCGCCCTGCGTGCCCCCATCGACCGCTTCTTCGACGAGGTTATGGTCATGGACAAGGACGAGCAGCTCCGCGATAATCGCCTTAAGCTGCTCAACCGCTTCGAGGCCGTTTTCTCCGGCATCGCAAACATCGGTGAGCTTGCTCGCAAAAAGTAAGCCAGCCTGCGCATAAGCGCAAAAGGAGCCCCGCATGGATTGCCCGGTCACCGCTTGTCCCACCGTTATCGTTATCTCCGACTCGCTCGGTGATACCGCTTGTGAGGTGGTGCTTGCGGCGTCCGGGCAATTTGATGAAGGGGCTTTTCGTCTCTTGCGCCTGCCCAAGGTGAGCTCGTTGGAGCAGGTCAAGTCGTTTGTGGGCCCGCGCGTCGATGCGGACCATCGCGATATTGCCGTGTTCCACACCATTGTCGATCCGGCGCTTCGCGCCCGTGTGCTCGATTACCTGGGTATGCTGCATATCCGCTCGGTCGACCTGATCGGTCCGACGCTCGCCGTGCTGTCGTCGCTCATCGGTGTGCCGCCCAAGGGCGTTGCGGGCGTTATTCACAAGACCGATGACCGTTATTTCCATCGTATCGAGGCCATGGAGTATTTCGTTGAGCACGACGACGGGCGCGGTTGCGACGATCTGTCGGGTGCCGATATCGTGCTGCTGGGTGTGTCGCGTACGTCCAAGACGCCGCTGTCGATGTATTTGGCCTATCAGGGTTACAAGGTTGCTAATGTTCCTTTGGCCCATGGCATGGAGCCGCCCAAGTCGATTTACGAGGTTGACCCGATGCGCCTGTTCGGCTTGATTTCGACCGCTGACGTCATCTCCGAGATTCGCGATAGCCGCTTGGGCGATGACTATGCTCGCGCCGTCGCAGGCTCCTATGCTGCGCCCGAGAGCGTGCGCAGCGAGCTCGAGGAAGCTCGCGCCCTCATGAAGCGCCTGGGCTGCTTTGTGGTGCGTACCGACGGCAAGGCGATCGAGGAGAGCGCCTCCGAGATCATCGGTCACTTGGAGGAAATCCAAGAAGCCCGTGCCCGTCGCGCCGCCCGCCGAGCCCAGCAAAGCTAACTCTTTGGGGTAGCTAAAAATGCACCGTCTTAAAAAGACTACCTATAAATAATGCACGATAATGATAAAGCGATTTAGCAAATAACTTGCATTTGACCTGCAATTCCCTTGCATTGGTATCTTCATAAGGTAACCACCTTTACCTACCGTTTACCGCCACATTTACCACGTTTACCAAACCTCGCGCCCTCTACGCAAGCCTGCTCAATGTCCGCCGTATAGTACCCTCACGGCTCGCATCCGGTGGGTCGATTCGTTACCACGGTCGTGCGCGTAAGCGCATGGAAGGGGAAGTATCGTGAGCGATTGCAAGAGGGTTTACCGTTTTGGAACCGACGCCCAGGGCACCTGTGTCACTGAGGGCGACAAGTCCATGAACTTCGTGCTTGGCGGCAAGGGCGCAAACCTTGCCGAGATGAGCCGCATCGGCCTGCCGGTTCCCGGTGGCTTTACCATTACCTGCCAGACCTGTGTCGAGTACTCCGGTGCCGGCAACCTCTGGCCCGAAGGCGCACTCGACGAGATCGTTGCTGCCGAGGCCGACCTCGAGGCCCGCTGCGGCAAGAAGCTTGGCGACGCCTCCGATCCGCTGCTCGTGTCGGTTCGCTCGGGTGCTCCGTTTTCCATGCCCGGCATGATGGATACGGTCCTCAACCTGGGCCTCAACGACGACTCCGTTCAGGGTCTCATCGCCCAGACGCAAAACCCGCGTTTTGCCTGGGATAGCTACCGCCGCTTTATCCAGATGTTCTCCAACGTCGTTATGGGTGTTGACGCCGACCTGTTCGAGAACGCGCTGACCCAGGCACGCCTGGTCGCCGGCGTTCGCGTCGATTCCGAGCTTTCGGCCGAAGATCTGCAGGAGCTCGTCGAGACCTTTAAGGGCATCTTCTCCGAGAACGTTGAGGCCGCCCTGTATCCCGAGCTCGAGGTCGCCGACGACAAGCCCGTCTTCCCGCACGACCCGGAGCTCCAGCTGCGCCTTGCCATTCAGGCCGTCTTTGGCAGTTGGATGAACGAGCGTGCCTGCATCTACCGCAAGCAGCATGGCATTTCCGACGAGCTCGGAACTGCCGTCAACGTACAGGCCATGGCCTTTGGCAACAAGGGCGAGACCTCTGCGACGGGTGTTGCCTTTACACGCAACCCGGCCGACGGCACCAAGGAGTTCTATGGTGACTTTTTGGTTAACGCCCAGGGCGAGGACGTCGTCGCCGGCATCCGTAACACCGAGCCCATCGCCGACCTCAAGGCCACCCCGGGCCTCGAGTCCGCTGGTGAAGAGCTCGAGCGCGTGTTCCTGACGCTCGAGGATCATTACCGCGATATGTGCGATATCGAGTTCACCATCGAACAGGGCAAGCTCTGGATGCTCCAGACCCGCGTGGGTAAGCGCACTGCCACCGCCGCCTTGCGCATCGCCATCGAAATGGTCGAGGAGGGCCTGATCACCCGCAAGGAGGCCGTGGGCCGTATCGATCCTGCGCAGCTCGACCAGCTCCTGCATCCGCAGTTCGATGCCTCCAAAAAGTACGAGGCCCTGGCCAGCGGTCTAAACGCCAGCCCTGGTGCCGCCGTGGGCGAGGTCGTGTTTTCGAGCGACGATGCCGTCGCGCGCGCCAACGAGGGCCACAAGGTCATTCTGGTTCGTTGGGAGACCAACCCCGATGACCTGAAGGGCATGGTTGCCGCCGAGGGTATCCTGACCAGCCACGGTGGCAAGACGAGCCATGCCGCCGTTATCGCCCGCGGCATGGGTAGGCCCTGCGTCTGCGGCGTTGAGCGCTTCCACATCGATGCCGCCGAGAAGGTCGTTCGCATCGAGGGCAGCGACCGTGTACTGCACGAGGGTGACATCATCTCCATCGACGGCACCCAGGGCATCGTCGTTGACGGTCCCGTCGACCTGGTCTCCGCTGAGCTCACCGGCGACCTGGACACCATCCTGTCCTGGGCCGACGAGATTCGTCTGGACGAGACCGGCGGCCACGCCAACCAAGTGCGCGTCAACGCCGACAACCCTGAGGATGCCGCGCTCGCGCTCGAGTTTGGCGCCGAGGCCATTGGCCTATGCCGCACCGAGCATATGTTCCTGGGCGATCGCAAGAACATCATCCAGAGCTTTATCCTGTCCGATGATGAGGCCGTGAAGCAGCAGGCCCTGGCCGACCTGCTCATGGTTCAGACCGAGGACTTCCTGGCGATGTTCAAGACCATGTCCGGTCGCGACGTAGTTGTTCGCCTGCTCGATCCGCCGCTTCATGAGTTCCTGGATAATCCTCGCGAGCTCGAGGTCGCCATCACCAAGAAGGAAGCCGCTGGCGCCAGCGAGGAAGAGCTTGCCGTCCTGCGAGCCCGCCTGCGTCGTATCGACGGCATGGTCGAGTCCAACCCGATGCTCGGCCTGCGCGGCGTGCGCCTGTCCGTTGTCTTTAGCGATCTGCCGCTCATGCAGGTCCGCGCCGTCGCCACGGCTGCCGCTCGCCTCATCAAGGAAGGCGTCGATCCGCGTCCCGAGATCATGGTTCCGCTCGTCTCCATTACGGCGGAGCATGTACAGACCCGCGAGGTTATCGAGCGCGTGATCGCCGAGGTTTCCGCCGAGGAGGGCGTCGAGCTCAATATTCCCGTGGGCACGATGCTCGAGCTGCCGCGCGCCTGCATGGTCGCCGACGAGATCGCCCGCCATGCCGACTTCTTCTGCTTTGGCACCAACGATCTTACCCAGACGACCTTCGGCTTCTCTCGTGACGATGCCGAGGCCAAGTTCATTCCGCTGTACATGCATAAGAAGATTCTGAAGGACAACCCCTTCGAGACCATCGATACGGCAGTACTCGAGCTGGTGCGTATGGCTGTCGAGAAGGGTCGCGCCACCAATCCTGACATGCACTTTGGCGTGTGCGGCGAGCACGGCGGCGACCCCGAGTCCATCAAGGGCCTGTTTAACGTGGCCGACGTGGACTACGTGTCCTGCTCACCCTATCGCGTGCCCCTCGCACGTCTTGCGGCCGCCCAGGCCAAGCTCGAAGCCAAGCGTTCCGCCTAACGTTTTGGGTTTGGGCGCCTAGCGTAGCCCCCTTCATGCCGCCCGTCTCATTCGTGAGGTGGGCGGTTATCATGTGCGGGTTTTGTCTTTTTGTCTGCGTAAAAAATTGTTCTTGCAGCAGAAACCCGCGCGTGTATACTCGAATACGTTTGTTCAACTACGTGCCGGCCAAGGTGGTACGGCACCTCTAGAAGAGTAAGGAATTGCACATGGATTACATCCGCGCAATCGAGCGTCAGCAGATCCGCGAGGACATCCCGCAGGTCCGCGTTGCCGACAACGTCAAGGTTCACTACCGCATTAAGGAAGGCGACCGCGAGCGCATCCAGGTTTTCCAGGGTGACGTCATCCGCATGGCCGGCGCCGGTGCCCGTGAGACCTTCACCGTCCGCAAGATTTCCTTCGGTGTCGGTGTTGAGCGTACCTTCCCGCTTCACAGCCCCAAGATCGCCAAGCTCGAGGTCGTCCGTCATGGTCGCGTCCGTCGCGCCAAGCTGTACTACCTCCGCGACAAGGTGGGCAAGGCTGCTCGCATCCCCGAGAAGCGCTAAGAAGATCGCAGCGTCTGTCCACTCGTTTGGACACAAGGGTCACCTTCGGGTGGCCCTTCTTTTTATCTGATTTGCATGCAAGGAGGGCCTGGTATGGCCAACATGACGAGCTCGGTTTCGGCATCGCAGGTTGCCGGTGAGTTGGCGAGCGCTACGTTTGAGGAGATTCCCGCCCTCGTGGAGCATTATCGCGAGGACCCGCGCCAGCAGGTAATCAAGGCTTGCGAGCGTGCTCTTAAGCGCCATGCCAAGGAACTTGCCGAGCGCGAGCGCGTCAATGACATGTACGAGCTTATGCATGAGCTTGGCGGCGATGGGGTGGTCGTTGGTGTCGACGAGGTGGGTCGCGGATCGGTGGCCGGTCCTTTGACGGTATGCGCTGTCTGCCTTCCTATGGAGCCGCGCGTCTGGGGCATCAACGATTCCAAAAAGCTCACGCCGGCGCGCCGCGAGTTGCTCTCAGTGAAGATTGCCGAGGTGGCGACGGCGATCGGTTTTTGCCATATCGCGCCTAAGGATATCGATGAGATGGGCATGGCCCGTGCTATCCGTACCGCCGTTGCGGGCGCCGTGGCCGATACGGGGCTCGAGCCCGACTGCGTCCTCATGGATGGCAACCCCTTGGGCGCTGTTCCTAACGAGCGCGATGTGGTGAAAGGCGATGCCAAGATCGCCTGCATCGCCGCAGCGTCCATCATGGCCAAGGTCACGCGTGACGAGATGATGGTCGAGTACGACGCCGAGTACCCCGAGTACCATCTGGCCGAGTCGAAGGGCTATGCGAGCCCCGAGCACATCGAGGCCATTCGCAAACATGGACTTTGTCCGCTGCATCGCGTGAGCTTTTGCGGAAACTTTCTGCAGACTGAGCGCCTTTTCTAGGCCAATTGTGGAGACAGGGACCTCTGGGGTTTTATAAACCTGCTGGTAGCTGGCCGTATGCAGCACCATTGCTGCGTACGGCCCGTTTTTTGTCGGCATTTGGTCAGCTTTTGGTTTGCTTCCGGTACTTACCCGCATGAAAGGTGCCCTCATCATCGGGGCAATGCAGTGTGCGGGAAAGGAGACCCCATGAGTGCCGCAAGCAAAAAGAGCAAGACGCAGCAGCTCAAGGAGCGTTGGGAAAACGGCGAGCTCGACTGCGGGGCGATGACGCCCGAGTTTATCAAGGGACTCAGTCCCCGCGAGCTGGGCATGCTGGGCGAGCTGATCACCATCGACTACTTTAACGAGCGCGGCTACACCTTGCTGGAGCAGGGTTATCGTTGCACCGAGGGCGAGGCCGATCTGGTGCTGCTCGATGAGCTCGACGATGTCGTGGTGATGGCCGAGGTCAAGACCAGACGCGTTGCGCTGGATTGCAACACGCGGGTCTTTCCCGAGGAGGCCGTGGACGCCCAAAAGCAACGCCGCTACCGCCGCATCGCAAGTTGCTATCTCATGGAGCATTATCCGCTCAAGGCGATTCGCTTCGATGCCGTGGGCGTCACCATCCGCGACGGGCATATTGCCGAGATCGAGCACCAGTACAACGCGTTCGATTGGCAGGTGTCGTGATGGCGTTCGAGACGTTTGCCGTTCACGCGGCCTGCATCCGCGGCGTCGAGGCGATTCACGTCACGGTCGAGGTCTCGCTTGCCGGCGGCGTTCCGGGCATTCAGATGCTCGGCATCCCGAGTATGGAGGTGATGGAGTCACGTGGTCGTATTCGCTGTGCGATGCGCTCGGCCGGCTTTGAGATCCCGCGCTCGGGCATTACGGTCAATCTGGCGCCCGGCGATATTCGCAAGACCGGTAGCGGCTTTGATCTGCCCATCGCCATCGCGGTTCTAGCGGCCGATGGTCAGATTCCCCGCGACAACCTCGATCGTTGTCTTATCGCCGGCGAGCTCGGCTTGGACGGCACGGTGCTTCCTGTCAAAGGCGAGGTGGCGTTTCAGCTATTGGCTCGCGACATGGGGCTGTCTTTTATCGCCGGCAGGTCCGACCAGCATGTGCCACTCGCGGGCGTGGATTGCGGCTTTATCGACCATCTGTCTCAGCTTGCTCACGGCATGGGCGATGCCGCACGGCACTACTTGGATTCCGAGGGTGTCGAGGCGACCTTTGAGCCCGAGCTCGACTATGCCGACGTGCTGGGGCAGGAAGTCGCTAAACGCGGCATGGCGCTTGCGGCGGCAGGAGAACTCGGCTTGCTCATGATCGGGTCTCCGGGATCGGGCAAGACGATGCTCGCACGCCGTATGACCGGCATCCTACCCGAGCTTTCCGTTGAGGATCAGCAGGAGGCACTGTGCATCCATTCGGTTTTGGGTGAGAACATTGATGGCTTGTTGGCGGGGCACCGCCCCTTCCGCAGTCCCCACCACAGTATTTCGACCGCAGGCCTTATCGGCGGTGGGCGCCCGGTGCACCCGGGTGAGATCAGCCTTGCTCATGGCGGCGTGCTCTTTTTGGACGAGCTTGCCGAGTTTCCCACTGGCGTGCTGCAGACGCTGCGTCAGCCCATCGAGCGCGGCTACGTGAGGATCGTACGCGTCGACGGGGCTTTTACCTTCCCGTCGCGCTTTCAGCTGCTGGCTGCGAGCAATCCCTGCCCCTGCGGCTTTTTGGGCGATCGCGAGGTGCCGTGTCGCTGCTCGGCGGCGATGGTCGAGCGCTATCGGTCTAAACTGCGCGGTCCTTTGGCCGACCGTATCGACATGATGATTGATGTGACCCGTCCCGACCCTCAAGTGATTATCGAGGGTGCGGAGGGCATGTCGTCGGCCGAGTTACGTGACTACGTTGTGCGCGGTCGCGCCTTTCGCGCTTGGCGCGAATCCCGCATGGACGATGCGGATGCCGAGGCCGAGGATGACGAGACACGGTCCATTGACGGCGTCGTTTCGACCTTTGAGCTCGATGATGCGGCGGAGAAGTGTGTGCTCGGCCTGTCGAAGCGCACGCATCTCACAGGGCGTGGCATCGTGCGCCTTGTTCGCATTGCGCGCACGATCGCAGATGTCGCCGAGAGCGAGCAGGTGACGCAGGACCACGTGCTCGAGGCGGCGATGTACCAGGGAAGGAGGGACCAATGATGGTTGAGGGGACCTTCGAGCTGCATCCAGGTGACGCGTTGTATCCCGAGACCGTTTTGGAGCTTTCTGATGTACCTCAGACGCTCTATGTGCGCGGCAACCCCGAGGCGCTTTCGACGCCCGCGCTCTCCATCATCGGTGCGCGAAAGGCCTCGCCGTATGGTCTTGCCGTGGCAGAGCTTGCGGCGAAGGTGGCGGTTGAGGCGGGAGTGACGGTAGTTTCGGGCGGTGCGGTCGGTTGTGACCAGGCCTCGGGTTGGGCTGCGGTCAACGCCGGCGGCAAACACGTTGTGGTGCTGGGGACGGGCGCCGACGTGGTCTACCCGCGTTCGAGCGCGGGGCTGATTACGCGCACGCTTGATACGGGTGGCGCGGTCGTGTCGATCTCTCCGTGGGGCATGGGTCCGCGCAAGTTCGCCTTTCCGCGCCGCAATCGCGTAATCGCGGCCCTGTCGCAAGCCCTCTTTGTATCCGAGGCGGGTATGCCTTCTGGGACGTTTTCCACAGCCGAGGCTGCTATGGATTTGGGGCGCGAACTTCTTGCCGTGCCGGGGTCGATCCTATCGCCCGAGTCGCGTGGCACGAATTACCTCATTGCGAACGGTGCCTGCTGCATCATCGACGAGGAATCTATCGAGATGGCTATCTCACGCATCTACGGCACCCTGCGCTACTCGCGCCCCGATGCTCCCGGCATTGCCGACCTGAATCCAACGCAGCAGACCGTGATGCATGCGCTCATCGCCTCTCCACTCAAGGTCGACGACATTGCGGCGCTCGTCTCGCTCGATGCTGTCGGCGTACTCAAACTCTTGGGTTCGCTTGAACTCGAGGGCCTTATCGAGCGCATGATGGATGGAAAGTATGCGCCCTCCAAGTTTGCCCTTCACGCCCAGACACCCTTCGGTCACAATGGAAAACGTGTCAATTAGAAAGGTGTTTGCAGATGCAGTTCGATCAGGTGACGGTTATCGGTGGCGGTCTGGCGGGTTCGGAGTGCGCGATCCAGCTTGCAGACCGCGGGTTTGCCGTAAAGCTGTGCGAGATGCGCCCCCAGGTGAGCTCCCCGGCCCACCATACCGATCATCTGGCAGAGCTCGTCTGCTCCAATTCGTTTAAGTCGACCCGTCCGGATTCCGCGGCTGGTTTGCTGAAAGCTGAGCTTGAGCGCATGGGTTCAGTCCTGCTCGATTGCGCCCATCGCGCGGCTGTTCCCGCCGGTGGCGCCTTGGCGGTCGACCGCGTCAAGTTTTCCGAGCTTGTCGAGGCCGAGGTTGCCGCTCGTCCCAATATCGAGGTCGTGCACGGCGAGGTCACGCAGATTCCCGAGGGTCACGTGGTCATTGCCGCGGGCCCGCTGTGTTCACCGGCGCTGAGCGAAGAGGTCATGAAGCTCGTCGGTGGCGACGCCCTTGCGTTCTTCGATGCCGCGGCGCCGATCGTCGATGCCTCCACGCTCGATATGGACGTGCTGTTCTCGCAGTCGCGCTACGAGGAGCAGGGGAGCGGCGACTATCTCAACGCTCCGCTCAACAAGGAGGAGTACGAGGCCTTTATCGAGGCGCTTACCACGGCCGACCGCGTGGTGCTCAAAGACTTTGAGGGCGGCGATCTGTTCCAGGCCTGCCAGCCTGCCGAGGAAGTTGCGCGCACCGGCAAGGACGCCATTCGCTTTGGCGCCATGAAGCCCGTCGGCCTCACCGACCCGCGTACCGGACGTCGCCCCTGGGCGGCGATTCAGCTGCGTGCCGAGAACAAGGAGAAGACCGCCTATAACCTGGTGGGCTTCCAGACCAACTTGACCTTTGGCGAGCAGAAGCGCGTCTTCCATATGGTGCCGGGCCTGGAGAACGCTGAGTTCTTCCGCTACGGTGTCATGCACCGCAATACCTTTGTCGACGCCCCGCACGTGCTCGATGGCACCTTTGCCGTGCCCGGTACCGGCGTGCGTCTGGCCGGTCAGATCACCGGTACCGAGGGATACATGGAAGCCGTGGCGACAGGTCTGCTCGCGGCGCTCAACACCTATGCCGAGGCTATCGGTGCTGCGGGCGTCGAGTTGCCGCGTGTGGGTGCCCTGGGTGCGCTCGTGGGCTACGCGACCGATCCTGCCACCGTGGGCTATCAGCCTATGCATGTCAACTTTGGCCTGGTGCCGCCGCTCGAGGACGGTAAGCGCCGCAGCAAGCGCGACCGCTATCAGGCCTATGCGGACCGTGCGCTCGAGGCCCTCGATGCCTACTTGGCCACGCGTTCCGGCTTGTTTGGAGGCGACCGGTCATAGCCTTTGACCTGTACGACACCGTCGACTCGTTTATCGCCTATATCGCACGCGTCGAGGGACTTTCTCCCAACACGGTGACGGCCTATGGCTCGAGGCTGGAGCGCTTCGCTGCCTGGTGCGAGCGCGAGGATAACGATGCTTTCGCTGCCGACGTGCGCACCATTCGTCGCTATCTTGCTGAGCTTTCGCGTGAGCAGGTGGCTCCCCGAACGCTTGCGGCGCACCTGTCGGCTATCCGATCTCTCTATCGCTGGATGGCTGCCGAGGGGATTGTCGAGGGCGATGCGGTCTCGGCGATCGCATCGCCCAAGCTGCCGCGTGACCTGCCGGGCGTCCTTACGAACAAGCAGGTCGAGGCGCTGCTCAAGACGCCTGATACCTCGACGCCCGCGGGACTGCGCGATGCGGCGATGCTTGAGTTGCTCTATGCCTCCGGCGCGCGAATCTCGGAGCTCGCGGCGCTCAACGTGGAGTCTATTGGTTGGTCCGAGCGAACGCTGCGACTTTGGGGCAAGGGGAGCAAGGAGCGTATCGTCCCTCTGTATCGTCGCGCACTCGAGGCGACGCGTCTCTATATTGAGGAGGGGAGGCCGGAGTTGCTCGCTCAGGCAAAGCGCCGTGACCCCGCTACCGGGCCGCATCCGCTGCTTATATCGGCGCGCGGCAATCGCATGAGTGCCGCCATGCTCAGGCGGCGGTTCCATACGCTGGCGACGCTCGCCGGCATTCCGGCCGACATTGCCCCGCATGCGATGCGCCATACCTTTGCGACCGATTTGCTCGAGGGCGGTGCGGACCTGCGCTCGGTTCAAGAGCTGCTGGGCCATGCGAGCCTGTCTACAACGCAGATTTACACGCATCTCACGCCCGATCGGCTCAAACGTGCCGTGGCTCAAGCCCATCCCCGCGGCGAATAGTGGCTGGGACGTCCCGCGCCGCACTCAGGTGTGTGGTTTTGATTGCGGGTTGGCAGGAAGATGCATTCCTGCTATCATTCATCGGGTTGCTTCACGGCAACATGTTTTTATCACGCACGCGCGGCTACTTCATACCGTGGTGCCCGGGCTTTGGTAGCACATGTCCGGGTTGGTTTTGGAGGATGACCCCGCGCGGAGGCAAACCACAGGAGGTTTAACATGGCTACCAAGATTAATATCCGCACCCTGCTCGAGGCCGGCTGCCACTTCGGTCACCAGACCCGTCGCTGGAACCCCAAGATGAAGCCGTTCATCTTCGGTGAGCGCAACGGCATCTACATCCTCGACCTCAAGCAGACCATCCTCGACGCCGACCAGGCCTACACCTTCGTCAAGAACGTCGCCAAGGGTGGCAACGTGCTGTTCGTCGGCACCAAGAAGCAGGCTCAGGAGGCCGTCAAGAACGCTGCTGAGCGCGCCAACATGCCTTACATCAACCAGCGTTGGCTCGGCGGTATGCTGACCAACTTCGTCACCATCCGCTCCCGCATCAACCGCATGGAGGAGCTCGAGGCCATGGTCGAGGACGGCCGCATGGCTGTTCTGCCCAAGAAGGAGCAGGCTGTTCTCGGCAAGGAGCTCACTAAGCTCCAGACCAACCTCGGTGGCGCCCGCGACATGAAGGGTCTGCCCCAGGCTCTCTTCGTCATCGACACCAAGCGCGAGGAGAACGCCATCAAGGAGGCCCAGCGCCTGAACATCCCCGTCGTCGCCCTGATCGACACCAACTCCGATCCCGACGAGGTCGAGTACGGCATCCCCTGCAACGATGACGCTATCTCCGCTGTCACCCTTATGTGCGAGCTCATGGCTGACGCCTGCCTCGCTGGCTCCGGCAAGGAGCAGGTCTCCGAGGCCGAGATGGCCGCTGAGCCCAAGGCCGAGTAAATCAGTCTTAGTTAATTCTTTTTCATCTCTTTGAAAGGAACCACAATGGCCCAGATTACCGCCGCTATGGTCAAGCAGCTCCGCGAGATGACCGACTCCCCGATGATGGAGTGCAAGAAGGCTCTCGTCGAGGCTGACGGCGACATGGACGCCGCTGTCGACGTTCTGCGTAAGAACGGCCTTGCCAAGGCTGCCAAGAAGGCTGGCCGTGAGACCAACGAGGGCGCTGTCGCCGCGTTCGTCTCCGAGGATGGCAAGACCGGCGCTCTGCTCGAGCTCTCCTGCGAGACCGACTTCGTTGGCTCTAACGCCAAGTTCACCGGCTTTGCTTCCAAGGTCGCCGAGGTTGTCGCTACCACCGAGCCTGCTGACGTCGATGCTCTGCTCGAGAAGCCGATGGGCGAGGAGACCGTTTCCTCCGAGCTCACCGAGATGATTCACATCATGGGCGAGAACATGAAGATCTCCCGCTTCGCTGCCCGCAAGGCTGAGAACGGCGCGCTCGCTTCTTACATCCACATGGGTGGTAAGATCGGCGTCCTCGTCGAGTTCGCCTTCGAGAAGGCTGAGACCGCTCAGGCTGAATCCTTCAAGACCTTCGCTCACGACGTTGCCCTTCAGGTTGCCGCCGTCGCCCCGATCTGCGCTACCCGCGATCAGGTTCCGGCCGAGACCGTCGAGCACGAGAAGCAGATCTACATGGCTCAGGCTGCCGAGTCCGGTAAGCCCGAGGCTATCCAGGAGAAGATGGCTGTCGGCCGTCTGGAGAAGTTCTACAAGCAGTCCGTGCTCACCGAGCAGGAGTTCATCAAGGACAGCTCCCTCACCATCAAGAAGTACGCTGAGCAGGTCTCCAAGGAGCTCGGCGACACCATTACCGTCGTTGCCTTTGACCGTCTGGTCCGTGGCGAGTAAATAAGCTCTTGTAGCTGGTAATGAGCAGGCTGTGGGTTTTACTCACAGCCTGCTTTTTCATGGCTCTTATCAGAGCCTTTGATATCATATTGAGAGTCTAATTAAAGGAGGATCGCTTTGTCCGACATCCGATATAAACGCGTGCTTCTTAAGCTTTCCGGCGAAGCACTGATGGGCGACGGCCAATATGGCATCGACCCCAAGGTTACCGACCATCTTGCCAAGCAGGTCAAGGAGCTGCTAGCCGTTGGCCATGAGGTCGGCGTCGTTGTCGGCGGCGGCAATATTTTCCGCGGCATGGCCGGCGCTGCCGGTGGCATGGAGCGTGCTCAGGCCGACTACATGGGCATGCTGGCAACCGTTATGAACGCGCTCGCCCTGCAGGATGCCTTCGAGCATAACGATGTTCCCTGCCGCGTGATGAGCGCTATCCAGATGAACGAGATCTGCGAGCCCTATATTCGCCGCCGCGCCATCAACCACCTTTCCAAGGGCAACGTCGTTATTTTTGCCGCCGGTTCAGGCAATCCGTACTTTACGACCGACACCGCCGCGGCTCTTCGTGCGTGCGAGATCGGCGCCGAGATTCTGATTAAAGCCACCAAGGTTGACGGCATCTACGACAAGGATCCCGTCAAGTGCGCCGATGCCGTCCGTTTTGACAAGATTACCTATCACGAGGTTCTCGTCCGCGGTCTGCAGGTTATGGATTCCACGGCTACGGCACTGTGCCAGGACAACCGTATGCCGATTTTGGTCCTCAACATCGATGGCGAGGACACCGTCAAGCGCGCGCTTTCGGGTGAGCCCGTCGGCACGCTCGTCTATCAGGAGGATTAAGCATGGCAGAGAACATCACCGCCCATATGGACAAGTCGCTCGAGTCCCTCAAGCATAACTTCTCCAAGGTTCGTACCGGCCGCGCCAATGCCAACATTCTGTCCGACATCACCGTCGATTATTACGGTGTTCCCACGCCGGTCACGCAGGTTGCCGCTGTCAAGACCCCCGAGGCCCACATGCTGCTCATCGAGCCGTGGGACAAGGCGCTCATCAATGCTATCGTCAAGGCCATCGGCGCTTCCGATCTGGGTATTACCCCCAACTCCGATGGCACCGTCGTCCGTCTTCCGTTCCCGGCTCCCACTGAGGAGCGCCGTCGCGAGCTCGTCAAGGAGTGCCGCGAGTACGCCGAGCAGGCCAAGGTGTCTATCCGTAACATCCGTCGCGACTTCAACAACAAGCTCGAGCGCGATGAGGAGCTCACCGAGGACGATGTCCGTCGCGAGCAGGCCAAGGTCCAGAAGCACACTGATGAGTATGTCGCCAAGGTCGAGGAGCTTCTGAAGGAAAAAGAAGCCGAGGTCATGGAGATCTAAGGTGCAATACGACGAGCATAAACTGGTCGAGTACTTTGCCGACGCCCCTGCGGGCGTTGGTTTTTCCGACCTTGACCTCAATAACATTCCGCACCATATCTCGTGCATCATGGACGGTAACGGTCGTTGGGCCACGTCGCGCGGTCTTGCACGCACCGAGGGCCACAAGGCGGGTATCGTCTCCCTTCGCGAGATTATTACCGCCTGCGTGCGTCTGGGCGTCGACGTGCTTTCGGCCTATGCGTTTTCTACTGAAAACTGGAACCGCCCGCAGCATGAGGTCAACGTCTTGATGCATCTGTTTGCCAAGACGTTTATCGACGAGCTGCCGCTTCTGAAGCGCGAAAACGTTCGCGTTGTCTTTTTGGGCGACATTTCCGCGCTACCCAAGAAGACCCGCGACGTTTTTGAACGCGGTCTTGCCGAGTGCGCCCATCACACCGGTATGACGCTGGCGCTTGCTGTCAACTACGGCGCGCGCGCCGAGATTACCCGTGCTGTCCGTCAGATCGCACTCGACGCTGCCGCCGGTAAGATCGATCCTGCCGCAATTGATGACGATATGGTGGCTTCCCACCTCTATACCGCTGGTCTTCCCGATCCTGAGCTTGTGATTCGCACCTCTGGTGAGCTGCGCCTTTCGAACTATCTGCTGTGGCAGGTGGCTTATTCAGAGTTCTACGTCACCGATACCTATTGGCCCGACTTTGATCGTTGGGGCCTTGTCGACGCCATTTTGGCCTATCAGGGCCGTGACCGTAGGTTTGGTGGACTGAGCAAGACCGAGGAGGCTTAATCGTGTCCGATCGTCCCAAGGCAATTGCTCCCAAGACATCTGAGCGCAAGGCTGTCGCTGCGGGAGCGCCCGCAGCGAAGAATGGCACCGGTTCGTGGCTTGCCGGCTTTATCACCCGTGCCGCCGCCGGTATCGTCTATGCCGTTGTCTTTATCCTGTGCCTGGTTTTGGGTATTGTGCCCACGGCCATCTTTGTTTCTGTCATGAGCGGCCTGTGCTGCTATGAGTTTTTCCGCATGACGAGGCTCGATGGCAAGATGGCTAACGAGCGCATGGGTATCGCTGCCGCCGTACTCTTTCCGCTGTCGGCGTTGGGCGATTCGATGTTGCTGAATGCCCTGCTTTTTGCCCTGATGCTCGCTGTGGGCATTTGGTATGTTTGGTCGCCGCGTACCCGCATCTCTGATGTGGCCGTGACGCTCATGGGTCCCATCTACACTGGCTTTATGCTGTCGGCTATCGTGCTGCTGCGCGATGCTGTGCCCGGTTTTGCCGGCGCCCTGCTTTCGGTGGGTGTTTGCGCGTCCCTTTGGGTCTCCGATTCGTTTGCCTACATCGTGGGCAGCCGTATCGGTAAGCACAAGATGGTTCCCAAGATCTCTCCCAAAAAGAGCTGGGAGGGATTTGTCGGCGGCATCCTGGGCTCGGTTTTGATTTGGCTCATCCTGTGGGCGACGCACTTCTATAAGCTCAGCCTGCCCTATGCGCTGCTGTGCGGCGTGGTCGTGTCCGTCCTGGGCGTTATCGGCGACCTCATCGAGTCGCGTATCAAGCGTGGCGTGGGCGTCAAGGATTCCGGCAACCTTATCCCGGGCCACGGCGGCATGCTCGACCGTAGCGATTCGCTTATCTTCGGTTGCATCACCGCGCAGCTGATGCTGATGATCGGAGGCGTGCTGTAATGTCCTTCCAGACGACGTATGGCCCCGATGGACGTCTCCGTGTTGCCATCCTGGGCTGTACGGGCTCTATCGGCACCCAGGCACTCGATGTGTGCCGTCAGCATGCCGATCGCCTGCAGGTGACGGCGCTGTCCGTTAACTCCAGCACCTCGGAGCTCGTTGCCGCTGCCCGCGAGTTCTCGGTTCCGGCGGTTGCCGTGGCCGATGTCGCTCATGGCGATGACGCCGTGCTGCAGGAGTTGCCCGAGGGAACGAAGCTCGGCGTTGGCGCGCAGGCGGTTTGCGAGCTCGCGCGTCGCGACGATGTCGACTGCGTGCTCGTTGCTATTGTGGGCGCCGCCGGTCTCGAGGCGAGCCATGCGGCCTTGACCTCGAATAAGCGCCTTGCCCTTGCCAACAAGGAGTCCCTCGTCGTCGGTGGCGACTTGCTTATGCCGTTGGCGCAACCGGGCCAGCTTATTCCAGTCGACTCTGAGCACTCCGCCATCTACCAGTGCTATCTGGGGGAGAACCCGCGCGAGGCTCATTGTATTTGGCTCACCTGCTCGGGCGGTCCGTTCTTTGGCCGCACGCGCGACGAGCTCAATCGCGTGACGCGTGCCGATGCCCTCGCACATCCCACGTGGGCCATGGGCGCCAAGATCACCATCGACTCCGCCACCCTCATGAACAAGGGCCTGGAGCGCATTGAGGCCATGCATCTGTTTAACTGCGACCTCGATTTCATTAACGTGGTCGTGCAGCGTCAGTCCAAGATTCACTCTATGGTCGAGTTTGCCGACGGCTCCGTGATGGCGCATCTCGGTGCTTCCGACATGCGTATTCCCATCCAGTTCGCGTTCTCGTATCCCGAGCGTTGGGATACCCCGGCGCCTCGTATCGATTTCCGCGAGCTGGGGCAGCTCACGTTTGATGCTGCCGACATGGATACCTTCCGCTGTCTGGCACTGGCCGAACGTGCCGGCAAGACGGGTGGCACCATGCCGTGCGTGCTCAATGCCGCCAACGAGGTCGCCGTCGATGCCTTCCTGCACGATGGCTGCAGCTTTACCGATATCGATCGCATTGTGGAATCCTGCATGGATGCCCACGATATGCAGGCGGTCGATTCGTTTGAGCAGCTTCGCGACATCGATGCGTGGGCGCGTGAAAAGGCTGCGCAGGTGCTCGCCGCAACCCGTTCCTAACCCATAAGGATTGCTTTTTCGTTTTATGGATACTGTTCTGAGCGTTCTCTCATCGGTCTTTTGGGGCCTGCTGATGCTTTCCGTCCTCGTGTTTTTGCACGAGGGCGGCCACTTTTTGGCGGCGCGTGCCTGCGGCGTCCGTGTGACCGAGTTCTTTTTGGGCCTGCCGTGCCGCTTTGACATCCATTACACGTCGCGTCGCATTGGAACCAAGTTTGGCGTGACCCCGCTGCTGCTGGGTGGCTACGCTGCCATCTGCGGTATGGATCCGACCGACGTCTCCTGCGCCGATCGCGTGCTCGCGGCTATCTATCGTCATGGTCGTGTGACCGTGACCGACCTTGCCGCCGAGCTCGAGCTATCCGAGGAGGATGTGCTCGAGGCATGCGCCTTGCTCTTGGGTTGGGGCTCTATCGCGCCTTGGTATGAGGAAGGGGAGAAACCCTCGCCGAGCTACTATCCCACCAAGTATCAGACGCTGCCGCGAGACGCGGCGGGTTACACCACCTTTGACGGCCGTCGTTTCGATCGAGAGCATGCGACTACCGAGGGCGATGTGTGGGAGCTGCCGTGCGGCGAAGCCGAGTTCCTTGCGCAAGAGCGTTCGCATACCTATCTGGGCCAGGGTTTTCTCAAGCGCGCCTTTATGCTGCTCGCGGGCATTCTCGTCAATATCCTGACGGGCTTTTTGCTGCTTATGAGCATCTACTCTATTGCGGGTGTCACCGTGCCGATGGATACCAACGTGATCGGTCAGGTTGACGAGGGGTCTATTGCCGCCAAGGCGGGTATCGAGGGCGGCGACGCGATCCTTTCGGTTGACGGAGTATCGTGCTCTACCTGGATGGACGTTTACGATGCCATCGGCAAGGCTGCCGGAAAGGACGATATCGCCATCGAGTACGAGCGTGACGGCAAGCAGCATTCGACCGCGGTTGCGCTCAAAGAGGACGAGCGCCTAGGTGTGTATGCCTCTACACAGGTGGTCCGTTTAGACCCCATCACGTCGGCTCGCCTGTCGTTCTCCTATGTCGTGCAGACAGCGGAGGGCGTGATGCGCCTGCTCCAGCCGCAGCATACGATGGAGATCCTCGATCAGTCCTCCTCGATCGTGGGAATTAGCGTTATGTCCTCACAGGCTGCTGCTGCCGGCCCTGCTACATTCCTTTCGTTTGCCGCCCTCATTTCGTTCTCGCTTGGCTTTATGAACCTGCTTCCCATCCCACCACTCGATGGCGGTAAGCTGGTCATCGAGATCATTCAAAAGATTGTGGGCCGCGAGCTTCCGCTCAAGGTCCAGACGATTGTGAGCTATGTGGGCATCGCGCTCTTTGCGCTGCTGTTTGTCTATATGCTTCGTTCCGACATCCTTCGATTTATTCTGTAGGGGAGTGTTTGGATTGTCTTTATCCCATCCTTTGCCTCGCGAGTTGACGCGCCCCGTGCATGTGGGCGGTGTGCAGATCGGTGGCGGCGCGCCGGTGGTGGTCCAATCCATGACCTGCACCGATACCGCTGATGCTCAGGCAACGCTTGCGCAAGTGTGCGCGTTGGCGCAGGCTGGCTGCGATATCGTGCGTGTGAGCGTGCCCACTGAGGCCGCGCTTGAGGGTTTCCGCACCATCTGTGCCGAGTCTCCGGTGCCAATCGTTGCCGATATCCACTTTAACCACAAGCTGGCCATTGGCGCTGTGGAGGCCGGTGCCGCCAAGCTCCGCATCAATCCCGGCAACATTGGCGATTGGGCCAAGGTCGATGCCGTGATCGATGCCGCGGGCGCCGCTGGGTGCGCGATTCGCATTGGCGTGAACGCGGGCTCGCTTGAGCAGGATATCGCCGAGCGCGAAGACCTCACGCAGCCCGAAAAGCTCGTGATGTCGAGCGAGCGCTTCGTCAAGCACTTTGAGGACCGCGGCTTTACGAACATTGTGCTTTCGGCCAAGGCCCATAGCGTGCAAACGACGCTTGATACCTATCGAGCCCTGTCGCGTGAGATTCCCCACGTTCCGCTTCACCTGGGCGTGACGGAGGCGGGGACCAAGCTCCAGGGCACCATCAAGAGCTCTGTAGGCTTGGGTATCTTGCTTTCCGAAGGCATTGGCGACACCATGCGTGTGTCGCTCACAGCCGATCCGGTTGAGGAGCCGCCGGTTGCCTGGGGAATTTTGCAGTCGCTGGGCCTGCGTCGCCGTGGTCCCGAGATTGTCTCGTGCCCCACGTGCGCCCGCTGCCAGGTTAACCTGATTCCCATCGCCGAGGAAGTAACCGAGCGGCTTAAGAACTATGCCGCGCCGCTTTCGATTGCCGTTATGGGATGTGCCGTTAATGGCCCCGGTGAGGCTTCTGATGCCGACCTGGGCGTTGCTTGCGGACGTGGTCTGGCCTTGCTCTTTTCGCATGGCCAGATCATTGGTAAAGTAGCTGAGGACCAAATTGTCGACGCGCTTATGGCCGAGGTCGACAAGCTAATTGAGGAGAAATAAATGACCCGAGCAATGTATATGTCTAAGCTTTATGCGCCGACGCTTAAAGAGGATCCGGCGGACGCTGAGCTCGCCAGCCACCGTCTGCTGCTCCGTGCCGGCATGATCCGCAAGGAGGCCGCCGGTCTATATTCCTACCTGCCGCTTGCTTGGCGCTCGATTCGCAAGATCGAGAACATCGTGCGCGACGAGATGGACGCCGCCGGCGCCCAGGAGCTCATGATGCCCATTATGGTCGACGCTGAGCTATGGCGCGAGTCCGGCCGCATCGACGCCTATGGCAAGGAGCTTGTGCGCTTTGACGACCGTCATGGTCGCGAGTTCGTCCTGGGCCCCACGCACGAGGAGACCGTCACGGCCCTAGTGCGCAATGAGCTGCGCTCCTACAAGCAGCTACCCGTTAACCTCTACCACATCCAGGATAAGTTCCGCGACGAGTTCCGCCCCCGCTTTGGCCTGATGCGCGGTCGCGAGTTCATCATGAAGGACGCCTACAGCTTCTCCGCCACGCAGGAGAGCCTGCAGGAGGAATATGACAAGATGAAGCAGGCCTACGCTAACATCTGCGAGCGCTGCTATATCAAGGCCCTTCCCGTTGTTGCCGACTCCGGTGAGATCGGTGGCGATACCTCCGTTGAGTACATGGCTTTGGCCGACGCCGGCGAGGCTCCGCTGGTCTACTGCGACGATTGCGGCTTTGCTGCCGATGACGAGGCGGCAAGCACCAAGGTCGTCGTGACCGAGGGTCCTGGCGACGGTACGCTTACCAAGGTCGAGACTCCGGGCATGGGCACCATTGAGGCAGTTGCTAAGTTCTTTGGGTTCCCCGAGAACGGCACGCGCAAGTCGCTGGCACTCATCGACGCCGAGGGCAAGCCGGTCGTGGCCATTGTTCCGGGCGATCACGAGCTCAACGATTGCAAGGCCGAGCACGTCTTTGGCAAGGGCTATCGCATGATGACCGACGAGGAGCTTCAGGCGAACGGTCTGCACAAGGGCTTTATCGGACCGGTTAACCTGCCCGATGGCATTCGTCTGGTGTGCGACGAGAGCCTGCGCGATTCCAAGCAGTGGGCCTGCGGTGCCAACGAGGTCGATTATCACTTTACCGGTGCCTGCCCCGAGCGCGACTTTACCGTCGATGAGTGGGCCGATCTGGTCACCGTTGTCGCCGGCGACCCCTGCCCGCACTGCGGCAAGCCGCTCTCCGCTGCCCGCGGCATCGAGGTCTCTCAGGTCTTCCAGCTGGGCACCAAGTATTCCGAGGCCATGGGTGCCACCTTTATGGACGAGGACGGCAAGGAGAAGCCGCTCATCATGGGCTGCTACGGCGTTGGTGTGTCCCGCTCGCTTGCTGCCGTCGTGGAGCAGCACAACGACGAGCACGGCATCGTCTGGCCGGTCTCCGTTGCCCCGTACGAGGTCGCGGTGATTCCGCTTGATCCCAAGAAGGAAGAGTGCGCTACCGTCTGCGAGCAGATTGTTGATGGCCTGTGTGCCGAGGGTATCGAGGTCGTCGTCGACGATCGCGATGAGCGTCCGGGCTTTAAGTTTGCCGATAACGACCTCATGGGCTTCCCGTATCAGGTGGTTCTGGGCAAGCGCGGCCTTAAGAATGGCACCGTTGAGCTCAAGGACCGTGCCACGGGCGAGCGTGAGGACGTGGCGATCGACGAGGTCGTCGCCAAGGTTGCCGAGCTTGTTAAGGCGGCTCGCCGTTAATCGACGATTTCGCTTGTAGTTCGATATACGGGACGGCCCCGCATTTCTCCAGATTGGGGAGATGCGTGGCCGTCCTTTTATCTTGTAGCATCCTCGATATCTAAAAGGAAAACCCCACAGCCCATGCGAGCTGCGGGGTTTTCCTTGTGCCTCCGATGCGAAATAAATCGCTCAGATATTACTGATAATCGACGACGTCGATCCAGTTCTTCAGGAACTCATCGTTCACGTTGCGCTTACGAGCGAGCTCGGAAGCGGCGACGATGCTCGTCCACTGACGCACGACCTGCATGGGCATGTCGGCGCGGTCGCAGTAGAGCTCCAGGTAGGCCTCAGCCTGATCCTTGCTGTTGAGGGCAAAGAGCAGGTAGGTGGTGGCAACGTCGGCAGCAGGGGAGCCCTGGGTGGCGTGTGCCCAGTCGCACACATAGAGCTGGCCGTCGTCGCCGACGATGACGTTGGAGGGGTTGAAGTCGCCGTGGCAGACCTTGAACTCCTTGGTCATGCCGTCCAGACGCTCCTGAAGGTTGTAGCGCGTGGTGGCATTGAGCTGATCAAGGCTGTCGATCATGCGGGCGTACTTGTCGCGCTGACGGTTGAGCAGCGGGGAGGTGTAGCCGTGGATCTCGATCTGGAGGTCGACGAACATCTCGAGGTACTCACCAAAGCGCTGGGGCTCGGCAGTCATCTTCTCGGCAAGGGTAGTGCCCGGAACCTTCTCGGTCACGAGCGCCCAGCCGTTGGCGTTCTCGAGCTGGGAAACCTCGAGAGCCTTGGGGCTGCGGATGCCGCACTCATTGATGCGGGCAAGATTCAAAGCCTCGTTGAACACGTCGGAGACGGGCTTGGTCTCGTTAAAGACCTTGACGATCTTGTCGCCCAGGTCGTAAACGACCTTGTTGCCACGGCGGACGAGCTCGGTCTTGGAATCGGGTAGCAGCATGGTTGCATCCTTTCAACGATGCGATAGAAGCGACGGCGGGGGTGTGTGAAACACCCGTGCACCCCCGCCGTTAAAAACCGTGCTAAAACTAGCAGACGGCGTAGTCCTGAGGCTCGCGGCCGTAGTAGGCGTCAAGGTAGAGCTCCTTGATCTCGCTCATCAGCGGGTAACGGGGGTTAGCGCCGGTGCACTGGTCGTTGAATGCCTGCTCGGTCATCTCGTCGAGGGTGTCGAGGAAGTACTTCTCGTCAACGCCGTACTCAGCGATGGTGTGCTTGACACCGATGAAGTCGCAGAGCTCGGTGAGCTTGGTGATGAAGTTCTCGAAGACCTCACGGTCGTCCTTGCCGTCGATGCCGCAGTAACGAGCCATCTCGGCGTAGTTGTGCAGCGCGTTGGGGTAAGGATACTGAGAGAAGGTTCCCATCTTGACAGGAGCCTCGGCGGCGTTGTAACGCATGACGCGGGTCAGGATGACTGCGTTTGCGAGGCCGTGGGGCAGATGGTGGAAAGCGCCGAGCTTGTGGGCCATGGAGTGGTTGAGGCCCAGGAAGGCGTTACCGAATGCCATACCGGCCATGCAGGATGCGTTGTGCATCTCCTCGCGAGCGTGCGGATCCTTGGCACCGTTGGTGAAGGAGCTCGGGAGGTTCTCGAAGACGAGCTTTGCGGCGCGCTCGGAGAGGCCCTTGGTGTAATCGGAAGCCATGATGGAGACGTAGGACTCGATGGCGTGGGTCATGACGTCAATACCGGAAGCTGCGGTGAGGCCCTTCGGGGCGGTCATGCAGTTGTCAGCGTCGACGATTGCCATGTTGGGGAGCAGCGCGTAGTCGGCGAGCGGCCACTTGATGCCGGTCTCCTTGTCGGTGATGATGGCGAACGGCGTGCACTCGGAGCCAGTGCCCGAAGAGGTCGGGACGGCGACGAAGTAAGCCTTCTTGCCCATCTCGGGGAAGGTGAAGATACGCTTGCGGATGTCCATGAAGTCCATGGCCATGTCCTCGAAGTTCGCCTCGGGGTGCTCGTACATCATCCACATAATCTTGCCGGCGTCCATTGCGGAACCGCCGCCAACGGCGATGATGACATCCGGCTCGAAGAGCGTCATCTGCTTGGCGCCGCGACGTGCGCACTGCAGGGAGGGATCGGGCTCAACGTCGTAGAAGCAGTCGTGAGCGATGCCCATCTCATCGAGCTTGGCCTCGATGGCACGCGTGTTGCCATTCTTGAAGAGGAACTGGTCGGTAACGATGAAGGCGCGCTTCTTGCCCATTACGGTGCCGAGCTCGTCGAGTGCGACGGGCGTGCAGCCCTTCTTGAAGTAGACCTTCTCGGGTGCGCGGAACCACAGCATGTTCTCGCGGCGCTCTGCCACGGTCTTGACGTTGATCAAGTGCTTCACCCCAACGTTCTCGGAGACGGAGTTGCCACCCCAGGAGCCGCAGCCCAGGGTTAGAGACGGCTTCATGCCGAAGTTGTAGAGGTCACCGATGCCGCCGTGCGAGGACGGGGTGTTGATGACGATGCGGCAGGCCTTCATGACGTGCTGGAACTTAGCGATCTTCTCGCTCTGTGCCGGGTGCACGTAGAGAGAGGCGGTGTGGCCCGGGCCACCTGCGAGGACGAGGTGCTCTGCCTTGTCAACGGCCTCCTGGAAGTCACTGGCGTGATACATAGCGAGGACCGGGGAGAGCTTCTCGTGGGAGAACTCTTCCTTCTCGGGATCGGTGGAGGTGACCTCGGCGATCAGGATCTTGGTCTTGGCGGGAACCTCGATGCCGGCGAGCTCGGCGATCTTGGCGGCAGCCATGCCGGGGATGCGGTGATCGAGAGCGCCGTTCTTGAACATGGCGGCACGCAGGGCCTCCATCTCGGCACCCTGCTTGACGAAGTAGCAGCCGCGCTTCTGGAACTCGGCCTTGACCTGGTCATAGATGGTGTCGATGACGGTCACGGACTGCTCGGAAGCGCAGATCATGCCGTTGTCGAAGGTCTTGGAGTGGATGATGGAGTTGACGGCGAGCTTGATGTCCGCGGTATCGTCGATGATGACCGGGGTGTTGCCGGCGCCGACGCCGAGTGCGGGCTTACCGGAGGAGTAAGCAGCCTTGACCATGCCCGGGCCTCCGGTTGCGAGAATGATGTCGACGTCGCGCATGACCATGTTGGTCAGCTCGATGGACGGCTTGTCGACCCAGCCGATGATGCCCTCAGGAGCACCGGCCTTGACAGCTGCGTCGAGAACGAGCTTGGCGGCGGCGATGGTGCACTTGGCGGCTGCCGGGTGCGGGGAGATGATGATGGCGTTACGGGTCTTCAGGCAGATGAGCGTCTTGAAGATGGCCGTGGAGGTCGGGTTGGTGGTCGGGATGACAGCGCCAACGATACCGATCGGCTCGGCGACCTTGGTGATGCCGTAAGCGTCGTCGCGCTCGATGACACCGCAGGTCTTGGTGTTCTTGTAAGCGTTGTAGATGTACTCAGCGGCGTAGTGGTTCTTGATGACCTTGTCCTCGAGAACGCCACGGCCGGTCTCCTCGATGGCGAGCTTGGCCAAAGGAATACGAGCCTTGTTGGCGGCCATAGCAGCCTCGTAGAAGATCTTGTCTACCTGCTCCTGAGTGTACTCAGCGAATTTAGCCTGGGCCTCACGCATAGATTTGAGTTTGGCCTCAAGCGCCTCCACGTTGTCCACGATGGCGGGAGTAGTGTTTTCCGGTGACTTTTTCACCATTTGTGTCTCCTTGCGATCGGAGATTTACCCTACAAGATGCATGATAGCAAGAAATAATTCGGTGAACGGGCAGATTCCCGTAAAAGACAAACTAAAACGCTTCAATCAAATGAACCGTTTCAACTAAATCTATCTACCCTGCGCATCGCCCCGCTCATTGGGGACAGACTTACATGAGTGCTTTCACTCATGTAAGTCTGTCCCCAATGAGTACAAAAAGGCGCCCTCCGTAGGGGAGGGCGCCTTTGGTAAGTTCTATGTGAACGCGAGGTCTTTGGCCCGGAGAGTCCGAGGTACTTGTTGGTAAGACCTTATTTAGGAGCGCGCAACCTTGCCGGACTTGAGGCAGGTGGAGCAAACGTTCATCTTGCGACGGTGACCATCGACGACGACGTAGACGCGCTGGATGTTGGGGCGGAACTTACGGTTGGTGACGCGGTGAGAGTGGCTGATGGAGCGACCGGCAACGGGGTGCTTACCGCAAACTTCGCAAACTTTGGACATAACTGACCCTCCTTGGGCGACAAACGAACATGTCGCGTTAACAAACAAGCCTGAACTATAGCACAGAAGCAGCTCCCTGTGCGTAATCTACACAGAGATATTTCTCTTTTGGCGATAGTGCTCACGCCACGGCCCTGGACGTAGATCCGATTTGCGTGCAGCAGAGGGGATTATGCCAGCTCGTGCGTACGTTTTCAAGCTCGTCCCACAAATATATATAGGTTTATTGAGCATTGGGCTCCGTTTACGGATTGCTCTGTATTTATGCTCGCAATTAAGTTCGAGGTTGGCTACACTATCCCTTGACCATTAAAGGGGTACGAGATACCCACATGGAATTACATAGCTGCCAATGAGCAGCCCTTCCTGTGGGTGTCTGGTCCGCTTTGAGCGGTCGGGCATCTATTTTTTTGACTGTGTCAGCAGTCAAGACATGTGAGGAAGGAGATCGATGGGCACGACTTCCCCCAAGGCGGTCATCATGGACGAGACCGCCGTCAATCGAGCGATGACCCGCATCGCGCACGAGATTCTCGAGCGCAACGAGGGCTGTGAAGACCTCGCTCTGGTCGGCATCGTCACGCGCGGCGACCTTCTGGCAAAGAAGCTCGCTGAGGAGATCAAGGAGATTGAGGGCGTCGAAGTTCCGCTCGGCAGCCTCGACATCAGCTTCTACCGCGATGACTATGCGACCAATTTCGCTCCCGCGATCCACGCCACCAACATTCCCTTTAGCGTCGACGGCAAGCGCGTCGTGCTGGTGGACGACATCCTGTATACGGGCCGTACCATCCGCGCCGCTCTCGACGCCGTCATGGACCTGGGCCGTCCGAGCCGCATTGAGTTGGCAGTCCTCGTTGACCGCGGCCACCGCGAGCTCCCCATCTCGCCGGACTTTGTCGGCAAGAACGTTCCCTCGTCGCATGAGGAGAACGTGCATCTATATATGAAGGAAGTCGACGGCCACACCGCCGTCGAGATCAACGACGTCGCGCCGGGCTCCCACGTGGGTTCTGCGCCGCTGGGAGGTGAGTAGTACCGTGGCGTTCAACCATAAGCACCTGATCGACATTACCGAGTACTCCGAAGAGGACATCAAGCTCATCCTCGAGACCGCCAAGGCGTTCTCCGAGGTCAACGAGCGTGCGATCAAGAAGGTCCCCACGCTCAAGGGCAAGACCATCGTCAACATGTTCAACGAGCCCTCGACGCGCACCCGCAGCTCCTTCGAGCTTGCCGAGAAGCGCCTTTCGGCCGATAGCCTTAACTTTGGCGGCTCCTCGACCTCTACGGTCAAGGGCGAGAGCCTCGTCGACACCGTCGAGACCCTCAACGCCTATAAGATCGACTGCATCGTCGTGCGCGATAAGCACGCCGGTGCTCCCTACATCGTCACGCAGAACTCGCCCGCGAGCGTCATCTGCGCCGGTGACGGCAAGCACAACCACCCCACGCAGGCCCTTCTCGACCTGTACACCATCTGGGAGCATAAGGGTGACTTCCACGGTCTGAAGGTCGCCGTCGTCGGCGATATCTCACACTCCCGTGTCTGCGGCTCGCTGATTCCCGCCCTTAAGATCATGGGCTGCGAGACCTACGCCGTCGCCCCCGGCACGCTGCTGCCGCCGGCGCCCGAGGTTCTGGGCTGCGACCACGTGACGAGCGATCTCGATTCTGTCCTGCCCGAGCTGGACGTCGTCTACATGCTGCGCGTGCAGCAGGAGCGCCTCGAGGGTGCCCCGTTCCCGACCATTCGCGAGTACCACAAGCTCTTCGGCCTGACCAAGGACCGCGAGAAGCTCATGAAGCCCGATGCGATCATCTGCCACCCGGGCCCCATCAACCGCGGCGTCGAGTTCGACTCCTACATGGCCGACCACCCGCAACGCTCCGTCATCCTGGAGCAGGTCTACGCTGGCATCTGCGTGCGTATGGCTATCCTGTATCTGCTGCTTGGAGGTGCCGATAATGGCCTTGCTTCTTAAGAATGCCCACGTCGTCGATCCGTCTGTCGAGCTTGACGGCGTCGTCGACGTCCTGATCGACGGTGACAAGATCGCCGAGGTCGGTGAGAACCTCGCCGCCGAGGGAGCCGAGGTCCGCGACCTTTCCGGCAAGTATCTCGTCCCCGGCCTGGTGGATATGCACGTTCACCTTCGCGAGCCTGGCTACGAGGTCAAAGAGGACATCGAGAGTGGCACCCGCGCCGCTGCCAAGGGCGGCTTCACCGGCGTGTGCGCCATGCCGAACACCGATCCCGTCACCGATAACGGCACCGTCGTGGAGTTCGTTAAGTCCCGCGCTGCCGAGGTCGGTCACTGCCGCGTCTATCCGTCGGGCGCCATGACCCGCGGTCTTAAGGGCGAGGCCATGTCCGAGATGGGCGATATGGTCGCCCACGGCGCCGTCGCCTTCTCCGACGACGGTCGTGGCGTGCAGGGCGCGGGCATGCTCCGTCGCTGCATGGACTACGGCAAGATGTTCGGCAAGGTCTTTATGAGCCACTGCCAGGACGAGGATCTGGTCGGCCATGGCCAGATCAACGAGGGCAAGGTCTCGACCCGTCTGGCCCTCGAGGGCTGGCCGGCCGCCGGCGAGGAGCTTCAGATCGCCCGCGACATCGAGATTGCCAAGCTGACCGGTGCCAAGCTGCACATCCAGCACATCTCCACCGCTCACGGCCTCGAGCTCGTGCGTGCCGGTAAGGCCGCCGGTGTCCAGGTAACCTGCGAGGCCACCCCGCACCACATGTTCCTGACCGAGAACGACTTGGACGAGACCTACAACACCTCGCTCAAGGTCAATCCGCCGCTGCGCACCGACGAGGACGCCGAGGCCATCCGTCAGGGCGTCATCGACGGTACCGTCGACGTGATCGTTACCGATCACGCTCCGCACACCCCGTGGGAGAAGGCCCGTGAGTTCGAGCTTGCGCCCTTTGGTATGATCGGCCTCGAGACCTCGCTGTCGCTCGTACTCACCGAGCTGGTCAACACGGGCAAGATGAGCATGGGCCGCATGGTCGAGCTCATGGCCATCAAGCCGCGTGAGATCCTGGGTCTCGACCAGGTTCAGGTCAAGGCGGGCTCCGTTGCCGACCTGACCGTGTTCGACCCCTCCGCAACCTGGACGGTTGGCGAGGACGGTTACGAGTCGCGCGCCGAGAACTCCGGTTTTGCCGGCCGCACGCTCACCGGCCGTGCCACCGATGTGTTCGTCGGCGGTAAGCAGACGCTTGCCGACGGCTGCATCTGCTAGCATAGCCTTATCGCTTTTGTGCGCGGCGCCCTTGCGGTGCCGCGCTTTCTATTAGTTTGGACCATGCAACCGCATGGGGGATTGGAGCGTCTATGCCCACACCTTCCACTGCACGCATGCACGACTTCGAGGTCGTCTCGAACCGGGAGATTGCCGACGGCATCTTCTCGCTCGTCATCTCGGCCCCCAAGCTTGCAAGTGCGCTCAAGCCCGGTCAGTTTGTGAACATCGCCGTACCCGGCGATGCGTCCTCGCTGCTTCGCGTGCCCCTGAGCTACTACCGCGCCGACGCCGAGGCCGGCACCGTCGAGCTGTGGTACGCCGTCGTGGGCGACGATACCCGTCGTTTGTCCCAGATGGGCCCTGGCTCCACCTCTAACCTGCTGGGCCCCGGTGGCCGTGGCTGGATGGTACCCGAGGGCACCAGGAAGGCCCTGCTCGTCGCCGGTGGCATCGGTGTTCCGCCCGTGCTGTGCCTTGCCGACAAGCTTTCCGAGCAGGGTGTGGCCGTCGACGTGTGCCTGGGCTTTGGCACCGCGTCCAAGGCCGTGGGTGTCGATGAGTTCCGCGCGCTGGGCGCCACGGTCAACGTTTGCACCGATGATGGCACGCTGGGCACGCACGGTTTTTGCACCGACCCGGCAGCCGAGCTGCTCGGCGAGGGCGGCTACGACTATGTGGCCAGCTGCGGCCCCGCTGTCATGATGAAGAAAGTCGCCGCCGCTGCCGCCGAGGCCGGTGCGTACTGCGAGGTGTCGCTTGAGCGCATGATGAGCTGTGGCTTTGGCGCCTGCAACACCTGCAATGTCGAGACGGTCGACGGTATGAAGGGTGCTTGCATGTGCGGCCCCGTGTTCGATGCTTCCAAGGTGGTGGTCTTCTAGTGGGTACCGTGAACATGGCCGTCGATTTCGGCGGCGTCAAGATGCAGAACCCCATCAACACCGCAGCCGGTACCTTTGGCTACGGTTGGCAGTTCCAGAACTTCTTTGATGTTTCCCAGCTGGGCGCCATCACCACCAAGGGTTGCGCTGCCGAGCCCTGGCCCGGCAATCCCGCGCCCCGCATGGCTGAGATTCCCGGCGGTATGATCAACTCCGTGGGCCTTCAGAACCCCGGCGTGGCTGCCTTTGCCCGCGAGTCCGGTCCGTGGCTCGAACAGCTGTCCAAGGACGGCTGCCAGGTCATCTGTCAGGTTGCCGGCCACTCCGTTGACGAGTTTGTCCGCGCGCTCGAGATGTATGTCGAGCTGTGCCCCTGGGCTGCCGGCTACGAGATCAACGTGAGCTGCCCTAATATCGCCGCCGGCGGTGCCGCCATGGGCTCTACGCCCGAGGGCGCCTCATCCGTTATGGCTGCCTGCCGCAAGGTGACCGATAAGCCGCTGTTCGTGAAGATGGCGCCGGTCAACGTCGCCGAGATTGCCAAGGCCCTCGAGGCTGCCGGCGCCGACGGCCTTTCGGTCATCAACTCCATTCAGGGCATGGCCATCGACGTCCATACCCGCAAGTCCCGCGTGGCCAAGCCCAAGGGCGGCCTTTCGGGCCCGCTGTGCCACCACATCGCCGTGCGCATGGTCTGGGAGGTTGCCCAGGCCGTCGATATCCCCATCAACGGCGTCGGCGGTGTCATGACCGGCGAGGATGCGGCCGAGTTTATCCTGGCCGGCGCCACCTGCGTGTCGGTCGGCATGGCCAACTTCGTCGATCCGTGCGCTTCGCTCAAGATCGCGCACGAGCTCGAGGCCTGGGCTGAGTCCCAAGGCGTGAAGGACATCAACGAACTGGTAGGTGCTTTCGAATGCTAGAGACCGATGCCCGCGACCGCGTAATCGTCGCTCTCGACTGCGACCGCGAGCGTGCGCTCGAGCTTGCCCACGAGCTTTCGGGCCATGCCGCCTGGCTTAAGGTTGGTATGACGCTCTATTACGCTGAGGGCCCCGAGATCGTCAAGACCTTTAAGGACCTGGGCTTTAAGGTCTTCCTTGACCTTAAGTTCCATGATATTCCGCATCAGGTTCGCGGTGCCGCCCGTTCGGCCTCGCTTGCCGGTGCCGACCTGCTCTCGGTTCACGGCTTGGGTTCGGGCGCCATGCTCGCTGCCTGCCGCGAGGGTGCCGAGGAGGCGCGCGAGGACCGCGCCAAGCTCGTCGCCATCACCGTGCTCACGAGCATGAATCAGGATGCCTTGAGCGAGATTGGCGTCGAGTCGCCGGTGGCCGAGGAGGCCGCCCGCCTGGCAAAGCTCGCTCAGGCCAACGGCATCGATGGCATCGTGTGCTCGCCGATGGAGGCTCACGACATGCGTGAGCTGCTGGGTCCTGATGCCCTGATCGTGACTCCGGGTGTGCGTCCGGTGGGTGCCGCCTTAGGCGACCAGTCCCGCGTGGCGACGCCTTCCCAGGCTATCGAGCGTGGCGCAAGCCACATTGTGGTGGGCCGTCCCATCACCGGCGCCGACGATCCGGTTGCCGCCTTTGACGCCATTGTCGCCGAGCTGGTCGAAAACATCGCGTAAAAGATTCCCCTAAGTCACCACTTTTGGGTCTCATTAGCACAAAATAGCCCCTGTGCCTGCGTAAACTTTCCCATCCTTTGTGTGGAATCGCAGGTCAGGGGCTTAACTTTGGGCGCAGTATATTGCACTTTTTGCGGGTATCGTCTAACCTATGGAGCCGCGATTGGGCATTTTGTACGTTCTACGTGCTAAAATGCCAATTATTGAATCAGATATAACCCAACTATTTGGAGGTACGAATGGCACTCCCTCAGCTTACCGATGAGCAGCGTAAGCAGGCTCTTGAGAAGGCTGCTGCCGCACGTCACGCCCGCGCTGAGCTTCGCGAGCAGATCAAGAAGGGCGAGAAGTCCCTCGAGTCCGTGCTCAACTCCGATGACCCCATCGCTTCCCGCATGAAGGTTTCCACCCTCATCGAGTCTCTTCCTGGTTATGGCAAGGCCAAGGCCGCCAAGATCATGGAGGAGCTTGGTATCTCCGCTACCCGTCGCGTCCAGGGCCTCGGCGTCCGTCAGCGCGAGCAGCTCCTCGAGCAGCTGACCAAATAAGTGAGCGCTCAGGATTCCAAGCTCTTTGTGATTTCTGGACCGTCAGGCGCAGGGAAGGGTACGCTCGTCACTCGTGTGCGCGAGCGCCGCTCGAACCTGGGCCTGACGGTTTCGGCTACCACGCGAGCACCACGCAAAGGTGAGGTCGACGGCGTCAACTACTTTTTTCTGACGCGCGAGGAGTTCGACCGCCGCGTGGCAAACGGTGAGTTTGTTGAGTGGGCCGAGGTCCACGGTAACTGCTACGGCACGTTGGTGAGCGAGGTCACATCCAAGCTCGCCTCTGGCGCATCTCTGATTTTGGAGATCGATGTCCAGGGCGCCCTGCAGGTGAAGGAGCGTTTCCCCGAGGCCGTGTTGATCTTTATCAAGCCGCCTTCGCTTGAGGTACTCCGCGAGCGTCTAGTCGGTCGCGGTACCGAGACGCCCGAGACGATTGAGCTGCGTATGGCAAACGCCGCCGATGAGCTTGCCCTTGCCGACCGCTACGACGACGTCGTGGTAAATGACGATCTCGACCGCGCGACCGATGAGCTCGTTCGCGTTCTCGATATGCATGAAAGGATCTGAGGTCCGTGTCCGTTGTAAAGCCTTGCATTGACGATCTTCTGGAGAAGACCGATCACAACCGCTTCCTGCTCGCTTCGCTTGCCTCCAAGCGCGCCTGCGACATCAATAGCATGCTGCGTGGCCAGCACAACCGCGTGCTTGCCGTCCAGGATGTCGATGACATCACCATCGGGCTTTCCGGTGCCGACACCATCTCGATGGCTATGGACGAGATTGTCGACGGCGACATCTCTTACGACGAGGCCCGTTACGAGAAGGCGCTCGGCCACAAGGTTGCTGAAGCCTAAATGGCGGCTCGCGTCTGCCTGGTCCACTATCACGAGGTTGGACTGAAGGGTAAGAACCGCGCACATTTTGAGCATATCCTCATGGATAACATCAAGGCGGCCTTGGCCGCCTTTTCCGTGAATGCCGTGTCTCGAATTTCCGGTTATATCCTCGTGACCTTTAACGAGCATCAGGCCGACGAGGCGGCGCGTGTCATTCGCACCGTTCCCGGCGTTGCTCGTGTGTCTTTGGCGTATCACACCAATCGTGACCCTCAGGAGTACTGTGCCGCCGCCGTGAAGGCGCTGCGCGAGTTTGGTTCCTTCGATTCGTTTAAGGTGCACGCCAAGCGCTCCAATACCGACTATGAGCTCACCTCGATTGACATCAATCGTCAGGTGGGCGAGGTGCTGTGCGAGGCCTTCCCCGATAAAAAGGTTCAAATGCACGACCCCGATGCGATGGTGCACGTACTGGTGGTCCAGGGTAGCGTTTATGTGTACGCGCGCTCCGAGCGCGGCGTGGGCGGTCTGCCGGTGGGTTCTGCCGGCAAGGTCGTGACGCTGCTGTCGTCGGGTATTGATTCTCCGGTGGCGACCTGGATGCTCGCGCGTCGCGGCGCGGTGTGCGTGCCGGTACATTTCTCAGGTCGTCCGCAGACGCCCGACACGAGCGAGTATTTGGTGCAGGACATCATCCGTGCGCTTGAGCCGGGTGTCCAGATCGGCCGCCTGTACGTGGTGCCGTTTGGCGATTGCCAGCGTGAGATTTCGGTCACCTGTCCCAGCAACCTGCGCGTGATCATGTATCGCCGCATTATGTATTCGGTTGCCGAGCGCATTGCACACATCGAGGGCGCCAAGGCCATCGTGACGGGCGAATCGCTTGGACAGGTTGCCTCCCAAACGCTTGAGAATATCATGGCCGTTAACGAGGCCGTGAAGATCCCCGTGTTCCGTCCGCTCATCGGTTCGGACAAGCAGGAGATTATCGCGCGCGCCGAGGAGATTGGTACGTTCGATATCTCGACTGAGGCCGCTCCCGACTGCTGCACGCTGTTTATGCCGCGTCGTCCCGAGACGCACGCTAAACTCGATGCCGTGCATGAGGCCTGGGAGTTGTTCGATCACGAGGAGATGATCGAGCGCCTACTCAAGCAGACCGAGTACATCGACTTCGAAAGCAACACGTATAAGGCCCCTAAGACCTTAAAACGCAAACATTCGGAGCTTGCTCCGCGTGAGATTTACCAAGATCACGAGTAAATTTGTGCATAGACCGACGATGCTCTTGCATCGTCGGTCTTTTGCTATCTGGGCATTTTGCGGCTAAGTGTTCATTTGCTGACGTGTGTCTGAATAAATGGACAGATTTGTGCAAGGTTTTGGTCAGCTTTTGGTTTGACTGCGAAAACCGGTTTTGAAGCATGGCTGTTGCAGGGCTCTTTTCCTGACACGATGTTGTTGGGAGGTTTTGCTATGGCGCAGCGCGAACAACACGAACGGGTCAAAAAGATGGACCGCTGGGCGGGCAAGCTGCTCGGTCATAAGGCTGTGGTGGTGGCGATGCTGGGCGTCATTGCGATGGCGAGCGGCTTGGCGATGGCGAACCTTGGCGGCGGTGCCGGCGGTGTGTCGTTTGAGCGCACTGATGGTACGGGCTCGTTAGTGGAGCCGGGATCCGGCGATGCTTCGAGCGGAAAGACATCCGAAGGCTCTTCGACTAAGGCTTCTGCCGCGGCAGAGGTCTATGTCGATGTCGATGGCGCCGTTGTGTCGCCCGGTGTATACAGGCTCAAAGACGGGGCACGGGTATCCCAGGCGATCGATGCCGCCGGCGGGCTGGCGCCCGAGGCTGACGTTACGGGGCTTAATCGGGCATCTAAGGTCACTGATGGACAAAAAATCCATGTTCCAACGGTGGGGGAGCAGCAGGCGTCCATTGCGGAAGCCGGTGTTGATGGTGGGGCTTCCACATCATCGGGCGTGAGTGGCGCAACAGGCCTAGTAAACATCAATACGGCAAGCGCGGCAGAGCTGCAGACGCTCTCGGGCATCGGTCCCTCCATGGCCCAGTCGATTATCGATGAACGGACAAAGAACGGTGCTTTTGCCTCGGTTGACGATCTGATGCGTGTGTCGGGAATCGGCGAGAAGAAGCTTGCCAAAATCAAAGATTGCATCTGCGTATGAGTGCGACGGAGCGCGAGCGTGTGATGCCTCCGCGGCCCCTGCTTCCGTGGACGATGGCCTTGTGTGCCGGCATGTGCATGAGCTGCGCCTTGGTGCTCAACGTGGCCGCTGATGCGCTGCTGAGGGAGCGGGCGCCGGCGGTCGGGCTGCTATGGGCCATTCCCGTTGCGGCGGCGGTATTCGTTGTGCTGGCTCAATCTTGTGCGCGGCTTGCCCCTTTGAAGCGGTGGTTGTATGCCGCGTCCGTCGGTCTCGTGGCGGGAGCGGTCGTCTCGGCGTGGTGGGCTGTGGGTGCGCTCAGCGCCTCGAAGGCGCTCGACGGTCGAGCGGCAAGCAGCCACGAGTTTATCGTGCAGGGCGATCCATCCATAAACGACGACGTGTATTCCTATACCTGCGAGGCACGCGCGGACGGTAAGAACTTGGCAACGGTTCGCCTATCGTGCGACCGCGAGCTCAAGGTCGGGGCGCACGTGCGTGTTATCGGTCGCGTTTCACGTTTTGAGAACGATGCGTATGGACGATCGCGCGTGCTCCGAGGCGAGGTGCGCAAGGTTAAAGTCGTTCGGATTGTGTCGGCCGATGAGGGCTCTCCGGGGCCGCTGCTTCGGCTGCGAAATGAGCTGTTTGCGTCCATCGCGCCTGCGACCGACCCGGCGCGTGCGCTCATAGCCGGTGTCGTCTGCGGTCGTTCGGCCGAGCTACGCGCCCAGCCGGCGGGCGACTGGTTTTCGGTAACGGGAACGGCGCATCTTATCGCCGTCTCGGGCAGCCATTTGGCTATCGTGGGGTTTGTAATCGAGGGTGTATTGCAAAAGACTCGGTGCTCACGTGGTCTTCAGCGGGCGATATTGGCGATAACGCTTGTGGGCTACGCTGCCTTTACGGGCGCGTCTCCCTCGGCCGTGCGCGCGTGCTGCATGGTGTTCGCTACGCTTGTTGTAAACGGCGCGGGGCGTCGCCGGCACGGCGCATCGGCACTCTTCGTAACCATGTCCATCTTTGTGCTACTGCGGCCGACGGTGCTGTTCGAGATGGGCTTTCAACTTTCATGCGCCAGCGTCTTAGCCATTCTGTGCTTTTGTCCCTATGCGACCTACGCTTTGGGTGAGCTGGGTTTGCCATCGGGCGTTGCCGGCATGCTTTCCGTCACGCTGTGCTCGCAACTGGCGACACTTCCCATTACCATTCCTGCCTTCGGTACGTTCTCGCTCATTGCTCCGTTGGCAAATGCGGTCATCGGTCCGGTGGTGAGCGTACTGCTTGCTGTGTCGATCGTGCTGGTTCCCTTTTCGCTCGTGGCGCCGTTGCGGACTTGGGCGCTCGTTGTGCCCATGATTGCCGCCCGTTGCGCGCTGTTTTTCGAGCAGCTGTTTGCCGCCGTGCCGGGTGCATCCGTGAGTGTGCCGCCCGATAGCATGTGGATTTACCTAGTGCCGTGTGTGCTGGCGGCTCTGCCGGTCTGGTGGCCGCGTCCCCGCGCACGTCCTATGGCGGTGGGGCTTGCATGCCTGGTGCTCTTGCTGTCTCTTATACACATCTGACGCTGCCGACGATACTCCTTGTGTA
>CABRIC010000006.1 GCA_902470905.1 uncultured Collinsella sp. | reverse complement strand
ACGTCAATGGTATACGGGTGCATCATCGACGTCTTCAATACAGAAAATATCAGTGCGGAATGTTCCGGAGAGAAACCCCGTCACGCCCCCGGATCCCCTGCGTTTACGGCCTTGAGGTCGGCGTGGGCGGAGAATGTGGTTGATGGGGATACGTGTCCCTTTCGCTGTTTCGCGGCTTTGCCGCGAAAAGCGCGTTACTTTGGGATGGGTGGGGAACGTGGTTGTTGCGGCAGCTGATCCCCACCATAAATTACCCTCAGCATACTTGCGCGAAAACCTGCTCGTGCTACACTTGCAATTGCTGTTTCAGGGCGGGGTGGAATTCCCCACTGGCGGTAAATCGGGCGGTGTCAAAGGGACGCCGTGGCGCAGGTGAGATGCCTGCGACCGAGCCGATGAGTCCGCGACCCGTGTGTGCGTTGGTTCGCATGCCGGCTGAACTGGTGAGATCCCAGTACCAACGGTTAGAGTCCGGATGAAAGAGGCAGGTGATCTTATGTCTGAACAGTCGCAGCATATCCATTTTGAGAACACGAATAGGTGGAGCACCAAACAGCTCGTTACCATGGCGCTGATGTGTGCCTTGGGCGCCCTGTTTATGTACGTGCAGCTGCCCATCCTTCCTTCGGCGCCGTTTTTGACCTATGACCCGTCGCTGGTGCCGGCGATGGTGTGTGGATTTGCGTATGGCCCTGGTGCCGGCACAGCTGTTGCCGCTATGGCGATCGTTATCCATGCGCTTACCACGGGCGATTGGGTCGGTGCGCTTATGAACTTGGTTGCCACGCTGGGCTATATTCTGCCTGCGGCTATCGTCTATCAGAAGATGCACACCTACAAGGGTGCCGTGATTGGCCTGGCGCTCGGCGTTATTGCCGCTACGGCGTTGTCTATGGTCGCAAACCTTACCATTGGCGTATGGTTCTGGTATGGCTCGGTCGATGTGATCGCCCCGCTCATGATTCCTGCCGTGCTGCCGTTCAACCTTATCAAGACCGTGCTTAACTCGGTGTTGACACTGGCGGTGTATAAAGCGGTCTCCAACCTCATCACGCCTAAAAAGGACCAGGTCAAAGGCCGCGCATGATTGAGTGTCGGGGCGTTTCCTTTAGCTATGACGGTGCCGTACCGGCGCTCGACGGCGTCGATCTGAATATCGAGGACGGCGAGTTTTTCTGCATCCTCGGTGGCAATGGGTCGGGCAAGTCGACGTTTGCCAAGCATTTGAACGCGCTGCTGCAGCCCGATGCGGGAACGGTGTGCGTCAACGGCATGGACGCGTCCGATCCCGAGCTGGTCTACGACATCCGCTCGACTGCTGGCATGGTGTTCCAGAATCCCGACGATCAGCTGGTGGCGACGCTTGTCGAGGACGACGTTGCGTTCGGTCCCGAAAACCTTGGCGTGCCATCGGCGCAAATTGCGCAGCGCGTACGCGAGGCGCTGAAGGGCGTGGGCCTGGTGGGCTTTGAGCGCCACGAGACCCATGCGCTTTCGGGCGGCCAAAAGCAGCGCGTGGCGCTTGCCGGCGTGCTCGCCATGGAACCGCGCGTGCTCGTATTGGACGAGGCTTCCTCGATGCTCGATCCGCGTGGGCGCAAGGGCCTCATGAAGGCTTGCCGCGCGTTGCACGCTCGCGGCATGACCATCGTGATGATTACGCACTTTATGGAAGAAGCCGCCGAGGCCGATCGTGTCGCGGCGTTTCGGGCGGGGCACGTTGCCATGCTCGGTACGCCCGAGGAAATCTTGACGCGGGCGGACGAACTTGCGCAGCTCAACTTGGATATGCCGGCGCCGTGCTGTCTGGGCAGGTCGCTTCGTGCGAAGGGCGTGCCCGTTTGCGCACAGGTGCGTGAGGCGGATATGGTCGCCGAGATTGCGCAGGCTTATGCCGAGCGAAGTGGGGCAGGCACCGCGGGGCAGTCTTCCGCATCCCAGTTGGAAATCGCTGACGGCACTGTTCCGGTAGACAACGAGGGCAACACGTCGGAGCCCGTCATCGAGCTATCCCATGTTTCGTACAGTTATTCGCTCAGTCCGCGCGAGCGCCGCCGCTGGCATAAGCGCTCGGCCACTGCGGGCAAATCGAGCAAACAGGCTCTCTGGGGAAACGACCCCAGCAGCCCGTGGGCGCTGCGCGATGTATCGCTGACGGTGCGTCGCGGCGAGTTCCTGGGCTTGGCAGGTCATACCGGTTCGGGTAAGTCGACGCTGGTCCAGCATCTCAACGGTTTGATTCGCCCTCAGGAGGGATCCGTTCGCGCGCTGGGGCTCGATCTGTCAAACAAGAAAGACGCCGCCGCGGTTAAGGCCAAGGTCGGCGTGGTGTTTCAATATCCCGAGCGTCAGCTGTTTGCCGAAACCGTGGCGCAGGACGTGGCGTTTGGTCCGCATAACCTTGGCTTGCCTCAAGATGAAGTCGACCGTCGTGTCGAGTCATCGCTCTCGCGCGTGGGCCTCGACCTTTCCACGGTCGGCGACAAGAGTCCCTTTGAGCTTTCGGGCGGCCAGCAACGGCGTGTGGCATTCGCCGGCGTGCTCGCCATGGAGCCCGAAGTCCTGGTGCTCGATGAACCCATGGCGGGGCTCGATCCGGCTGCGCGCAGGGATTTCCTAGGACTCATCGATCGACTTCACCGCGATGGCCTGACCGTTGTCATGGTTTCGCACAGCATGGATGACCTGGCCAATTGCTGCGACCGCATCGTTGTGATGAACGAAGGCGCGGTGTTTGCCGAGGGAGTCCCCGCACAGGTGTTTGCACATGCCGACGAGCTCAAATCGATCGGTTTGGGCGTTCCTGCCGCGCAGCGCATGGCGCTGGCGCTTACGGAGGCGGGCGTGCCGCTGCACTTTGACGGCCTCTATACGGTTGAGTCGCTGGCAGATGAGTTGGTGGACCTGCTAATCGGTCGCTCGGGCGGTTCCTCTAACGTCGCGGACATTGCTAAATCCAAGACGGTCGTGCGAGAGGAGGACTGCTGATGGAGGCGTTTTCGTTTGGCAGCTACTATCCCGGCGATAGTGCGATCCACCGCTTGGACCCGCGAACTAAGTTGCTCTTGGGCTTTGTGTTTCTGATCACGACGCTCACAGTCAGCAGCTTCCGCGGACTGGCCCCTGTCGCAATTTTCGTCGTGCTGATCTATGCTGTGTCTCGGGTGCCGGTTCGTCGCGTTCTGTCGTCGATGGCGCCGCTGCTGGCAATTGTCGTCGTGGTCGCGGTGCTCAACTTGTTTACCGATCAGAGTGGGCGCATCCTGTGGCAGCTCGGCTTTCTGCAGATAAGCGAGGGCTCACTGCGTTCTGCCGCCTTTATGGCGTGCCGCCTGACGTTGATGATGGCCGGCATGAGCGCCATTACACTCACCACGCCGACGCTCGACCTCACCGCGGGCTTTGAGCGCCTGCTCGCGCCGTTTGCGTGTGTGGGACTTCCTGCGCACGAGCTCGGCATGATCATGGGTATCGCGTTGCGCTTTATGCCGCAGTTTGCCACTGAGATGAAGCAGACGGCCGATGCACAGGCAAGCCGCGGCGCGCGCGTGACGGGCGGTCCGCTCGGCGGCGTGCGTATGCTCGGCAGTGTGGCGATTCCGCTGTTCACGGGCGTGTTCCGCCATGCCGAGACGCTGTCTGCCGCCATGGATGCACGCTGCTATCACGGCGAGCAGGGCCGCACGCGCCTGCATGCGCTTGCATTTGGCCGCGGCGATGCGTTGGCGGCGGTGGTGACGGCGTTGCTGCTCATCTGCGTCATCGTCATCAATCTTCAACTTGTTTAGGCGCGATTCGGGCGCAAGAAAGGGGTCCCTATGACCGACAACGACCGCACGGCTCAGCTTGAGCGCGCCTGTTCGTATCTCAGGCGCATTCCGGCGTGGTATCTGGCCACGACCGATGCAAGCGACGGGCATCAGCCTCGCGTGAGGCCGTTTTCGTTTGCCATGGTCGATGACGGTAAACTGTGGTTTTGTACGTCGCGCGACAAAGATGTGTGGGCGGAGCTGAGCGCGAATCCCAAGTTTGAGCTCTCGGGTTGGAAGCCGGGGGAATGTTGGATCGTGTTGACCGGCGAGGCCGCACTTGAGGACGACGCAGTTGCGAGCGACAAGGTGCGTCAAGCGGGTTTTAAGCACATGGTGGGCATCGGCGAGGAACACGAGAGTGCCAACGACGGCCGCCTTGCTTTCTTTTCGGTCCGCAACATTGCCGCGCGCTTCTGTGATATCGACGGCAGCGAGGAGCGCCTGGAGCTCTAATTTCCCAAATTGACTACCCATTCCAAAAAGACTGATCAGGCGTCAGGAGGAAACGTGGACGGATTGAATACGGTGCTGGAGTATCTGACGTCGGTGCCGGCGTGGTATCTGGCGACGAGTGTGGACGGGCAGCCGCATGTGCGTCCGTTCTCGTTTGCGCAGATCCAGGACGGCAAGCTGTGGTTTGTGACGGCGCGCACCAAAGACGTGTGGCAAGAGCTGCTGCAAAATCAACGCTTTGAGGCCACGAGTTGGTGGCCGGGCCATGGCTGGCTCATCTTGCGCGGGCGTGCGGGTCTGGATGACCAGGCCGCTCCCGATATGCGCGAGGCAGGCTGGAAGCACCTGGAGCGCCTAGGCGAGCACTACGAGGGCGCAGGCGATCCCACGCTCGTCTTCTTTAGCGTGGAGGAACCCGAGGCCTTTATCTGCAACCATGACGAATGGGTGCCGATCGAGCTCTAAACGAGTCTCTCAGCAAGCTTCGACAATTCAAATTCTCGCATGTAGCGGGCCCCACATTGCAACGTCACCGTAAGGCGCACTGGGCAATATGGGGTCCGCATTTATTTGTCAATTCCTTCGAGTGAATGTGTCGGGACTGTTTCAATGCATGAATATGCAAAAGAGTTGCGTAGATATGCATCTTTTGGTGCTAAAGTTTCAACCCACTTCATAACGACCGCTGCGAAATGCGCATCGGTGCATAAATCGCAGACAAGGAGTCTGATATGTCTTTGAAGGTTGGAATCGTCGGTGCGGCTGGATATGCCGGAGCCGAACTCATTCGCCTCGTGCTCGGTCATCCCGAGTTTGAACTTGTTGCCATTACGTCCAACGCCGATGCCGGCCAGCCGCTGTCCGCGGTGTATCCGAGCTTTGCTGGCTTGAGCGATCTGGTTTTCACCACGCATGACGCCCCCGAGCTTAAGAGCTGCGATGCGGTTTTTCTTGCCGTGCCGCACACGGCTGCCATGGCACAGGTGCCCGCCCTGCTTGCCGCGGGAGTCTCCTGCATTGACCTCTCGGCCGACTATCGCCTGAGCGATCCGGCTACCTTTGAGGCCTGGTATGCCGCAGAGCACACGAGCCCCGAGTTACTCAAGAGCCGCGCCTTTGGTCTGCCCGAGCTGTTCTGCCAGGATTTGGAGACCGCTGCATCCGACCACGCCGACGGCAAGCCCGTGCTGGTCGCCTGCGCCGGCTGCTATCCCACCGCAACGAGTCTTGCTGCTGCTCCTGCCGTGCGTGCGGGCTGGGTGGCAGAGAACGGTCCCGTAATCGTCGATGCCATCAGCGGTGTGACGGGTGCCGGCAAGTCCTGCAACGCTCGCACCCACTTTTGCAGCGCGGACGAGAACCTGGAAGCCTATGGCGTGGGCAAGCATCGTCATACGCCCGAGATCGAGCAGATACTCGGCCTGGCCGACCGCATCGTCTTCACCCCGCACTTGGCACCGCTCAAGCGCGGCCTGCTTTCCACGGTGACGATGCCGCTCGCGCCGCAGGCTCTCGACGCGCTGGTTCTTGAGGATGTCGTCGACCATTACAAGAAGTTTTACGCCGGTCGCACCTTTGTGCGCGTGCTCGATGCCGGCCAGCAGCCCAAGACGGCTTCGGTCGTCGGTACCAATGCCGCCCAGATTGGCCTTGCGCTCAACAAGCGTGCAGGCGTGCTGGTGGCGACGGGCGCCATCGACAATTTGTGCAAGGGTGCTGCGGGCCAGGCGGTCCAGTGCGCCAACATCGTTTTTGGCTTTGACGAGCGACGAGGCTTGCTCACAGTGGCGTGCCCGGTGTAGCACATTCGATTGTTAGCGATTTGGTAGTCGGGTATCGAGTTGGGCGCCACTTTTAAGCTGGTCTAGTAGTTGCGACCGGTATGGCGTGCCAGCCGATGCCCGCTTTTTTGTTTGATATAAGGAGTCGTAGGGACGATGAACACCGACCTGATTGATATCAAGATTCGCGCCGTCGAGGGCGGCGTTACGGCGGCTGCCGGCTTTAAGGCCGCAGGCATCCATGCGGGATTCCGGAAGAATCCCGAGCGCTTGGACTATGCGCTCGTCGTGCCTGATAAACCCTGTCCCGGCGCCGGCGTGTTTACGACCAACCGCTTTTGTGCGGCGCCCGTGCAGGTGAGCCGTGCCAACCTGGGCGGTGCGGACAAGGGCTATGGCATTATCGCCGGTGTTTCAATCAACTCCGGCAATGCGAATGCCGCCACGGGCGAGACCGGCCTAGCCTGTGCGCGCGAGACATGCAACATCGCGTCGCAGGTCATCGGCTGCGAGCCCCAGCAGATTCTGGTTGCCTCCACGGGCGTGATTGGCCAGATTCTGCCGATCGACACGTTTGAGACAGCCGTTCCGTCCGCATACGAGGCACTTTCTGCCCATGGCGGTGCCGATGCAGCCCGTGCCATTATGACGACCGATACACACTCCAAGGAGTATGCCGTTCGCTATCGCAGTGAGGCCGCGGGCCATGCGGGCAACGCTTATACGGTGGGCGGCATGTGCAAGGGCTCGGGCATGATCATGCCCAACATGGCCACCATGATCGCAGTTATCACTACCGATGCCCCCGTCGAGCCGGCGGCGCTCCACGCCCTGTTGCTCTCCACCGTCAAGCAGACCTTCAACAAGGTAACGGTCGATTCCGACACCTCGACCAACGACACCTGCATCATGCTTGCCTCCGGCGCCGCTGCCGCAGATGCCGAGCCTGTCGTCGAGGGTTCCGATGCCTTTGACGAGTTGGCATTTGCCGTGCACGAGGTGTGCGAGAGCCTGGCGCGCAACATCGCCGCCGACGGCGAGGGCGCATCCAAGCTTGTTACGGTCAACGTTACCGGCGCCGTGAACGACGAGGAGGCCGATATCGCCGCCCGCGCCGTTGCCAACTCGCCGCTCGTTAAGACCTGCATCGCCGGCCACGACTGCAACTGGGGCCGTGTTGCTATGGCGCTTGGCAAGTGCGGCGTGAAGTTTAATCAGGAAGACGTTTCCATCGACATGATGGGCATGCCTGTCTGTCGCGGCGGTCTGACTGTTCCCTTTGATGAGGACGAGGCTCTACGACGTTTCGAGGCGCCCGAGATCGTGATCTCGGCCGACCTGGGCGCAGGCGACGCGGCAACGACCGTGTGGACCTGCGACCTCACGCATGAGTACATCTCCATCAACGGCGACTACCGTTCCTAGATTCCGGGCACGCTGCGCATCTTGCCGCGATTGCGGACAGCGGAGCACGGCGCGATAACGATACGAAAGACGAGGCAGATTATGAAATTCGCACGCGATTGTCGTTCGAGCGAATCCAACGAAGCAACCGCGCAGCTGCTGTTCGAAGCGCTGCCGTGGATTAAGAACCTGACCGGCAAGACGGTTGTTATCAAATATGGCGGAGCCGCCATGGTTGATGAGCAGCTGCGCCGCGACGTGATGAGCGATATCGTTTTGCTCAAGATCATCGGTATGCGCCCCGTCATCGTGCATGGCGGCGGCAAGGCTATCAACGAGGCGCTGAGCCATTACGATATTCCCGTCGAGTTTAAGAACGGCCAGCGCGTGACCACGCCGGCGACTATGGATATCGTGCGCGAGGTGCTGGGCGGCAAGGTTAACCAGGAGCTGGTTGCTGCCATCAACCACCACGGCAACCTGGCCGTGGGCGTGTCGGGCAGCGATGCCGGCACGCTCATCGCCGAGCCGCTCGACCCCGAGCTCGGTCGCGTGGGCAAAGTGACGCACGTCAACACCGACTATATCGAGCGCTTACTCGATAGCGAGTACATCCCCGTCATCGCTACCGTCGCGGCGGGGGAGGACGGCGGTTTCTTCAACATCAACGCCGATACCGCCGCCGGTGCCGTTGCCGCGGCGCTCCACGCGCATAAGGCAATCTTTTTGACCGACGTCGATGGCCTGTACAAGGACTTTAGCGACAAGGACTCGCTTATCTCCAACCTAACGCTCGACGAGGTCAACGAAATGCTCTACGGCGGCGAGGTCGATAAGGGCATGATTCCTAAGCTGCGTGCGGCCGTCGATGCGCTTACCGGCGGCGTATTTCGTGCCCACATCATTAACGGTACCACGCCGCATTCGCTGCTCCTGGAGCTGCTGACCGATGCCGGCGTCGGCACCGTGATCCATTCCACCGAGACGGCTTACGAGTTCGATACGCATCCGCATCCGCTTTCGACGTTTGCTGCGCGTCTGACCGAGAACCTTGACGAGGTCGAGAAGCTTCAGACGGTCTAGCTGACCCGCAGCCGCCCCATTCCTGCACCCATAGCCCCGCGCCGTCTGGCGCCCAACGAAAGGCATCCCATGTCACTTGCAGCTCAGCAATCGCTTGAATCCCATTACGTTATGCATACCTTTGGTCGCTCTCCGGTCGAGTTTGTCGAGGGTCACGGCATGAAGCTCACCGGCGACGATGGCCGTGAGTACCTCGACTTTCTTGCCGGCATCGGCGTGTGCAGCCTAGGTCATGGCAACCTGGCTGTGCTCTCGGCGCTCGAGGCACAGACCAAAAAGCTCATGCATGTCTCCAATTACTTCTACATCGAGCAGCGCGGACAGGTCGCGGCGCTGCTGTCCAAGCTTGCTAACGACGACGTAGATGGTGCGCGCGTGCTTGCCGATGCCATTGTCGCCGGCGATGAGACCACGGCAGCTGCTCTTGGTGCCCCGGCTGCGGATGAGCAGGTTTGGGAGACCTTCTTTGCCAACTCTGGCGCCGAGGCCAACGAAGGCTCGATGAAGCTCGCGCGCCTGTACGCCAAGCGTGCCGGTAATGGCGGCAACACCATCGTGTGCATGCGCGGCGGGTTCCACGGCCGTACGCTCGAGACCATTGCCGCCACCATGCAGGATTGGCTGCAGGACAGCTTCCGCCCACTGCCGGGTGGCTTTGTGGCCTGCACGCCCAACGATGTTGATGAACTGCGTGCGATCTTTAAGCAGCTGGGCAGTGAAATTTGCGCCGTGATGCTCGAGCCGATCCAAGGTGAGAGTGGCGTGCACCCCATGACCGAGGAGTTTATGGCGGCGGCGCGCGACCTGGCACACGAAGTGGGCGCCGTGCTTATCGCCGACGAGGTCCAGTGCGGCATCTTCCGCTCCGGCAAGCCGTTTGCATTCCAAACCTATGGCGTGGAGCCTGACATCATGAGCCTTGCCAAGGGCATTGCCGACGGCGTGCCCATGGGTGCCGTCGCGGCAAAGAAGGAGATTGCCGACGTGTTTAAGCCGGGCGACCACGGCTCGACCTTTGGCGGTAGCTGCTTGGCCATCGCGGCGTGCGCCGCGACGCTCTCCGCGCTCGTGCGCGGCGATTATGCCGACCATGCTGCCAAGGTAGGCGCCTATATGGAGGCAAAGCTCGCCAAGCTGCCGCACGTGACCGAGGTGCGTGGCCGCGGCTTGATGCTCGGCTGTGATTTGGATGATGCCGCGGGCGACGCGCATGATGTTGTTGCCCGCGCGCTGGCCGCCGGTGCCGTGATTAACGCTACGGGTGCCCATACGCTGCGTTTCCTGCCGCCGCTCGTCTGCGAGGAAGCCGACGTGGACAGTCTGATTGAGATCCTGTCGGGTGTCTTGGGCTAACGCGGTGCAATAACTCAATTTTGACCGGGTTCCGGACTGCGGACGTGTCCTATGCGGCATGATTCAGCGGTCTGGAGCCCGTTTTGCCTTAGATTTGCTAAGGCAGGGAGACCTGCTGGTCAAAAAACATCAAATATGAGTACTGTTACCGATTTGGTGGCAGCAATTTTGGACTAATAAGGCCAGATAGCAAGTCGAAATGGCGATGAAAGCACGATTTTGATTCAACTGTTAGTCCTTATAATGGACATATGTTGCGTAACTTAAGCAAATATTGTCTTTTTATATGTTGCAAACAAAGTAGCAGTACTCATTTTTGCCATTTTTTGGCCACGGCCTTTGCGACAGATGTGCTGGCGGGTTCGAATCCCTCTGCGATGGGTCCAAAAAAGAAAGGCCCCCATTGCTGGGAGCCTATCAAATCAGTGGTGGGCGATGAGGGATGTCCGCGTGCGGCTCCGCCGCCCGCATCCGCTTCGTCGCTTCGCTCCTCGCGTGCTGCGCTGGAAAACGCTTCGCGTTTCCTCAGCTCCGCACCCTTGCGGCTTCGAATCCCATGAAATGGGCCCAAACAAAAACGGTCCCCTTTCGAGGACCGTTTCCAATTCAATGGTGGGCGATGAGGGATTCGAACCCCCAGCCTTGTGCGTGTAAAGCACCTGCGCTAACCGTTGCGCCAATCGCCCGTGCGGAGAGAGTATAGCAAAACAATCGCCCCATTCACCTCATATCCATTAAAGGTAACTCGCGCGTGTCACAGCGGAGCTGATTCAGTTGAGATTGCCTGAACATTCCGCCCCTCTTTACGCCCTCGGGTATACTCAAAAGCTACTGATTCGATTTGATGCCCAGCAACAGCAGAGGGGATAGTATATGTGCGGTTTTGTCGGTTTTGTCGGTGGGACGGATAACCAATCCGAGGTGCTCACCAAGATGATGGACCGCATCGTCCATCGCGGTCCCGACATGGGCGGTCAGTTTATCGACGGCCGCGTTGCCCTCGGCTTCCGCCGCCTGTCGATCCTCGACCTGACCGAGGCTGGCGCCCAACCCATGGCCAACGAGGACGGCAGCGTCGTCATTGTCTTCAACGGCGAGATCTACAACTTCCAAGAACTCCGTTCCGAGCTCGAGGCCAAGGGCTACAAGTTCCACTGCGGCGCCGACACCGAGAGCCTCCTGCACGGCTACGAGGAGTGGGGTGAGGCCGTTCTCGATCGCCTGCGCGGTATGTACGCCTTCGTCATCTGGGACAAAAAGAAGAACAAGCTTTTTGGCGCCCGCGACATCTTTGGCATCAAGCCGCTCTACTACTATCCCATGGCCGATGCGGGCGACGGCGCTCCGGGCGTGCTCTTTGGTTCCGAGATCAAGAGCTTCCTGGACTACCCGCACTTCCACAAGGCGGTCAACAAAAAGGCCCTGCGTCCGTACATGACGCTGCAGTATTCGGCAACCGAGGAGACCTTCTTCGAGGGTGTCTACAAGCTGCCGCCGGCGCACTACTTTACCGTCGATATCCCGACCGGCAAGATGAACATCGAGCGCTACTGGGATTGTGATTACTCTGCCGTCGAGAAGCCGTTCGAGGAGTACGTCGACGAGCTGGACGAGGTCGTGCACGAGAGCGTCGAGGCCCATCGCATCGCCGACGTCAAGGTCGCGTCGTTCCTCTCCGGTGGCGTCGACTCCAGCTACATCGCCGCTTGCCTCATGCCCGACAAGACCTTCTCGGTGGGCTTTGACTACAAGAACTTTAACGAGACCAACTACGCCAAGGAGCTTTCCGATAAGCTCGGCGTCGAAAACGTTCGCAAGATGATTACCGCCGACGAGTTCTTCGGTGCGCTCGAGGACATCCAGTATCACATGGACGAGCCGCAGTCCAACCTGTCTTCTGTGCCGCTGTGGTTCTTGGCCGAGATGGCCCGCAAGGACGTCACCGTCGTGCTTTCGGGCGAAGGCGCCGACGAACTCTTTGGCGGCTACGCCTACTACGAGGACACGGTCCCGGTCCGCAAGTACAAAAAGATGGTGCCGCTGCCCATCCGTCGCGCGCTCGGTAACCTGGCGCTGCATATGCCGTACTTCAAGGGACATAACTTCCTGGTCAAGGGTGCCGAGATCCCTGAGAAGTCGTTCCTGGGACAGGCTCTGGTATGGCCGGAGCGCGAGGTCGACGGCGTGCTCAAGCCCGAGTACAACACCGGCGACGGCGCCTTCGAGCTCGCTGCACCCATCTACGCACGCGTGAAGGGTCAGCCCGAACTGGTCAAGAAGCAGTACCTGGACATGAACATGTGGCTCCCGGGCGACATTCTGCTCAAGGCCGACAAGATGTGCATGGCACACTCGCTGGAGCTGCGCGTGCCCTTCCTGGACCGCAAAGTCATGGAGTTCGCCGAGCACATTCCCGACCGCTACCGCATCAACGAGAACGGCAACAAACAGGTACTCCGCCACGCTGCCAACAAGTCGCTGCCCGATGAGTGGGCCACCCGTCCCAAGGTGGGCTTCCCGGTGCCGATTGTCTACTGGCTGCGCGAGCAAAAGTGGTACGACTATGTCAAGGAGTACTTCACCGCGCCGTGGGCAAGCGAGTTCTTCAATACCGACGAGCTTATGCACCTGCTCGATCTGCACTTTGCGGGCAAGGGCGATTTCCAGCGCAAGATCTATACGCCGCTCGTGTTCCTAGTGTGGTACAAGCGCTTCTTTATCGACGAGGGCCAGCCTTCTGTTCAGGCTGCCTAGCCTCGGCTTACGAACGCCTGCGCGTAACGGCTCCTCCGGGAGCCGTTTTTGCGTGGGTGCGTTTCAGTTACTATAAAACCGTCCCTGCCAAATGGCTGAGAAAGGTGAAAGATGCACCATTCGGATTCCGCGACCGTGACCACGGTCGATACGCTTGCCAAGCTTCTCGATGTGTGCGGCGAGCTGCGCGCATCAGAGCAGGTTGACGAGCGTGCCGTGACCGGCTGCTCGTTTGATTCGCGCGCGGTCTCGGCAGGTGACGTGTTCTTCTGCAAAGGTGCTGCCTTTAAGCCCGCGTTTTTGAGCATGGCGCTCGATGCGGGCGCCGTCGCATTTGTGTGCGAGGAGTCGCTGGTCGAGTCTCTGGAGCCGCTGGCGAAGGAGAGCGGTGCTGCGATGCTGGTTGTTGATAGTGTTCGCACGGCCATGGCCCTGTTGCCGCCGGAGGTCTACGACCGTCCCGACCACGACGTCAAGATCGTGGGCATCACCGGCACCAAGGGAAAGACCACGGCCGCTTTTATGCTCCAGTCGATTATCAAAGCGGCGGGCGAGTCCTGCGGCATGATCGGCTCGGTGAGTACCGACGATGGCATCGAGTGCTACGAGAGCACCAATACTACGCCCGAGGCCCCCGAGATCTGGCGCCATATCGCCAACTGCCGCACGTCCGGTCGCCAGTCCATGGTCATGGAGGTTTCGAGCCAGGCGCTCAAGTACCAACGCGTCGAGAACCTGCCGTTTGACGTGGCGTGCTTCCTCAACATCGGGCGTGACCACATCTCGCCGATTGAACACCCCACGTTTGAGGATTATTTTGAGAGCAAGCTCAGGATCTTTGACCAGGCAAAGACCGCCGTGGTGAATCTGGGCACCGAAGAGGTTGACCGTGTGCTGGAAGCAGCGTCGACGGCCGAGCGCTTGGTGACCGTTGGCGTCGAGCATCCCGAGGCAAGCCTGTGGGCGAGCGACGTACGCATGGTCGGCTTTAGCATCGAGTTCAACTTGCATGGCCTGTGTGCCGACGAGCCCGAGGCGGGGGAGAAGGTCCTGCTGGGTATCGCGGGCGACTTTAACGTGGAAAACGCGCTGGTCGCTATCGCCGCTGCGCGCGAGATCGGCATCGGTATCGAGGCTATCAAGAAGGGCCTCTCCAAACTGCGTGTGCCGGGCCGTATGGAGGTCGTGGAGTCGAAGGACGGCCGCGTGATCTGCGTCGTTGACTATGCGCACAACCAGCTTTCGTTCCGTTCGCTTTTCTCGTCGGTCAAGCGCGCGTTTCCCGCCAGCCCGGTCATCGCAGTGTTTGGCGCTGCCGGCGGCAAGGCGCAGGAGCGCCGCGAGCAGCTTCCGCGCGAGGCCGCACCATATTCCGACCTGATGATTTTTGCCAATGAGGACCCGGCTCACGAGGACCCGATGAAGGTCTGTCGCGAGCTTGCCGAACATGTTCCCGACGATACGCCGAACAAGATCATCCTCGATCGCGAAGCCGCTGTGCATGCGGCGTTCAAGGCGGCGCGCGAGGAGTACATCAACCCCGATGCTCCCACCATTGTCTTGCTGCTGGCAAAGGGTGACGAGGAGCTCATGCACGTGGGTGACGAGTTCGTGCCCATCGAGAGCGACCTTTCGTTGGCCAATCGCCTGATCGATGTTACCCAGTTTGACTAATGAACTATGATGGCGGCGGCGCCCTGAGTGCGCTGTTGCCATAAGCGTGCTCCCTCAATCAAAACATGCCGTCCAAGTCCAAACCCTTCTACGTAAACGGAGTAACCATGTCCCACAATACCCTGCCGACCGTTGCCGAGCTTTCGGGCGAGATGCGCGAGCGCTTGGCCAAGGTCAAGTACGTCTTTACCGACCTGGATGCCACGATGCTCGCACCCGGCTCGTGCGTGCTGCGCGACAACGACGGCAACCCCTCGACCAAACTCGTCGAGGCCGTCGTGGCGCTCGCTCGCGCTGGCATTCAGGTGGTTCCCACCTCGGGCCGCAACCGTACCATGATCCACGAGGACGCGCGCGTGCTCGGCCTCAACTCCTACATTGGTGAGATGGGCGGCCTGGTTATGTACGACCTCAAGGCCAACGATTGGGAGTATCTGACTGGCGACATGCCTTACGACCCCACCTGCGGCCTTACTCCGCACCAGGTGATCGAGCAGACCGGCGTGTGCGAGAAGATCCTTGCCCGCTGGCCGCACAAGATCGAGTACCACAATGACATGTCGACCGGCTACAAATACCGTGAGGTCACCGTCGGCATGCGCGGCGATGTGCCCGACGATGAGGTCCAGGCCATCCTGGACGAGGCCGGCTGCGGTCTGATCTGGGCTTGCAACGGCCATCTGACTCACCTGTCCAAGCCGACGACGCTCGAGCTCGATCGCGTCGAGGACGGTCGCGCATTCAACATCAACCCCGCGGGCCTCAACAAAGGCGTCGCCATTGCGCGCTTCTGCGAGCACCTGGGGATCGAGCGCGAGGAGACGTTGGCGCTCGGCGATTCCGAGTCCGACTTCTACATGGCCGATCACGTGGGCACGTTCTGCCTGGTCGAGAATGGCCTGACGAGCGCCGGCGCGCCCGAGTTCCTGGCTGCTTGCGAGAACGCTTTCGTTACGCGTGGCAAAATTGTCGACGGTTGGGCGGCGACGGCAGAGCTGCTGGTCGCGGCGCGTTCGTAGCGCGGCGTCGCCGCACTTGGACATGTCTTTTCGAGAGAGACTGGTGAGGTAATGTCCGATATCGAGAATCCGGCAGGCGACACGCGTCCGATTGGCGTGTTCGATTCTGGTTTGGGCGGTCTGACGGTTGCGCGCGCCATCGCGACGGCGCTGCCGCACGAGTCCGTCTACTACTTTGGCGACACCAAGCGCTGCCCCTACGGCACGCGCACCGAGGATGAGGTGCGCTCGTTTGCGTTGCAGGCGGGTCGTTGGCTTTCGAAGCACGACGTTAAGATTATGGTCATCGCCTGCAACACGGCGACCGCTGCGGCCTTGCGTCTGGCCCAGCAGGTGCTCGACGTTCCCGTGATCGGCGTGATCGCGCCGGGTGCCCGTGCGGCAATCAACAGCACCCGCTCGCGTCGTGTGGGCGTGCTCGCCACCAACCTCACCATTCGCTCGGGCGCCTACACGCGCGCCATTCAGGATCTAGATGCCGGCGTCGATGTATACGGCTGTCCTGCCTCGAGCTTTGTCGAGGTTGTCGAACACGAGCTCGCCTCGGGTGCACATCTGCAGGAACAGTGGCTTGAGAACGAGGACATCTTCGATACGCCTGCTGTGCGTGCGCTGGTGGGTGCCACGGTTGAGCCGCTGCGCGACCACGGTATCGATACCGTGGTGCTCGGCTGTACGCATTTTCCGCTGTTGGTGGGACCTATCCGCCATGCGCTGGGGCCTGGGGTGCGCGTCGTGAGTTCCGCCGAGGAGACCACACGCGAGCTGACCGATATCCTCACGCGCCGCGAGCAGCTGGCGGGCGACGCCGCCGAGCCGCAGCATCGTTTTGCCACGACGGCCGATAACATTGCCGAGTTTGCGGTGGCGGGCAGCTTTATCTTTGGTCAGCCGCTTAAGAGCATCGAACATATCGATATCGACGAACTGAAATAGATGTAAGGCAGCCCCAAAGGCTTCGCCACATCTTTTGCCGAAAGGATATTTCTATGGAGTACATGCAGGTCAACCGCGCCAACGGCCGTGCCGCCAATGAGCTGCGCCCCGTCAAGCTCACCCGTGGTGTCATGAAGCACGCCCACGGCTCGTGTTTGGCCGAGTTCGGCGACACGTGCGTGCTGTGCGCCGCCACTATCGAGGAGGGCGTGCCGGGCTGGCGAAAGGGCGCCAAGGCCGGCTGGGTGACCGCGGAATACGCCATGCTGCCGGCGTCGACCGGCAAGCGCTGCAAGCGCGAGCACGCCAACCGCAAGGGTCGCTCCATGGAGATCGAGCGCCTCATTGGCCGCAGCCTGCGTACCGTCGTCAACATGAAGGCGCTCGGCGAGTACACCGTCACCGTCGACTGCGATGTGATTCAGGCCGATGGCGGCACGCGTACAGCGAGCATCACCGGCGCCTGGGTGGCGCTGCACGACGCCCTTGCCATGTGGGTCGAGGCGGGCAAGATCGAGCGCATCCCGCTTACCGGCCAGGTGGCTGCCATCTCCATGGGCGTTGTCGACGGCAATACGCTGCTTGACCTCGATTATTCCGAGGACAGTCATGCCGAGGTCGACATGAACCTCGTCGCCACCGATACCGGTGAGATGATCGAGCTCCAGGGCACCGGCGAGCAGGCGCCCTTCGACCGCAAACGCCTCAACGCCCTGCTCGACCTGGGCGACAAGGGTATCGCCGAGCTCATCGAGCTTCAGCGCCAAGCCCTCGCCTAACCTGCCAAAAAGGGACAGGTTTATTTTGGTAGGTTTCATCTGCTGAAATGCTGCGTTGAAAGGTCCGATCGCCTGAGAGGGGAGAGGTCAAGTGCCCAAACGCCCCTCACGCGGCTTGCTATAGAGACAAGGAGGCCAGTCATGGCACTTGAGAAGATTGACATCGACACCCTCGACCCGGCGGCGACCATCGTCGTGGCAACGGGCAACGCCCATAAGCTCACCGAGATCGAGGCCATTTTGGGCAAGGTCATGCCCGAGGTGCGCTTTGTGGCGCTCGGCCAGCTGGGTGATTTTGAGGATCCCGAGGAAAACGGCACGACGTTTTTGGAGAACGCCATCATCAAGGCCCAAGCCGCGGTTGAGGAGACGGGCCTTATGGCCATTGCCGACGATTCGGGCTTGGTCGTCGACGCGCTGGACGGTGAGCCCGGTGTGTATAGCGCGCGCTATGCGGGCGTGCACGGCGACGATGCCGCCAACAACGCCAAGCTTCTCGTTAACCTGGAAGGCGTGGCAGATGAGGACCGCACCGCGCGCTTTATGAGCGTCGTCGCGCTCATCGACACGGACGGTCTGGTTACCTATGGCGAGGGCGCCTGCGAGGGCGTTATCGCGCACGAGGGCCGCGGCGACCATGGTTTTGGCTATGACCCGCTGTTCCTGCCGGTCGACACGCCGGGCAAGACCATGGCCGAGCTGACGGCTGACGAGAAGAACGCCATCAGCCATCGTTTCCACGCGCTCGAGCATCTGTCCGCCAAGCTGACGGGCGAGGAGTAGGCCGTGCGTGCGGTGGTGCAGCGCGTGCTCAATGCCGGTGTGACGGTCGACGGCGAGTGCGTGGGAAAGATTGGCCGCGGTTACCTGGTGCTGCTGGGCGTGGGCCATGGCGATACACGCGCCGAGGCCGATAAGCTGTGGGGCAAGCTCAGGGGCTTGCGCATTAACGAGGACGAGAACAGCAAGACCAATCTGGCGCTTGCCGATGTCGACGGTGAGGTGCTCGTGGTGTCGCAGTTCACGCTGTTTGCCGATTGCCGTCATGGTCGCCGTCCGTCCTTTACGGATGCCGGCGCGCCCGATGTGGCCAACGAGCTCTATGAGTACTTCCTGACGCTGGTGCGCGAAGACGTCGAGCATGTGGCGCACGGCATCTTCGGCGCCGACATGAAGGTCAGCCTCGTCAACGACGGCCCCTTCACCATCGTTCTTGACACAGACAATCTGTAAATAGTCAATTTGGGACGGGGCTTATTTAGTTACTTGCGTATGGCGGCAGCAGGGTGCTATAATATTAGAGTTTTGTCTATCTTAGGGGTATTATCCCCTTTTTGAATTGCACCTTCTGGAGGCCCTGTTCATGGAAGAGATGGAAGTCAATCACGTCGACGACATCCACGAGAAGCTGACCGATATGGTGGGCGATCGCGTCAAGGTGAAGGCCAACATGGGCCGCACCCGCGTCGTCGAGCGCATGGGCACCATCAAGAGTGTTCACCCCGCCGTCTTTATCGTCGAGGTTGACGAGCGCCGTGGCCGCAAGTCGCGCCAGTCCTACCAGTATATCGATGTCCTTACCGGCCAGGTCGAGCTGTTCGACCCCGAGAGCGGCGAGCACATCTTTACCCCGCTCGGCAATCAGCTCGAGGAGCATTAACGGTGACCGATCGGTCCCTGACTCTTTCCGCGCCGGCAAAGATTAACCTCTACCTGGGGGTTCATACCGAGCGCGATGACCGCGGCTACCACAGGGTCGATTCCCTGATGGCGACCGTCGGTCTTTCCGATACCGTGACGGTCACGCCGGCGCAGGTGCTGACCGTCCAGACGGTTCCAGCATCAGATTTTCCCATGCAAAAGAATACGGCGTATCGGGCTGCGGTTGCTATGGCCGAGCATTATGGTCGCGAGGCAAACATCTGCGTGACGATTGAGAAGCGCATCCCATTGTGCGCCGGCTTGGGCGGCCCCTCGACGGATGCGGCTGCGGTCATTGTCGCCTTGGCGGAGCTCTGGGGCATTGATCACACCGACCCCGCGCTCGATGACATTGCGCGGGGCATTGGTGCCGACGTCCCGTTCTTTTTGCACGCGAGCCCTGCGTTTTACGTAGGTGGGGGAGACGTGCTGGCAACTGAGTACCCCGCGCTGCCCGCGACGCCCGTCGTGCTGGTCAAGCCGCGCGAGGCAAGCGTTTCGACAATTGAAGCCTATCGACGTTTTGACGAGGCCCCGGTGCCTGCGGACAAGCCCGGCGCGATAGCTTCTGCCTTGCGTGCTGGTGATGCCGAGACGGCATATGCGCTCATCCATAACAACCTTGGTGTCATTTCCGCACAGATGGAGTCGCAGATTCAAACGGTCCTCGACTGGCTGCGTAAACAGGACGGAACCGTTGCTGTAGATGTGTGCGGATCGGGTGCCTGCTCGTTTGCCATTTGCGACACCGCTGCCACGGCCGAAAGGCTTGCCGATGCTGCCCAGCAAAGTGGCTGGTGGGCCTGCGCGACTGAGCTTATTCCCAACACGGTTCAAATCGACGCGCCAAAGAAATAAAAATTTCTCTAGCACGCGGCGAAAATCTTTGTTACTATAGTCGAGCTAACGGGTTGTGGCTCAGTTTGGTAGAGCACTGCGTTCGGGACGCAGGGGTCGCTGGTTCAAATCCAGTCAACCCGACCAGAGCATGAGGAGGGACCGCTTCTTGCGGTCCCTTTTTTTAGCTAGTGTTGTGATACCGCGATACCCGCGGTATACTCATTCGAGCTTGTCTCGCTGTATTGTGGAGGTCTACATGTTTGGACTGAGGGCTCCTGAGCTCATCATTATTCTCGTCGTTGTCCTGATTATCTTCGGGCCCAAGAACCTGCCGAAGCTCGGCAAGTCTCTCGGCTCTACCGTCAAGAATATCCGTGAGGGTATGGAGGGCGACGATAAGGCCGAGACCAAGCAGGCCGAGGAGGTCGTGGTCGAGCAGTCCGAGGAGGACAAGGAGATCGCTGAGCTCGAGGCCAAGCTCGCTGCTGCCAAGAAGAAGCAGGCAGAGGACAGCGACGCGGACGCAGAGTAGTCCCATCCCTTTGGGGTGAGCACCTGACCGGCTTGCCCGCAGGCTAGCCGGTCTTTTTCGTTTTGTTGACAGTTGATTGTTTGATCAGAGTTGGGGAGATATCCGTATGGACGCAAGCCAGATCGTACTGACCGCTGAGGGCCGCCAGAAGCTCGTCGAGGAGCTCGCCTGGCGTGAGGGCGATTACGCCAAGGAGATCGTCGAGGACATCAAGGAAGCCCGCGCGTTCGGCGACCTTTCGGAGAACTCCGAGTACGATGCCGCCAAGGACAAGCAGGCCCAGAATGCTGCTCGTATCGCCGAGATCCAGGCCATTCTTGCCAACGCTCAGGTTGCTGCCACTACGGGCGATCTGACCGTCTCCATCGGTTCCACCGTTTCGCTGATTGATCCCAACGGCGAGGTCATGGAAGTCACGCTCGTCGGTACCACCGAGACCAACTCGCTCGAGCACAAGATTTCCAACGAGTCTCCGGTCGGTCACGCCATCATCGGTCACGGCGAGGGCGACTCCGTCGAGGTCGTTACGCCTTCCGGCAAGACTCGCGTCTACACCATCGCCAAGATCGCACGCTAGACCACGGTCCCGCGTAAAGGTATGTTTTCGCTCCCTGGGACCGAATCCTGGGGAGCGTTTTAGTTTGAGGAGCTAACTTATGGCAGAGAACCAGAACGCCGCCGATCAGGCATCGACGCTCAACGACGAGCGCGCCACCCGCCTGGCCAAGCGCGCCGCCCTGTTCGAGGCGGGCCAGAACCCCTATCCCGAGCACTCTGAGCTTGAGGACTACGTCGCCGATATCGAGACTAAGTACGCCGATCTTGCCGATGGTGAGGACACCGAGGATGTCGTGAAGATCGCCGGCCGTGTGGTCGCCAAGCGCGGTCAGGGCAAGATCATGTTCATCGTCGTGCGCGATGCGACTGCCGAGATTCAACTGTTCTGCCGCATCAACGACATGGACGAGGCTGCCTGGAATACGCTCAAGGCCCTCGACCTGGGCGACATCCTGGGCGTGACCGGCGTGGTCGTGCGCACCCAGCGCGGCCAGCTTTCCGTTGCTCCTAAGAGCGCGACCCTGCTTGCCAAGGCCGTTCGTCCGCTGCCCGAGAAGTTCCACGGTCTTTCCGACAAGGAGACCCGCTATCGCCAGCGCTATGTCGACCTGATCGCCAACGACGACGTTCGCGAGACCTTCCGTAAGCGTTCGCAGATTCTCTCCACCTTCCGTCGCTTTATGGAGTCCGACGGCTACATGGAGGTCGAGACCCCCATCCTGCAGACCATCCAGGGCGGCGCTACTGCCAAGCCGTTCATTACCCACTTCAACGCGCTCGATCAGGAGTGCTACCTGCGTATTGCCACCGAGCTGCACCTCAAGCGCTGCATTGTCGGTGGTTTTGAGCGCGTGTTCGAGATCGGCCGCATCTTCCGTAACGAGGGCATGGACCTTACCCACAACCCCGAGTTCACCACGATGGAGGCCTACCGTGCCTTCTCCGACCTCGAGGGCATGAAGGCACTCGCCCAGGGTGTCATCAAGGCTGCCAACAAGGCCATCGGCAACCCCGAGGTCATCGAGTACCAGGGCCAGACCATCGACCTTTCTGGTGAGTGGGCCAGCCGTCCCATGACCGACATCGTCTCCGACGTGCTCGGCAAGCAGGTCACCATTGACACGCCAGTCGAGGAGCTTGCTGCCGCCGCGCGCGAGAAGGGCCTGGAGATCAAGCCCGAGTGGACTGCTGGCAAGATCATCGCCGAGATTTACGATGAGCTGGGCGAGGACACCATCGTCAACCCGACGTTCGTGTGCGATTACCCCATCGAGGTCAGCCCGCTTGCCAAGCGTTTTGAGGACGACCCGCGCCTGACGCACCGCTTTGAGCTGGTTATTGCCGGTCACGAGTACGCCAACGCGTTCTCCGAGCTCAACGACCCGGTCGACCAGGCCGAGCGCTTTGCCGCCCAGATGGCCGAGAAGGCCGGCGGTGACGACGAGGCCATGGAGTACGACGAGGACTACGTGCGCGCCCTCGAGTACGGTATGCCTCCCGCGGGCGGCATTGGCATTGGTATCGACCGCGTGGTCATGCTGCTCACCAACCAGGCTTCTATCCGCGACGTGCTGCTGTTCCCGCACATGAAGCCCGAGAAGGGTTTCCAGTCCGGTGCCGCTGCCGCCAAGGCTGCCGAGGCCGGCAACGCCGCGAGCCCGTTCGTTAAGTCGCTTAAGCCCACGCTCGATTACTCCAAGATCGCCGTTGAGCCGCTGTTTGAGGAGTTCGTCGACTTTGATACCTTCTCCAAGAGCGACTTCCGCGCTGTGAAGGTCAAGGCATGCGAGGCCGTCAAGAAGTCCAAGAAGCTGCTGAACTTTACGCTCGACGACGGCACCGGCACCGACCGCACCATCCTCTCCGGTATTCACGCTTATTACGAGCCCGAGGACCTGGTTGGCAAGACCTTGCTCGCCATCACCAACCTGCCTCCGCGCAAGATGATGGGCATTCCCAGCTGCGGCATGCTCATCAGCGCTATCCACGAGGAGGATGGTGAGGAGCGTCTCAACCTGATCCAGCTCGACGCTTCCATCCCCGCCGGCGCAAAGATGTACTAACTAGTTACGCGGTTCTACGAACCGCGTAACGGCTCGACGCTGCGCGACGTCCAGGGCGACAATTTGTCATTCAAAAGGCAAGGCATGACCAGAAGGTCTATGCCTTGCCTTTTTCATGCCAACTTGTTCGCCCTGGACGTCGCTCGCTGTCCGTCCTCTATCTGCGGCGTTGCTCTGGCTGGCACTTAGGGACGTTCCTTTTCTGCCGGCACTTGGGGACAGCCCTAGTCGTTGGGGATCTACCGACGCATTGGGGGTTTGCGACTTCCATGCATGACAGCCGTCTCTTTTATGTTTCCTTTAGCCGTTGCTGCCTAGGATGGGGGTTAGTCGGTAGGAAGGGAGCGTCTATATGGACGACGCGAGCGAGCGTTCAATCGAAGAGGACATGCTCGATCAGTTCAATTACTTTGATGATGAGGACGAGGAGCTGATCGACCGTCGCGAGCCAGCGCCGCTTGATTCCTTTGATCTGGTCGATGAAGAGCCCGACGAGGACGAGGGCGAATTAACGGAGCCCCCACAGCCTTCGCGCCTTGACTCGCTGCTTTCGAGAGCCCCCATGCATCACGGCGTTCGTGCCGGCGCGCTCCATATGAAAACTGACTGGCACCAGATCGTGACGGCAGGCGATGAACTTGCCGTCGATGCGCCGCTCACCGATAAATCATCCATCATCTGCCGCACCGGCATGCTTATGCTGGCAAGCGGAACGGGTGCCTGGCGCGTGCGCGATACCATGAATCGTGTTGCCGCCGTACTCGGTGTCACCATCCACGTTGACTTAAGTCTTCTGTCGTTTGAGTGCACCTGCATCGAAGATGGCCACTGCTTTAACGAGGTTGTCAGCCTGCCCACAACGGGAGTCAATACCCATCGCATTTGGATGATGGAGAGTTTCCTCAAGGAAATCGAGACCTATGGTCGTCGCTTCACGGTGCACGAGTATCACGAGATGCTCAAGACCGTTGAGAGTTCAAAACCTGATTACGCGCCTTGGCAACAGGGCCTTGCGGCGGCCTGTGCCTGTGGCGCCTTCGTCTTTTTGCTCGGCGGCGGTCCTATTGAGATGGCATGCGCGTTCGTGGGCGCGGGTGTCGGCAACTTTGCCCGCTCCCATATTCTCAAGCAAGGCCTTGGTCAGTTCAGCGCGCTGACGACCGGCGTTGCGCTCGCTTGCGTTTCGTATCTGCTGGCATTGCTCGGCCTTGGCCAGGTCATACCGGGGGCAATGTCGCACCAAGAAGGCTATATCGGCGCCATGCTCTTTGTGATTCCCGGCTTTCCCCTCATTACGGCAGGCCTCGACATCGCCAAGCTCGACATGCGAAGCGGTATCGAGCGTCTTTCATATGCCGTATCGATTATTGTGATGGCGACGCTCGTAGGTTGGATGGTTGCCGAGTGTGTTGGCCTGGCGCCGGACGACTTTGCCCCACTGGGCCTTTCGCCGCTTGCCCTTACGCTCCTGCGCGTGGTGATGAGCTTCGTTGGCGTATTCGGCTTCTCGGTGATGTTCAACAGCCCGGTAAAGATGGCCGCGGCAGCTGGGTTGATCGGCGCCGTGTCCAATACCCTGCGTCTGACCCTTGTCGATGCGCCGACGATGATTCCCTTCCTGGGCCTCAGCACGGGAATGCCTCCCGAGGCAGCAGCGTTTATCGGCGCGCTGGTATCGGGTCTGCTGGCAAGCTTGGCCGAAGTCAAGCGCACCTACCCGCGCATCGCCCTCACGGTGCCTTCGATTGTCATTATGGTGCCCGGTCTGTATCTCTATCGCTCTATGTATTACATGTGCACCTTCGACACGGTCAACATGCTCGGCTGGTTTGTGCGCGCAGTGCTCATCGTGGCGTTTCTACCCGTTGGCTTGGGCGTGGCGAGAACCCTCACCGACCCTCGCTGGCGCCATACCAGCTAATTGGTGCAAGGGGGACAGGTTACTTTGCACCAAATGAGTTGCGGTGAAATAGGGACTGAATTGTTGCTTAAAGGGTCAAAACAGTCCGTATTCCACCGCAACTTATGGGGTCGCGGTTTTGGTGCCCTGCATCTCCACAAACTCAACGCTTACGAAGCGCGCGCCGTTCGTGTTAGGGTAGTTCCACCACATAAGTAGTCGCAGACGCGCGTAACACGGGCGGGCGAGATGAAGTCCCAACAGCTCCATCTTGCCCGCCCGTTTTTGTTGCGTGGCGCCGCGGCACAACACAGAAAGGAATCTGCCCTTCATGCCTATCAACAAACGAGAGAGCCTGCTGTTCACCTTTATCATGTGCTTTTGCATGGTGCTCTGGATGAGCATCTACAACGTTGCCCTGCAGCACGGGGCCATCAACGGCGAGGTCGTTGCCGCTGCGTGGCTCGGCTTCCCCGTTGCCTACATTTTTGCCATGTGCTGCGACTGGTTCGTCGCCAGCCCGCTCGCCAAGGGTTTCGCCTTTAAGTACTTGGTCACGCCGGGCAAGAGCTCGCCGCTTGCCATGACGCTCGCCGTCAGCTCCTGCATGGTCGTTCCCATGGTTATCATCATGTCGCTGTACGGTGCCTGCGAGGGTCTGACGCACATGCCCGGCGGCATCCTTGCGAACCTGTATTCCGTGCCCGCGATCTGGATGATCAACATCCCGCATAATTTTGTGATGGCGCTGCCGTGGAACCTTTTGGTAGCCGGTCCGATTTCCCACTTCGTCTTCCGTCGCGCCTTCCCTGTGGGGACGGTTTTCGAGGAGGAGCATGCCGAGCTCTTGGAGCAGGCTATGGCTCCTGAGTGCGAGTAGCTCGCTTAGGGATCTGCTGAGCGCGGGCGACTTGCTTGGTTGGAGCCCTAAGCGTGGATAGCTCTCTCGGCGACATCGCGGGCGTGAGCGGTGCGCATGACCGGAGGGCCCGTGCTGCTCCGTTGCCCGACGTGCTAGCGCGCAGAACAATCTGTTGGTGCATTCGGCCGCTGCTGAAGCGTTTCGGCAGCCGCTTTTTATACGGAGTTTAAATACAACAGTCTGTTGTATTACGTAGAGTGGTATATCTCTAGCGGGAAAAATGCGAGAGACGGAGCATTATGGCGTTGCTAGTAGGACTGGACGTAGGGTCGACGACGACCAAAGTTTACGCGATGCACGAGGATATGACCGAGGCGTGGTGGGGATATCGCCGCCACGGGGCGTGTCAGACAGCGAGCGTGCGCGCCATGCTCGGCGAGCTCGCCGAGCGCTTTCCCCATGAGTCACTGCGCGTTGCGGTGACCGGCTCGGGTGCGCGCGATATCGCGACCGCGCTGGGCGCCTCGTACGTTCAGGAGGTGGTCGCCAACGCGCTCGCGATCAGCAGGTTCTATCCGCAGACGCGCTGCGCCATCGAGCTGGGCGGCCAAGACGCCAAGATGATCTTCTTCCGCACCAACGATAAGGGAGACATCGAGGTTGCCGACATGCGCATGAACGGCTCGTGCGCAGGCGGTACCGGTGCATTTATCGACGAGATGGCAAAGCTCATGGGGGTCGGCACCGAATCGGGCGAGTTCGAGCAGCTCGCAAGCCGGGGAACGACCGTCCACGAGGTCTCGGGCCGCTGCGGCGTGTACGCAAAGACCGATATCCAGCCGCTGCTCAACGAGGGCATTCCTACCACCGACCTGGCGCTTTCGGCGCTTCACGCGGTCGCCCGCCAAACGATCGGCGGTCTGGCCCAGGGTATCGACATCGAGCCGCCGGTAATCTTCGAGGGCGGTACGCTCGCCTACAACCCCACACTGGTCCGCGTGTTCCGGGAGCAACTGAATCTATCGGACGATCAGGTTATCGTCCCGCGCGATCCGCAGATCATGGTCGCGCGCGGTGCCGCCCTGTCGCTGACCGACATGTTCGCATCGTCCCAACCGATCGACCTTCCCGACGCTTTTGTCCGGCTGGATAAGCTCGAGACGGTCGCGCCCGCAAGCGGGGAGGGACGTCTTGCCCAGCCCTTTTTTGCCACACCTGCCGAGCAGGCGGATTTTACGGCACGCCATGGCAAAGAGACGCCGGCAAAGGGTCCGGATGCGTATGCGCCCGGAGAGACGGTGCGTGTGGCGCTCGGTATCGATTCGGGGAGCACGACGACCAAGTTCGCCCTGGTCGATGAGGCGGGTGAGCTTGTCGATTCGTTCTACGCGTCTAATAACGGCAGACCGCTCGACGTCGCCCAACAGGGTCTTGTCAGCTTGAAGAACCGCTGGGAGACAGCGGGAGTCACGCTTGCGATCGATGCCGTGGGCACCACGGGATACGGCGAGGAGCTTTTCGCGCGCGCGTTCCACGCCGACTACCATACGGTCGAGACGGTCTCGCACGCCCGCGCCGCGTGCGCATGCGTTCCCGATGCGACCTTCGTGCTCGACATCGGCGGACAGGATATGAAGGCCATCTGGCTCAACCACGGCGTGCTGACCGATATCGTCGTCAACGAGGCGTGCTCTGCGGGCTGCGGCTCGTTCCTCGAGGGTTTTGCCAAAAACCTCGGAATAGCCGTTGAGGATATCGCGACCGAGGCATTTTCGTCCAAAGCCCCCGCCGTTCTCGGCAGCCGCTGCACGGTGTTCATGAACAGCAGCGTCGTTTCCGAGCAGCGGCGCGGTAAGGGTCCGGGCGACATCATGGCCGGTCTCTGCCGTTCGATTATCGAGAACGTGTTCACCAAGGTCATTCGCGTTTCAAATCTCAACCGTCTGGGCGACAAAGTCGTCGTCCAGGGCGGCACGTTCCGAAACGACGCGGTGCTGCGCGCATTCGAGCAGTATCTGGGCAAACCCGTCACGCGTGCGCCCCACCCGGGGCTGATGGGCGCTATCGGTATCGCCCTGCTCGCGCGCGAGGAATGCCGCAAGGGCGACGCCGGCACGTCGTTTATCGGGCTCGATGCCGTGGAGCGCTTCGAGCATCGCGAGTTCGGCGGCGTTACCTGCCGTCGGTGCAACAACCGCTGCCAGCGCGCGGTCGTGGCATTTGGCGACGGCTCGCTTTACGTCACGGGCAATCGCTGCCCGCGCGGCGGCGCCATCTCATGGGATGAGCTCGTGCGCGAGGTTCCCGCGACGGAGGAGCTGCGTCCGCAGGGTGCTTGCGAGGCACAGGCACCCGGCACGGGGCGCGACCGGACCGCGGCTGCCCCCAATCTCTTTGTCGACCGCGAGAAGCTGCTGTTCGAGTCGTACCCCACGGTTCCCGTCTGCGGGGGGCGCGATGTCACGATCGGCATTCCCCGTGTGCTCGAGTTCTGGGACACCATGCCGTTCTGGTCGACGTTCTTCAGCACGCTCGGCTTTAAGGTGCGCGTCTCGGGACGCAGCACCAAGGCGATGTACGAGCGCGGTCTGGCGCACGTCACATCCGACACCGTGTGCTTCCCGGCCAAGCTCGTCCACGGGCACATCCGCAATCTCGTCGACGCCGGCGTCGACCGCATCTTCATGCCCATCATCACGACGGTGCCCACCGAAAACACCGCCTCTACCAGCGAGTGGATGTGCGCCGTCGTAAAGGGATACCCCTACGTGATGCGCAATTCCGATAACCCGGAGGAGCGTTTCGGCGTTCCGTTCGATACGCCGCTGTTCCACTGGTACGACGAGGGCGACCGAAACCGCCAGCTCAAGGCGTGGTGCAAGGAGACCTTCGATATCGATGCCGACCTGGTTGCCAAGGCGACCGAGCAGGCGGACCGCGCGCAGGAGACGTTTGAGAACCAGCTGCAGCTGCGCGGCAGGCAGGTGCTCGAGAACGTGCGCGAGGACGGCGGCTACGCGGTGGTGATCGCTTCGCGCCCGTACCACAACGACCCGCTGGTCAACCACGGGCTGCCCAAGCTCTTCTCTGAGCGCGGCATCCCCGTGCTGACGCCCGATGCGGTGCCGGGGGTCTGCAACGTCGATCTTTCCAACAGCCGCATCGACATCGTGAACAACTACCATGCGCGCATGCTGTCGTGCGCGGTCATCGTCGCATCGACGCCCGAGCTCGAGCTCGTGCAGATGGGCAGCTTCGGCTGCGGCCACGATGCGTATCTCACCGACGAGATCGCGCGCATGATGGGCGAGATGGGCTCCAAGGTTCCGATGATGATCAAGCTCGATGAGAGCGACGTCGCCGGTCCCATGGGCATTCGCGTGCGTTCGTTTATCGAGTCGGTCAACCGTCGTCGCGCGGAGGAGCGTGCCGAGGGCGCCCGGGTGCACGCGGTCCATCCGCTCGACGACCCGTATAAGGTCAAGTACACCAAGCGCGACCGGCACGACAAGATCGCGCTGGTCCCCAACACCTCCCATGCGTTCTGCAGGCTCATGACCGCGGCGATGCGCAATCAGGGCGTGCGCGCCGAGGCCCTTGATATCGGGCGCGAGGATGCCATCCGCCTGGGCAAACGCTATGTGCACAACGACATCTGCTTCCCCGCGCAAATCGTGATCGGCGAGGCGCTCGCGGCACTCGAGAGCGGTAAGTACGACCCGCACGACGTCGCCGTGGTGACTGGCAAGTATATCGGCGACTGCCGCCTGACGCACTACATGCCCCTGCTGCGCCGCGCGCTCGACGACGCGGGATACGACTATGTCCCGGTGCTCACCAACGACGACGTCGATGCCCACAATGCGCATCCGGGCTTCAAGCTCGGCCTTGGCCCGAGCATCCAGATCGCCTACGGTCTTCCCATGATCGATGCCCTCGAGGCCATGCTTAGGCGCATCCGTCCCTACGAGCTCGAGAAGGGCGCGGCGGACGCTGCGTTCGACCGCGCGCTCGATGAGGTTATCGAGGGCATGGAGCGCTCCGGGCTGAGAGGCCAGGCGACGGGCTTCAAACGCGCGCTTGCGATCATGGACGCCGTTCCGTACGACCGCTCGAACCCGCATCCGACCGTTCTCATCGTGGGCGAGTACCTGCTCAATTTCCATCTCGGCGCCAACCACGAGATCGAGCGCTACCTCGAGGACAACGGGCTCGAGGTCATCGAGGCGCGCATGACCGACGTGATCCGCAAGACCTATTTCTACAAGCATGCGCAGTCGCGCGAGTTCCACGTCGACCTGTCGCTGCCCGAAAAGGCCTGGTACGCCACGGCGGACAACCTGTTCGAGCTCGCGCACGACCGTTGCGACCGCCTGGGCGCGGCGAGCCCGCTCTACGAGCCGCCGACGCGCATGCCCGAGCTCGTGCGCGCGAGCGATAAGATCCTGCACCATACGTTCGATGCGGGCGAGGGCGTGCTGATTCCGGCGGAGATTCTCGAGCACGCCAAGCGCGGCTGCCGCAACTTCGTGATCCTGCAGCCGTTCGGGTGTCTGCCCAACCATGTCGTGGGGCGCGGGCTCATCCATGCGCTCAAGGAGCAGTATCCCACGGCGCAGTTCCTGCCGCTCGACTACGATCCCGACGTGAGCTTCGCCAACGTGGAGAACCGTCTTCAGATGCTCATCATGAACGCCAAGGCGCAGGGGTGCGGTGAGGCGCATGGCGAGACCGCGTAAGGACGCCGATGCGCCCGATGCACGCACCCGTATCATCGAGGCGTTTTGGGAGCTCATCGAGAACAACAGCATCTTCGAGCTGTCGGTTGGCGAGGTGACCCGCGCCGCCCAGTGCAATCGCGGAACGTTTTACTACTATTTTCACGATTTCGATGAACTCGTCGCCATCGCCATAGCCCAGCTGCTGCAGGATAACGAGCTCATCACCGATACCCTCTGGCATTTTTCGAGCGAGGGCGACCTTTCGGCGTTCGACCGGCGCGACGTCCGCTGCCTGCTGCGGCGCATCGTCATCACCATGAGGGCGGGTGCCGCCGAGCAGGTCGTGCAGGGCATCCATACGATCATCATCGACCGCGTGAGAGAGATCGTCCACCCCGACGAAGAAGAGCTCAAGGCAGATTCGAGCTTTGCGGTGGGCTTTCTGGTCTCGGGCATCATGGGCTTTGTGATGGCGGTCGGCTTTGCCCGGGAGGGCGGCGAGGAGATAGACCTCGAGCAGCTGGGGGACAGCGCGTGCGCGTACCTGAGGGCGGTCGCCATGCAGACGGTGGAAACGGTCGCGCAAGTCGAGGGCGTCGATACATCCGAGCTGCTCGAACGCGTCTCCAAGGAGGCCGATGCCTATCGCGCATCGCGTGCGACGAGTCCCGACGTGGTGAAAGACACCTAGGGTTTCTCTTGCGGGGCGCCTGTCGCGCATCGCGCGGTGAGTCCCGCGATGCGGTCATAACCTGCATTCATGTGAGCCGGGTTTATAGATATTCCTCCAGCTGTTAACATAGACAACCTGTGGGTAAAGAGACAAAAGCGCCGCCGACGGGCGGGCGTTTTGATTTCGATGAACTCATGTAAGGAAACGAGCATGTTAGATAGATTTACCGATCGAGCGCGCAAGGTCATGTCCATGGCCAAGCAGGAGGCGCTCGATCTTCATTCAAATAAGGTGGGTACCGAGCATCTGCTGCTCGCGCTTGCCAAGGAGGACGAGGGCATTGCCGCCGAGGCGCTGCGCTCGCTCGATATCTCCTACGACGACATCATGGACACCCTCAAAGAGGTCCAGACCACCGTTCCCGAGCCCAGTGAGGAGACCGAGGCCGCTAAGCTCGCCTTTACGCCGCTCGTCATTAGCGTGATGGAGCGTTCATTCCGCGTGGCGCGTGAGAACAACCAGACCTACGTGTCGACCGAGCACTTGCTGATCGGCATCGTCGAAGAGGGCAACGGCATGGCCATGGACATCCTCATGCGTCTGGGTGTGTCGTCCGCCTCCATCAAAAAGGCTATCGAGAAACTCACTGCCAAGGACCAGGATAAGAAGCGTCCGCTCGCCGGCGCCGGTGCCGGGCGTCCCGGTGCGGGCCTGCCGTTCTTTAGCGGCTCGGACGCGTCGCAGCAAAAGGGGAGCGGCACCGACACGCTCAAGCAGTTCGCCACCAACCTTACGCAGAAGGCGCGCGACGGCGAGCTCGACCCTGTAATTGGTCGCGAAAAGGAAGTCCAGCGTATGATGGAGATCCTTTCGCGTCGCACCAAGAACAATCCGCTTATCTTGGGCGACCCCGGCGTGGGCAAGACGGCCATCGTCGAGGGTCTGGCTCAGCAGATTGCAGCTGGCAACGTGCCCGAGAACCTCATGAACCAGAATATCTGGACGCTCGACCTGCCGGGTCTCGTTGCGGGCGCCAAGTATCGCGGTGAGTTCGAGGAGCGCCTCAAGAACGTGATCCAGGAGGCCACCGAAGCTGACGACGTTATCCTGTTTATTGACGAGATGCATACCATCATCGGTGCCGGTTCTGCCGAGGGCTCCATCGACGCGAGCTCCATGCTCAAGCCCGTACTTGCGCGCGGTGCCTTTCAGATTATTGGCGCCACCACGGCCGAGGAGTTCCGCAAGTACCTCACCAAGGACCCGGCCTTCGAGCGTCGCTTCCAGACCATCGATGTCGAGGAGCCGAGCGTCGAGGACACGGTCAAGATCCTGACCGCGCTCAAGCCGCGCTACGAGGAGCACCACCATGTGCGCTATACGCAGGGTGCTATCGAGGCCGCCGCGAACCTTTCCAACCGCTACATCCAGGATCGCTTCCTGCCCGATAAGGCCATCGACCTTATCGACGAGGCCGGTGCCCGCGCTCGCATCGCCGCGAATCGCGCGCCCGAGCCGGTGCGTGAGGCCGAGCATCGCGTGGAGGAGCTTAAGGCCGCCGCGCAGGAGGCCACCGAGAGCGACGACATGAACAAGGCCGCCGAGATCACCGAGCAGCAGAAGGCCGCCGAGATTGAGCTCGCCGAGGCCAAGGCCGCCTGGACCGCCGAGCTCGACGCCAGCCCGCTCACCATCGATGTCTCCCAGATCGCCGACATCGTGTCCGTGACTTCGGGCGTGCCGGTGTCTTCGCTTACCGAGAGCGAGAGCCGTCGCCTGCTGCAGGCCGAAAGCGTGCTCAAGACGCGCATCATCGGTCAGGATGAGGCTGTCGAGGCAGTTGCCAAGGCCGTGCGCCGCAGCCGCTCGCCGCTCAAGGACCCGCGTCGCCCCGGCGGCAGCTTTATCTTCCTGGGTCCCACCGGCACGGGCAAGACCGAGCTCGCCAAGACGCTCGCCGAGTACCTCTTTGGCAGCAAGGATGCGCTCATCAGCTTCGACATGTCCGAGTTCGGTAGCGAGTTCGAGGTCTCCAAGCTTATCGGTAGCCCTCCGGGTTACGTCGGTCACGACGAGGGCGGCCAGCTCACCAAGGCCGTTCGTCGTCACCCGTACTCGGTCGTGCTGTTCGACGAGATCGAGAAGGCGCACCCCGATATCTTCAACATCTTGCTGCAGGTGCTGGAGGAGGGCCGCCTGACCGATAGCCAAGGCAAGACGGTCGACTTCCGCAACACCGTGATCATCATGACGTCCAACGTGGGCGCTCGCGAGATTGCGCAGGATGCGAGCGTGGGCTTTGGCACCACCGGCGAGCAGGGCCTCACGTCGAGTGAGATCCGCGGCCGCGCGATGGGCGAGCTCAAGCGTCTGTTCCGCCCCGAGCTGCTCAACCGTATCGACGACATTGTGGTGTTCCAGAAGCTCTCGGGTGAGAATCTCACCAAGATCGCGCACCTGCTGGTGGACGACCTGCGTCAGCGTTTGATTGCCAACTGCATGAACATCAAGCTCACCGATGCGGCCTATGACAAGATCGTGGCCGAGGGCACCGACCTCACCAACGGTGCGCGTCCGCTGCGCCGTGCTATTCAAAAGCTCATCGAGGACCCGCTGTCCGAGGAGCTTCTGGCCGGCGAGTGGGGCGAGGGCGATACCGTCCTGTGCGACGTGGCCGATGGCAAGTTTGTCTTTAGCCACGGCACGGGCGAGATCCCGGCACCGCGTCCGGCGGGCACGCTCGGTGGCGATACCGCCCCGGCGGCACCGCACACCGGCAACGCCGCGCCCGTGAGCGGCGGCGTGACCTCGGGCCCCGGCGGCATGATGCAAGCCGGTTCCGGCGCGCTGTAGGGCGTGGCGACAATTTGATACGCGCAATCGAGGCGCTCTGGCAAGGGCGCCTCGATTTGTAGAGCTGCGAAGTTGTGACCGTTACGCTATGCGGTCCGCCGTTAGCCGATGATGCGAGGGCGCTCGGCGTTTTCGACTGGTTTATGCACGCAAAGTCTGGGAATATACAAGTCGCATGTCTTACTGTCTAACCAGTTGCGCCAAGGAGGCACCATGGACTACAAGATTACCGGCTACGAGCCCGCCCAGCTGTTCCATTTCTTTGAGGAGGTCAGCGCGATCCCCCGTGGGTCTGGCAACGAGAAGGGCATCAGCGATTTCCTGGTTGCGTTTGCCAAGGAGCGCGGCCTCGATGTGTATCAGGACGAGGTCTACAACGTTATCATCCGCAAGCCCGCATCTGCCGGTGCCGAGAATGCCCCGACCGTGATGCTGCAGGGCCACATCGATATGGTGTGCGACAAGTTGGGCTCCGTTGAGCACGACTTTACGACCGATGGTATCGACCTGGTCGTCAAGGACGGCGTCCTCACCGCTAACGGCACCACTCTGGGTGCCGACAACGGTATCGCCGTCGCTCTGATGCTCACTGTTCTCGATGACGATTCGATTGTTCACCCCGCCCTCGAGTGCGTGTTCACCACCGACGAGGAGACCGGCCTGGTTGGCGCCGAGACGCTCGACAAGTCCCAGATCAGCGCCCGCACCATGATCAACCTCGACTCCGAGGAGGAGGGCGTTGCCACCGTCAGCTGCGCCGGCGGCGTCGTCGTTACCTACACCTGCCCCATCGTGCGCGAGCACAAGACCGGTAGCACCCTCACGCTCGACATTTCCGGTCTGTTGGGCGGCCACTCCGGCAGTGATATCAACCTGGAGCGCGGCAACGGAAACCTCATCATGGCCCGCATCATCGACCGCCTGATGGTCGCCGGCGAGCCCGCCATCGTCAGCTTTAACGGCGGCACTAAGGACAACGCCATCAACCGTGAGTGCAAGGCCGAGCTGGTTTACGCCGATCACGCTGCCGCCGAGGCAGCGGCCGAGATCGCAAAGGGCATCATCGCCGACGTCACTGCCGAGCTCGAGGTCTTCGACCCCGGCTTTACCTGCACCGTCGAGATTGCCGACGACGCCGAGGTCGAGGCCATGGACCAGAAGTCCGCGCTTGCCCTCATCCGCGCCCTGCGTCTTGCCCCTAACGGCGTGATTCGCCGCAACGTCGCCACCGACGGCTCCGTCGAGGTTTCCTCCAACATCGGTGTGGTTGCCACCTCTGACGACCAGGTCAAGATCATGCTGTCCCCGCGCTCCTCGATCACCTCGCTGCAGAACGAGTTCAAGGACCGCCTGCAGACGCTGGCCGATGTCCTGGGCTTCGACGCCAAGTTCGAGTTCGAGTATCCCGGCTGGAGCTATGCCGAGCATTCGCCGGTTCGCGACGTCTTTGTCGAGAGCTATCGCGAGCTCTTTGGCTCCGAGCTGCGCATCGAGTCCATTCACGCCGGCCTTGAGTGCGGCCTGTTTGCCGAGGCCCTGCACGGCCTGGATGCCATCGCCGTGGGCCCGACGCTCTCCGATGTCCACACCCCGGACGAGAGCATGGAGCTCGCTTCTGCCGAGCGCTTCTACGAGCTGCTCATCGACGTCCTCAAGCGCCTCGCTGCGTAAAGGTCGCGCTAGCAGCAGTTCGAGCCACGTGCTAGCAGATTGCAAATGACATTACGAGAGGGGGCATCCGAGCTTTTGCGACGGGTGCCCCCCTCTTTTTTGTTTGATAATTGCGAAATTACGGCCACCTAGCCCATATCCGCCTTGATGAGGTCGAGGGTGCGCTGACAGTTTTCGCAGACGGGGCCGAGCATATGCTCGCGCAGGTCCGCCATGCCGGGCAGGTCGGCGTATTCGTCCATGACCTCTTCCATGCAAATAGGTACCTCGTAGGCGAGGTCCATCATGGTCGCAAAACAAAACTTCTCGGTCAGCCCGGCATCGGTGAGCGCCGCTTCCAGCGCGGGGTCGTCCATGCCGTGATATCGGCGGATGGCGCCTGGACCGATGCGCCCCACACGATTTTCGCCGCCAACGCTCATGGCAAGGCGCGCCCGGCGGCGCATGCGCTCATACGCCAAACCCGATGCGACATCGTACATTCGAGCCATCATGGCTGCGCCGTCGTTTCCAAGGAGCAGGGAATAGTTTTTCGCGTGCGCATCCGGTGCGCCGATAATGGCGTTGAAGAACAGTATCTGCGTAAACAGATACAGGTTAAGTTGATGGTGGCTCGTATTTACGAGGAGCTCTTGAATGTCGCGTGTGGTCGGGCCGCCGTCTGCCGTGTACTTTTGGGCGGGCATCACCCCAAGTGCCTGACAGAGGTCTTCTTGATGTAGGCGCCTGATCGTTCCGTCTTTGACTTTCACGCGGTCATAGCGCTCAACAATGAGGGCGGGTTCGTCCTCAAACATACGATATTCGACGTTTGCCGTTGCGATGCCGGCGCGCTGGGCGCTTTTCATGCAGACAAACTCATTGAGAGCCTCGAGTTTAAAACCGATAACGCCATTTTTGAAAATATGCGTCGTGGGCGAGGACCCCATGCATTCGCACCAGCGACCGTCCATGAGTGCGAGAGCGAACTTGCCCTGATTGCCTCCAAGTGACCAACTTTCATCTAGGCCCATCCACGATGCATTGCGGTCATCTCTGATCGACTTGAGGCGGAGAGCAATTTCGTGGTCGTCTATGGGGCGGTATTCGCCGGAGCGATGCAGGACGGCGTCGATATCTTCTTCGGCACAAAATTGCACGCCGCCCGGACAGTCGAGTCCGATACGGCTGAGTAGTGCGATGGGATTGTTGGGCCTAACGTCGAATTCCGCGGCAATCGCTTTTCGTTGGTCCTCGCTGTCGGGTAGAAGGCCAAACAGGTACGGATTCATGACCTGTTGTCCGTATGCGCGATTCGATACGGGTATGTTGGTCGATAGGGCTGGCCCGTCATAGTCATGATCGTAGGTAAAGCTGATAAGACCGTTCTCATCTTGCGTGAGCGTTCCAGCAGGCACGCCGCAAATAATGGTCCGAAGTGATGTTCTGGCCATTGGCTATTTCCCTTCGGGCTTGGTTTTGCTAGATGCGTTTGCGGCAATCGAGACTCCGAGATTGGACATGGCGAAATCGGCGAAGACCTCGTCGTAGAGTGCGGATGTAAAGGGGACATCTGGAAGAGCCGGAATGGCGGTACTACGACGGTTGCGATGATGAGGACGTTGAGTGTGATGGCGCCTGGGGATGCTGCGAGGCAGCGGATTGGCATGCGGGGCGTCGACTGGTCGCTCGTTTTTCGCTTCGCCGATATCCCCTTGTGCTGCGAGTGCCAGTCCAAGAGCGTCGAAAATCGCCAGCAACTTGTCGAGTCGAATGCCGGTGGCGTCTCCTAGCTCGAGCGATGCGAGCAGGCGCTCCGAAACACCGGCCTTTTTGGCGAGGGCGGCACGGGTGAGACCCTGAGTCTCGCGTGCCTGGCGCACGTAGATGCCAGCTTGGCGCGGTGTGGTGATGGGAAGGGTATCCACGGCTATCTCCTAACGTGCAGACTTTTGCATATCAGTATGACATGCAAAAGTCCGCACGAATAGGCATTATGCAAAACTCTGCATGAGACTCCTACATTGACGTTGGCTTATGAGAGGCGTTTTTTATATCGCGAGGATCCCCAGATGCTCAAGCAAGATCTTAAGCCCGATGAGGACGAGCACGACGCCGCCCACGATGGTGGCGGGCTTTTCGTAGCGCGCGCCAAAGGTGTGGCCGATCGCCACGCCGGCAACGGAGAAGACAAAGGTCGTGATGCCAATGAGCGACACGGCGGGGACGATGTCGACCGAAAGCGCGGCGAACGAGATGCCCACGGCCAGGGCGTCGATTGAGGTGGCGATGGCGAGGATCAGGTACTCGCCCAGGTCAATCTTCTCGGCATCCTTGCCGTCGCCTTCGTTCTCGTTCTCAGTAAAGGCTTCCCACAGCATCTTGCCGCCGATGAAGGCCAAAAGGATGAAGGCGATCCAATGGTCGATGGGTCCGATGATGCCCATGAACTGGCTGCCAAGCGCCCATCCGATTACGGGCATGCCGGCCTGAAAGCCGCCAAAGAACAGGCCGAGCACCACGGCGACCTTAAGGTTGATCTTCTTCATGCCGAGACCCTTGCAGATGGAAACGGCAAAGGCGTCCATCGAAAGGCCAACGGCGAGCAACACGAGCTCTGCGAATCCCATAGTCTGGCTCCCTCTCTGCGGGCGAGCCCGCGTGTACCTCTTGGGGGAGTAACAAAAAAGACCCGTGGCGTACGCGTTGCGCGCACAGCCACGAGTCTCGTTCATTAAGGCAAGCCAGACCGTTTCGGCCAGTGTGTTGACTTGCCGCGCCACCGGAGGCGAACCCGATCACGCGACTACTCCCTCATTTATGCGAATCCCGATGCTACCACATAAGCAGCTCATTTGGATTGGGGCTCTCAGCTGTGTTCGCTCATTCTGTAAGCATCGGATTTTGCGGGCGTCACAGGGGCAAACCGTGAGAAACTTATTGACGTTTATGGAGCGTATACGATGGGAGCGATGCCTTGGATAAGAACGAGCTGCAAAAGCGTATGGAACAGGCCATCCGCCTGACTGCCCCCGGTCAGCCGATCCGCACCGCCCTCGACATGATCATTGCCGGTCACCTGGGTGCCCTTATCTGCGTCGGCGACACCGAAAACGTGCTCGCTGCCGGTAACGACGGCTTCCCGCTCAACATTTCGTTTACCTCGAACCGCCTGTTCGAGCTTTCCAAGATGGACGGCGCCATCGTTATCGATGGCGACCTCACCCAGATCCTGCGCGCCAACTTCCACCTCAATCCCGATCCCTCGCTCGCCACGAGTGAGACAGGCATGCGTCACCGTACTGCCGCTCGCATGTCGGTGCTCACCGACGCCATCGTGATCTCGGTTTCGGCTCGTCGTGCCGTCGTCAACGTGTACGTCCACGGCAAGAGCTACGAGATCCAGCCCGTCACCACCATCATGAGCTCGGTCAACCAGCTCGTCGCCACGCTCCAGACTACCCGTCAGTCGCTCGATCGCTCTCTGCTGCGCCTGACGGCACTCGAACTCGACGACTACGTCACGCTCGCCGACATCACCGGCATCTTCTCGAGCTTCGAGATCATGCAGCAGGCAAAGACCGAGCTTAAGGATTGCATCGTCAAGCTGGGTAACCAGGGCAAGCTCGTGCAGATGCAGCTCGAGCAGCTCGCGGGCTCCAGCATGGATACCGAGTACGACCTGATGATCCGCGACTATGCGAGCGATTCCTCCGAGGCCAACGCCGAGAAGATTCGCGCTGAGCTTGCCCGTATGACGCCCAAGGACTTGTCCGACCCGCAGCATGTGGCGGCAGTTCTGGGCTACGACGACCTGGACGAGGACTCCGTCATGACACCGCTGGGCCTGCGCACACTTTCGCGCGTGTCCGTTGTGCGCGACGGCGTGGCCGAGAAGATCGTCGACGAGTATGGCTCGTTGCAGGAGCTCATGGACGACATCAGCGAGGATCCGGAGCGCCTGGGCGACTTTGGCGTTAACAACCCTGCCATTCTTGCGGACTCCCTGTACCGCATGAAGGGCACCAAACAGGGGAACGCATAATGGCGCCCGTATGCGCCGTGGTCGTTGCCGGTGGCAGCGGCCAGCGCTTTGGTAACCCCGGTGGCAAGCAGCTCGTCAATGTAGCGGGCCGTCCGCTTATGAGCTGGTCCATCCGCGCGTTCGATCGGAGCGATAAGGTCGGCCACATCGTCGTGGTTTGCCCTGCCGAGCGTCGTGCCGAGATGCGCCGCCTGGCCATCGACCCGTTTGACTATGACACGCCCATCAGCATTGCCGATGCCGGCGATACCCGTCAGGATTCCACCCGTGCCGGCGTGCATGCGGTTCCGGCGGGCTTTGAATACGTCGCCATTCACGATGGCGCTCGTCCGCTCATTACGACCGAGGCCATCGACCACGCTATCGACGTGCTCGTGAGCGACCGCTCGCTCGACGGTGTCGTGTGCGGCCAGCCCGCGATCGACACGCTCAAGATCGTCGATGGCGACAACATCGTCGAGACGCCGCCGCGTGAGCTCTACTGGGCTGCGCAGACGCCGCAGATCTTTAGCGTCGATGCTATGAAGCGCGCCCACGCTGCAGCCATTGCCGAGGGCTTTATCGGCACCGACGATTCATCGCTGGTCGAGCGCATGGGTGGGCGCGTCCGCTGCGTCCAGAGCCCGCGCGATAACCTTAAGGTGACGGTGCCCGAGGACCTGCGTCCCGTAACCGCGATTCTGCTTGGCCGCATGGCCGAGGGAGAGGACCTTCCCCATGTTCAGTAACCTGCGCATTGGCCATGGCTACGACGTCCACCGTCTGGTGGAGGGGCGTCGATGTATCATCGGCGGTGTCGACATTCCCTATGAGCGCGGCCTGCTGGGCCACTCGGATGCCGATGTGCTCGCGCACGCCTTGGCCGACGCTATTCTGGGCGCCTGCCGCGGGGGAGACATCGGCAAGCTATTCCCCGATACCGACCCCGCCTATGAGGGTGCCGATTCGATGGTGCTGCTCGCTCGCGTGATGGACTATGCGCGCGAGCTGGGCTTTGAGTTTGTCGATGCCGATTGCACCATTGCCTGTCAGCAACCCAAGATCACCCCGCACCGCGATGCCATGCGCGCCAACCTTGCCCATGCCCTGGGCGTTGACGTCGAAAACGTGGGCGTCGCCGCCACTACGACCGAAAAGCTCGGTTGGGAAGGCCAGGGCGAGGGAATCGGCGCCTGGGCCGTCTGCCTGCTACAGAAAACCGTTAAGGAGTAACGAATGCGTATCTACAACAGCGCTACCCATAAAAAGGAAGAGTTCCAGCCCATCGAGTCCGGCAAGGTCCGCATGTACGTGTGCGGCCCCACGGTCTACGACAACATCCACATCGGCAACGCCCGTACGTTCATCAGCTTTGACGTGATTCGCCGCTGGCTCATCGCGAGCGGTTACGAGGTCACGTTCGTCCAGAACCTCACCGATGTCGACGACAAGATCATCAAGCGCGCCAACGAGCAGGGCCGTACGGCCGCCGAGGTCGCGACGGAGTTCTCCGACAAGTTCATCGGCGTCATGCGCGCCGCCAACGTGCTCGATCCCGATGTGCGCCCCCGCGCCACCAAGGAGATCGGCCCCATGATCGCCATGATCAAGACGCTTATCGAGCAGGGCCACGCTTACGCAGCCGATAACGGCGATGTGTACTTTGCCGTGCGCAGCGATCCCAACTATGGTCAGGTCTCGGGCCGCAACATCGACGACCTTATGGTTGGCGCACGCATTGAGGAGAACGAGGACAAGAACGACCCGCTCGACTTTGCCCTGTGGAAGGCCGCCAAGCCCGGCGAGCCCAGCTGGCCGAGCCCCTGGGGCGAGGGCCGTCCCGGTTGGCACACCGAGTGCGCCGCCATGGTGCATCGCTACCTGGGCACTCCGATCGACATCCACGGCGGCGGCTCCGACCTTGCCTTCCCGCATCACGAGAACGAGTGCGCTCAGGCCACCTGCGCCTGGCACCAGGGCTTCTCCAACACCTGGATGCACACGGGCATGCTGCTGGTAGACGGCGAGAAGATGTCCAAGTCGCTCGGCAACTTCTTTACGCTGGCCGAGGTCCTCGAGCAGCACTCCGCTGCCGCCCTGCGCCTGCTGATGCTGCAGACGAGCTATCGCTCGCCGCTCGACTTTTCTTGGGAGCGCCTGGAGGGTGCCGAGAACTCGCTCACGCGTATCGCCGGTACGGTCGAGAACCTTCGCTGGGCCGCGAACCATGCGACGGCCGATGCCGATGAGGCAGCATCCGAGGCGTTTGCCGCCAAGGCCGCCGAGACCCGTGCCACCTTTAAGGAGTGCATGGACGACGACTTTAACACCGCTGGTGCCATGGGTGCCGTCTTTGGCTTTGTGACCGAGTGCAACCAGTACCTGGAGCAGGCGGGCGACGCTGCCGACAAGGCCGCCGCGCTTGCCGCCGCCGACACGCTGACCGAGCTGCTCGATACGCTTGGCGTCGAGCTTCCCGAGCCCAAGGTCGAGCTGCCGCTGGGCCTGCTGGGCGTTGCCGCCGGTTTGGTTGCCTACACGGGTGACGACGTGGACGAGGCCGCTGCCAAGATTCTCGAGGCTCGTGCCGAGGCCCGTGCCGCCAAGAACTGGGATCTGGCAGATGCCATCCGCGACCAGCTCAAGGACCTCGGGCTGACGATCGAGGATACCGCCGCCGGCACTCGTATTAAGAGTCTCTAGTATTTGTCGACCGTTCGAGGTGCGGCAGATTGCCTTGAAAGAGGAGGGCATAGACCTGGTGGTCATGCCCGACGATTGAAAGGCAGGGTGCCGTGGCTCGGACGGTCGATTCTTGTTCGTTATCTATTAAAGGAGGCCGTTTTATGGCCGACAATCGCAAGCGTGCGCCTCGTGGCGGCAAGCAGGCCGCTTCTGGCTCGCGTCCGATTCGCCGCAATGACCGCGCTGCCGCTCCCAAGGGCCAGCGTGATCGCACTCATGCCGCACGTCCGCAGCGCGATCGCAACCGCGACGCTGTCCAGGCTCCCAAGGGCGAGTTTATCGAAGGTCGTCGTGCTGCCGCCGAGGCGCTACGCACTGGTTTTCCCATCAAGTGCGCGCTCATTGCCGAGGGCGGGGAGCGCGATGTCGCCTTGTCGCGCCTGGTCGACGACCTCTACGCCGCGGGTGTCCGCATTAAGTATGTGCCGCGCGCGCAGCTCGATGCGCTGTCGAGCCATGGCGCTCACCAGGGCATTGCGCTCGAGGTTGGCAACTTCCCCTATGCCGATGTCGCCGACATCCTCGACCGCGCGGGCGACGGTCCGGCGCTTGTCGTTGTGCTCGACCATGTGACCGACGACGGTAACTTTGGCGCCATCGTGCGCTCTGCCGAGGTTGTGGGCGCAGCGGGCGTCATCATCGCCAACAAACGAGCCGCCGGCGTAACGGTGGGTAGCTACAAGACTTCTGCCGGCGCCGTCATGCATCTGCCCATCGCGCAGGTCCCCAATATCGCTCGTGCGCTCGATGACCTCAAAGCCGCCGGTTTTTGGGTGGGCGGTGCCTCTGAGCACGCCGAGGGCAGCTGCTGGGATGCCCCCTTCGAGGGCCGCGTGGCACTCGTCATGGGTTCCGAGGGCGACGGCATCTCGCGCCTGGTGCTCGAGAAATGCGACTTTTTGACCAAGCTTCCCCAGCGCGGCATGACCGAGAGCCTCAATGTTGCCCAGGCGACCACGGCGCTGTGCTTTGAGTGGCTGCGCCGCAACGCCGGCGAGCTCATGGGGGAGGAGTAGCGCATGTCCAAGAAGAACCGCGCCAAGTCCAAGGCCAAGCGCTTTGGCGAGGGCTCGGCCAAGCCGATTGTTTCGGCCGCGACCTACGGCGTGGGCGGCAATGCGTTTGCGCAGGCTATCGCCGACCCAGTCTCGACGGTGCACTCCGACAAGCCCGAGCTGCTGGTGGTCGACGGTTACAACGTGATCCACTGCACGCCGCGCTACGAAAAGCTCGTGTACGACTATTCCGACGATCCGTATTCCAGCGACGTTCACGATATGGCGCGCACGGCGCTCATTAATGACGTAGCTGCGTTTGCCCAGGGCCGCTACGAGGCCGTGATCGTATTTGACGGCGCGGGCAATATCTCCAGCGAGCGCCTCAATCTGCCGGCCCGTGGCGTGCGCATCGAGTTTTCGCCGACGGGTGTTTCGGCCGATACCGTGGTGCAGAAGCTCTGCATTGAGGCACGCGAGGAAGGCCGCGCATGCTCCGTGGTATCGAGCGACGGCACGATCCAGGCTGTCGTCATGGGCAAGGGCGTCACGCGCATCTCGAGCCGTATGCTGGTGGACGAGATCAAACAGATCGATAACGACGTTCACGAGGCAGAGGAAGCTCCGCAGATCAAGATGACTCTGGGCAGCCGCCTGAGTCCCGATGCCCTGGCCAAGCTCAAGGCCCTCCGCGGGAGGTAGGGGAGTTGGCGGGGCGATGCTGTCTCGCTAACTCCATTCAGCGATGTCGATCATTCTTTTGAGGCGCCACGTTAGCGCCTCTTTTAGATAAGGCAGTCTCGCTGTTAGAGCATCGTTTTTAGACAGAATCTCGATTGCCTCGTCAACGAAGCCTTCGAATTTGTCCCCGTCAAACCAGCCCATGTCCTCGACGAGCAACATTTGTTTGGCGGGGCTTGAATGAAATTGTGCGCTGGTAAAACTGTGCTCTCCTGCCCGAAGCTCCTCAAGAGAAATGTTGCACCAGAGTGATGAGCCCGAATCGAAGATGGGGGCTGGTCTGCAGACCAGTGAGTTGACGTTTCGCACGAGGCCAAAGTTGCGCCAATGGCGATCATAGTTGGCAATGATGTCATCGCATACGATCATGCGGTCAAGGGCATCCTTGACGCCTGTCACCCCGAGCTCCTCGCAGTTTGCTACGTATCGCTCGTAGTCGGTTAGTCGTTCACCTGCGTTCGCGTACTGGTTTACATAGAACGCGGGGACATACTCTTCTTCATCAGTTAAGAAGACATCGCATATGCTCAGGGCGGAAGTGCCCGTGCCCTCGAGCGAGTAAGGCACATAATCGCAGGTGTTTAGGATGCGACGGTGGAGCGTGGTCGCCACCAGCTCGTTATAAGGTTCCTGGTTCAGGTGCGCTCCTGCCTTATGCAGAATTCGACGCCCGTCCTCGCATGTCCAGTACTTTTGAAGATTGCCGTCCGAGGTGTTATCGGGTTTTGCGGCGGCTGCTTTACCCTCTGGGGCGAAGGGTGCAATGGTTAGCGAGACGTCATCAAAGGCATTATTGAAGAAATTAATATCTTCCCAGGCGAGGCCGGAGTCTTGGGGTCTAATCCAATACTGGTCGGATAGGGAGAGGCCGAGATTTCGCTGGACGAGTTCATCGGGAACATCGACTGCGGCTTCTGCAAGCAGGGAGGCTAGCCCAATGCGTGCGAGCGGGATACCGCGGCCGCGCCACCAGATGCGGAAGGAGTCGAGCGATATGGGGCTATTAGGGCCAAATACTCCAATAGGGGCGTGGGCGTAATCGATGTCGGCACCGATGTGGGTAAAGTCTTTTCGCGATGTGCTGTAGACCAGCTGAGCGACTTCGTACGTGCGGTTCATGAGGGTGAACGCGATCTCGCTCTTACCGTGGCCGCGGCGGGGACGTCCCCCCGTTTTGGTCACGGAGCGGAGTCGCGTGTCGACGCTGTCTTTGTCGATGAGCCATACACCAGAAGCCTTGCGGGCGGTCAGCGCGCCGTTCTTAATGAGCTCCTGCACCCTGCGCGGGGTGATGCCGAGCAGCTCGGCTGCTTCCTTGGTAGTAAGCATCACGAAACCCTTCGTCAAAACGAATAGTTTTATATATAGCAATTGTAATTAAAACTATTCGTTCTGACGAATGGTTTTAAGATTGAGGGCGCACTGACAGAAATGAACGGGCCTGGTACGCGTTGTTGCTGGATTTTGCATATTTGTATAACGCCGTGCGGCCTGTTGCGCCCCGTCCGCAATTCCTTTATTCTTAACTGGCTTCGCGCGAAAGCGCCAAGTGTGCCAGTGTGGCGCAACGGTAGCGCAACTGATTTGTAATCAGTGGGTTGCAGGTTCGATTCCTGTCACTGGCTCCATGAGAGTTTCGGGCTCTGTCTCTATATGGGACAGAGTCCGTTTCTTTTTTTGGCGAGTTATCAGGCTCGGCGTCCGTCTCGTTCCCCAATTTGTCTCAATCTGTAACACCAAGACGGTTTAATCGTTTCTAACTGTTACAGATCGAGACAATGCCAGGTGCTAGCAGAAAAACATCTCGATCTATAACAGATAGGGGAGGAAAACCTATCTAACTGTTACAGAATGAGACGCGAGCTGGGGTCTCTGCGTAATATCTCAATCTGTAACAGATTGGGGAGAAAATGTTCTCTAGACGTTACAGATCGAGACAAAGGCCGGACCGGCTCTAGTCATCCACGCTCGGTCAAGCCAGGAAGCCCCGATCTCGAGCTATATATAGGTGCAATTAAGCCGGTATCGAAGTTCGATACTGAAGGTGTACTCCACTACACCAAAGTGTTACCTCGGGAAATGTCACCAGCGCAGCCAAAACCACTGTCCTTCATATCCAAACTCAACAAAACCGCAGGTCACGCTTATATAGATACGCCCGGGGCCGTGTATCTAGAGGTTTTCGTTGACAGCCCCCAAGGTTGCATCGTATTATCTTTTTCGTTCGCGGGGGCGGCGGTCCAAAAGACCAAAGGACCTGCGGATACTTGAACGATTGGGAGTTTGCCCGAGTGGTTAATGGGGACGGGCTGTAAACCCGTTGGCTCTGCCTACATAGGTTCGAATCCTATAGCTCCCACCCGTCAAGTGCCTGTATAGCTCAGTCGGTAGAGCACTTCGTTGGTAACGAAGAGGTCACCAGTTCAAGTCTGGTTGCAGGCTCCATCCGGCGGTGTAGCTCAGTTGGTTAGAGCACACGGTTCATACCCGTGGCGTCACTGGTTCGAATCCAGTCACCGCTACCATAGGTAACACGGTGGCTTCTCAATAGTATGTTGAGAGGCCACTATGGTATAAAGGCAAAGTCCCGTCCGGGGACGACCTGTTTAGAGGAGGGCTTTATGGCCAAAGAGAAGTTTGAGCGCACTAAGCCGCATGTTAACATCGGCACCATTGGTCACGTCGACCACGGCAAGACCACGCTGACCGCTGCCATCACCAAGGTTCTCTCCGAGACCGAGGGCTGCAAGGCTGACTTCACTGCGTTCGAGAACATCGACAAGGCTCCCGAGGAGCGCGAGCGCGGCATCACGATCTCCGTCTCCCACGTTGAGTACGAGACCGCTGCCCGTCACTACGCTCACGTTGACTGCCCGGGCCACGCTGACTACGTCAAGAACATGATCTCTGGTGCTGCTCAGATGGACGGCGCTATCCTGGTCATCGCCGCTACCGACGGCCCCATGGCTCAGACCCGCGAGCACATCCTGCTCGCCCGTCAGGTCGGCGTTCCCTACATCGTCGTCTTCCTGAACAAGTGCGACATGGTCGACGATGACGAGCTCATCGACCTCGTCGAGATGGAGACCCGTGAGCTCCTCTCCGAGTACGATTTCCCCGGCGACGACATCCCCGTCATCCGTGGCTCCGCTCTGGGCGCTCTCGAGGGCGACGCCAAGTGGATGGACGCCATTCGCGAGCTCATGAAGGCCGTCGACGAGTACATCCCGACGCCTGCTCGTAACAACGACCTCCCGTTCCTGATGGCCGTTGAGGACGTTATGACCATCTCCGGCCGTGGTACCGTTGCTACTGGCCGTGTCGAGCGCGGTGAGCTCAAGCTCAACGAGCCCGTCGAGATCGTCGGCATCAAGGATACCCAGAACACCGTCGTTACCGGTATCGAGATGTTCCGTAAGTCCATGGACTTCTGCGAGGCTGGCGACAACGTCGGTCTGCTGCTCCGCGGCATCAAGCGTGAGGACATCGAGCGCGGCCAGGTTCTCTGCAAGCCCGGTTCGGTTACCCCGCACACCAAGTTCACCGGCGAGATCTACGTTCTGACCAAGGAGGAGGGCGGCCGTCACACCCCGTTCTTCGATGGTTATCGTCCTCAGTTCTACTTCCGTACCACCGATGTTACCGGTACGGTCAAGCTCCCCGAGGGCACCGAGATGGCTATGCCTGGTGACCACATCACCATCGAGGGCGACCTCATCCACCCGATCGCCATGGAGGAGGGCCTGCGCTTCGCTATCCGCGAGGGTGGCCACACCGTCGGTTCGGGCATCGTCTCCACGATTATTGAGTAAATTAGCTCTTTGATATAGCTGACTTAGAGAACCCGGCACTTATATGGGTGCCGGGTTCTTTTCTGCAATGGATATTGAGCCGTTGCTGGTGTCGAGAGGATCGATAATGGTCCTGGATGCACCGTCGATTAGCTCTCGATGGCTTCATTGATGTGTTCCAAATATGAATGGATCCACCGAGAACCAATTGACTCGAGGTTTTCATTGACAGCACTTACGTGGAGCTGATAAAGTAACAACTCGTGCCCGTACGGGGCGGAAATGAAAGGTTCAGGATACATGCGTACTCTAGTTACTCTTGCGTGCACTGAGTGCAAGCGCCGCAACTATACGACCACCAAGAACAAGTCGACCATGCCTGATCGTATGGAGATCAAGAAGTATTGCCCCTGGTGCCGTCATCACACGCTGCACAAAGAGACTCGCTAGTCTCTAGTCACATACGCCAGTAGTTCAATTGGTAGAGCATCGGTCTCCAAAACCGAGTGTTGAGGGTTCGAGTCCTTCCTGGCGTGCCAGTCATTATTCCGTAAGCTCCCACTTGGGGGCTTACGGTTTACTCATGTATAAGCGCATTGCGCGGAGGTAACCCAAATGGCCAACAAGAAGAACAAGAAGAAGGCTCAGCAGCCGGCACCTGCCAACAAAGCTGCCGCCAACTCCAAGGTTGAGGCCAAGAAGGCCGTTGCCAAGAAGAACGAGAAGGCTGCGAAGTCCAAGAAGAACGAGAAGCCTGGTTTCTTCGCCCGCACCAAGAAGTATTTCGCTTCGGTCAAGTCCGAGATGAAGCGTGTCACGTGGCCCGATAAGAAGGAGCTCGTGAACTACTCGGTCGTCGTTTGCGCTTCTCTGATCGTCGTCGGCGTCGTCATCGCTCTGCTCGATGCTGGCTTTGGCGAGGCTCTTGCTCTGTTCTCTGGATTGAGGGGCTAAACCATGTCTAAGCGTTGGTACGTCGTTCACACTTACTCTGGATACGAGAACCGCGTTAAGTCCGATCTCGAGCATCGCATCGAGACTATGGGCATGCAGGACCGTATCTTTGATATCGAGATTCCTATGGAGCGTGTCACCGAGATTAAAGAGGGTGGCAAGCGTGAGACCAAGGATTCCAAGATTTTCCCGGGTTATGTCCTGGTCCGCATGGAGATGGATGATGATGCTTGGACGTGCGTTCGTAACACGCCTGGCGTCACCGGTTTCCTGGGCGGCAACGGCAAGCCCGCTCCGCTTTCCCGCGACGAGTACAACAAGATGACTCGTCGTCCCGGTAAGGGCGATTCGCCCAAGCGCACTTCGGTTGATATTGAGGTCGGCACGTCCGTCCGCGTCACCGATGGCCCGCTTACCGACTTTGATGGCAAGGTCTCCGAGGTTAACACCGATGCTGGCAAGCTCAAGGTCACGCTGATGATCTTTGGCCGCGAGACGCCGGTCGAGCTCGACTTTAACCAGGTTGCTGTCATCGCTTAAGTTTTCGTCCGTTCGCGCGAGCGTGCTTCTTCTGTGACTGCTCATCTCAGGAGTGCTTCTAACACGTGCGTGCTTACGATATAGCAAGTACTTCACACTCGTGATTCGAAAGGAATGACCATGGCTGAGAAGAAGGTTGCCAACGTCATTAAGCTCCAGATTCCTGCTGGTGCAGCTAACCCCGCTCCTCCCGTCGGCCCCGCCCTGGGCGCTGCTGGCGTGAACATCATGCAGTTCTGCCAGGCCTTTAACGCCGAGACGCAGGACAAGAAGGGCGACATCATCCCCGTTGAGATCTCTGTCTACGAGGACAAGTCCTTCTCCTTCATCACCAAGACCCCGCCGGCGGCTCACCTCATCAAGAAGGAGCTGAACCTCAAGTCTGGTTCCGCTAAGCCCCAGGCCGACAAGGTTGGCCAGCTCTCCCAGGAGCAGCTCACCAAGATCGCCGAGATCAAGATGCCGGACCTCAATGCCAACGACATTGACGCCGCCAAGAAGATCATCGCCGGTACCGCCCGTTCCATGGGCGTCACCATCGCTGAGTAGCGATTTCTTATGGTAACGACGGGTGCTCCGACCGGGGCGCCCGTTAAATGTGTGCAATAGGGCACACGATACGATGTGGGAGGGCTCACGCCCGTTTAACCACAGGAGGTAATGCACATGGCTAAGCATGGTAAGAGCTATAACGCCGCTGCCGAGAAGATCGACCGCGCTACGCTCTACACCCCCCTTCAGGCTGCCAAGCTCATCAAGGAGCTCGACACCGCCAAGTTCGACGAGACCGTCGAGGCCCACTTCCGTCTGGGCATCGATACTCGTAAGGCTGACCAGAACATCCGTGGTTCCATCTCCCTGCCCCACGGCACCGGCAAGACGGTTCGTGTTGCCGTCTTCGCCGAGGGCGAGAAGGCCCGCGAGGCCGAGGCTGCCGGCGCCGACATCATCGGTTCCGACGAGCTCGTCGCCCAGATTCAGAAGGGCGAGATCAACTTCGACGCCGCTATCGCTACGCCGAACATGATGGCCAAGGTTGGCCGCATCGGTAAGATCCTTGGTCCCCGTGGCCTCATGCCGAACCCCAAGCTCGGCACCGTGACCATGGATGTCGCCAAGATGGTCTCCGAGCTCAAGGCTGGCCGCGTTGAGTACCGCGCCGACCGCTACGGCATCTGCCACGTGCCCCTGGGCAAGAAGTCCTTCTCTGAGCAGCAGCTCGTCGAGAACTACGCTGCCCTGTACACCGAGATTCTGCGCGTCAAGCCCTCTTCTGCTAAGGGCAAGTACGTCAAGTCCATCTCCGTGTCTTCCACCATGGGCCCTGGCGTCAAGGTCGATCCCGCTGTCCAGCGTGACTTCCTGGCTGAGTAACTGCTAGTTACTGCCTGAGTACAGCAAGCATTGCTAAAGAAACCCGGTTCTGCCTTGTGCAGGACCGGGTTTCTTGCTATCGCGTCAAAAGCACCACAAAGGGGACAGTGTCCCCTTTATGGTGGTTACCAGGGTGTTCTGGCTGTTGAAGACTCGATGGCTTCGTGGCGTTTGAGCTCGCGGCGCATGGTTTGTGAGTTGAGCCAAGCTGCTCGCCAGCCGCGGATGGGGTAGTGCGTCTGGTCGAGCTCAAACTGCGTATAGCCGCAGGCGTTGATGATCGTCGTTCCACACACATGCTGACGCTCGCGCTGAAAATCGCAACCGTAGCTTTGGTGCACATGCCCGTGCACCATGTAGTCGGGATTCCAGGATTCGAGTGCTGTGTTAAAGCACTCGAATCCTCGATGCGGCAGATCGTCCAGATCACCCATACCGGCGGCGGGTGCATGGGTAAGCAGAATGTCGCACCCGCCGACCATCCTAACCTTACGCGACAGCTTACGCATGCGCTTGGACATCTCGCGTTCGGTGTACATGTTGGCGCCGTCGCGATAACGCATGGACCCGCCAAGGCCCGCAATGCGAATCCCTCGGTACGTGTACACGCTGTCCTCTACGCAGATACATCCACCCGGTGCATGACGTGCGTAGCGGTCATCGTGATTGCCGCGCACGTAGATGAGCGGTTTGTTGATGACCGTAACCAAAAACTCAAGATAGTCCGGGTCCAGATCGCCGGCGGACAAAATCAGGTCGACTCCCTCAAAGCGTTCCTTGCGAAAGCACTCCCAAAGGCATCGTTCTTCGGTATCGGCTATGGCAAGGATTTTCATAGGGCAGGGACTTTCGGCTCATCGTCGAGCTGCGGAATGGTGCCTACCACGTTGTCCGCCAGCCAATTCATCTCGACAATCTGCGTGCTCGGCAGCGGAGGGAAGCCTTCGATCTGTACCACGCCGTTCTGGCTGTGGAGCTCGCCGCCAAAGGGGTTGATGGATCCCACAACAATGCCGTTGCGGAGCAACTGCACGAGTTTGCGCGTTTGGTAGGGTAGGCCCGGAGCGTAACGGATGTCGATAACGCCGGAGCTCATGCCATACCAGTAGTTGACAGCGCGCACTTGGTTGTCGTCGCTGGTCTCGTCCCACGTGCCGTGAAGAAGGCTGCGAACGATGAGCTCGTAGTAACGGCCCCAGTTCCATACGGGCATGGCGATGCCGGTGACTTTGCCGTCGACCAAGCGGTGAAGCCCGTAGGCCGTTGGGTCTTCGAGCGACTTTGACATGTCAGCGCCGGTCATGACGCTTACGCCTTCGCGGCACATGGCTTCGGCAAGACCACCGGCGGGAACATCGCCCCAGGTGAGGATGACCTGCGCGCGCGGGTCGAGCAGCGAGGCGCCAATCGCAAAGGCGTTGATCTCGCTGAGTGCGCCCGAGGCGAAGACCGACGCGTGGTAACCGATGCGGTGGTTGTCCGCCATGCTGGCCGCAAGGGCGCCCAGCAGAAACTTGGCCTCGTACATCTTGCCAAAGTACGAACGGACGCTTTGATGGGGAAGGCCGATAGAGCAGTTGAGGAACCGAACCCGGGGATACTCAACGGCAGCCCTGAGCGTGTATTCCATCAGGCGGTGCGAGGTCGAGAAAATGACGTTTGCTCCATGTTTGACAGCCGTTTCCACGGCGGCGTAGAACACATCCGGATCGTGACAGTCCTCGAACGCCTCGGTGCGCACGATACCGCCAAAGTGCTCATCGAGATACTGACGCCCTTGGTCGTGCAGACTGTCCCAGCTCGACGTCGCACAGGGGAACTCATGGATAAAGGCGATGCGCAGGGGGTTGGCCGTCGAGTAGACGGTCTTGCCCATAAAGAAGTTGAGCACGCCAGAGGTGGACTTGGCGGGCGTCTCCTCCTCGTCGACGCTCGGTGCTTCGACAAGATCGACCTTGTCCTCGTCATTTTTGCCGGCAATGACCAGCTCGCGCCAGATCTTGCACAGGCGGTTTACGACGATATCCGTTGGCGTATCCAGCAGGCGGTCCTGGTTGTACACATTGAGGTAGACGAGCATGGCGTCGGCGGGCGTAATGTCCAGGTGATCGCCGCCTGCGCGAAGGTAGGCACGCTTAAAGAGCAGGAAAGTGTGGCGCAGGTAGTCGACCTTTTTCTGCGGCCATTTTTCGATAAGGTTCTGACCGAGCATCTTCGCGAGCGTTTCGTAGCTTCCCTCACGCGAGAACTCGATCTCGTATAGGGGGCAGACACGCCAAAACGCGCAGAACTCGCCGTACAGGCGGCTTTCGACGGAATCCCATGTGCCGGGGTAGAGACGGGTGACCTTGGCCGAAACCGTCGGGGCGTCTAGGAATTTGAGGACACTGACGCGTTTGTTGCCTTCTTGGACATAGAACCGATGCATGAACTCGGTGACGATGACGGGGTCGCGATAGCCCTCGGTCACCTGGATGTCGTAGAGGTTGGACCACTTGCGGGCGAACTCGGTGCTAAACGGAAGCAGGGGCATAAAGTTACACGAAAAGGCGGACTGACGGCCCTTGGTGACCGTGCCGACGACCATTTCGAGCGGAATATCCCGCAGGCCGACATTCTCTCGCTGACCTAAGGGGAGCTGAGCAACCAAGCTATCGAGGTCCGTAAGGTATGGATGCTCGCTTTGGCTAATGGCGCGTCGACGTCCTTGCTCGCCGCGCTTGCGTGCTTGACGATAGGCCTCTTCCATGGTGTCTACTCCCTTAGTCGTTTAAACAACGATATAAACCATGGTACCACGAATGAAAACCACTACAAAGATGCCTGTCCCCTTTGCGGTGGTTTAGGCGATGATAGGGGCGATGGCGCGGATGCAGGCGTCGGCTGCCGTGAAAGTAGTGCTGTCGTCGCTGACGATAAAGATGATCTTTCCCTTGATGCCAAAGTCGCCGATTTCGCTAAAGAGCACGTAGGGCTCCTTGTCAAAGCCCGAGATGGGAAGCACGGCGGCCTTGGTGGCGTCGGTGAGCTCATCTGCCAGCGCGTCCAGTGAAGCCCACTTGGACGTGTCCTTGACCGCAACGGGCACGGCCACGCGCCCAAAGGGCATCAAATGCACGAGTGTGTTCTTGGAAATGTTGGAGTTGGGGACGATGATGGTCTGTCCACAGGCATCCTCAATCGTTGTATGGCGCCAAGTGATGTCTTGGACCACGCCGGATACGCCGCCGACCTCGATATTGTCGCCGGGTTTGATGATGCCCATAAAGGTCACCTGCATGCCGCCGATAAGGTTTGACAGCGTGTCCTGAAAGCCGAGCGAGATAGCGATGCCGCCGACGCCAAGAGCGGCGACGAGGGCGTTTGCATTAATGCCAAAACAGTTGTCGAGGATAAAGCTGCCGCCGATCATCCAGATGACGGCGCGCGCGATGTTGATGAAGATACTCGATGCCGGTAGCGGGTTATCGTCTCGGTTAAGCAGATGGTTCAGGGTCTTGGATACGACCTTGGCGGCGACGGCGGTGCCTATCGCCAAGATGACGGCCCAGATGATGTTGTGGACCCACCGTTGCTCAAAGAAATGAAGAATCGGCTCAAACAATTCCATGTAGGGAAAACCTCCTAATGATCGTCCAACCATGATACCCACCAAGAAGCCCGTCCGATCAAATTCGGACGGGCTTCTGTGCTCGATATAAGGTTTACGCGGCGGGGCTGCAAGGCCCGGCGGTGTAGCTTAGCGTCGACGCTTCCAGATAATGCCGAGGATGATGACGATGATGCCGCCGATAAGGCACGCGCCAACTACTGCCAGCGTGCGGTCTCCCGTTGCGGCGAGCTTACCGGTCGTCTTCTTGGTGATGACCTTCGTGGTCGTCGTGTCCGTCTTAGGCGAGGGCTTAGGCGTCGGGGCCGGTGTGGGCGTGGGGTCCACGGCTGCGGAGCCAAAGCTGATGGTGCCGGCGAGCCCGGCCATCTTGCTCTCCCAGCCGTTCTGCTCAATCAGCGCCCTCAGCGCCGCCTCGCACGTGCCCCACTCGGTGTACTTGGTGGCGTGTGCAAAGGTGGGAAAGTCGGTCGTGTTGGTAATGATGTAGTTGTTGGTGGCGACGGTATAGGTCTTGGCGGGGTCGAGCGTGCTGCCGTCTTTGGTGAGTGTGGCACTCACAATGCGCTTGCCTTCGGGCTGCGTCCAATCAATCGTCACGTTGATGCCGCCAAAGGAGAGAACGCTGCCAGAGTCATCGCGCCATTTGTACTTGTCTTGCGCCTCCTGCTCGGTGTGACCGGCCGCCACATAAGCCTGCTGAAGCTCGTAGCTGTCGTTACAATCGTCGTTGATTTGTAGCGAGTGCTCGAGTGCTGCGAGGAAGTCCGCGCCGGTCATGGTCCAGGTCTCAACGGTGTTGCCGTAGGGCGAGATGGCGATGACGTTGCCGGCGGTCACGTTGCCCGCCGCGATGCCGCCGCGGATGCCGCCGGCGTTTTCGATAGCGAGGTCCGCGCCCGTCAGGGCAAGATAGGAGCCGCAAATCACGTGGCCGATGGTCTGGGCCTTGGTGGTGTCGCCCGGGTTGCTGGGGCGGAAATCGGTGGTGCGCACCATTTCCCAGCCATGCGTGCCTGCGGCGTCCTCGCCGTAGAAATAGTTGGTGGTGGATGTGCCGAGCACCTTGTTCGATTCGTTTTCAAAGTCCTCGTCGAGCGGCTTGATTTTGTTGCGGACGGCTTCAAGGCGGCTCTGGTAGTCGGAGCCCTTGTCGGGGTCCGCCAAAAGGTCGTTGACGTTCTTGGCGGTGTAGAGCTTCTCGTCGCTGCCGTCTGCAGGGACCGTGACCGTGTCATCGTCGGTCGACTCGGTGCCATTGGTGTCGTACTTGTACGGAATGGAAAGCAGCCCCACCTCGGCAAAGGCGCTGCCTGCCTCGACAACGTGGATCGTCTTGCCGTCGGCTCCCGTCACCTTCTCGTTAAGGTTGATGTGCTCGTGGCCTGCGATAAGGGCATCGACGCCACGGAGTCGCGTGGCAAAGGTCTTGGCGTCGAGCGTGTGCGCGATACACACAACAACATCGCAGCCCTCCTTGCGCAGCTGCTCTGCCTCGGCATTGATGGCGTTCGCGGCACTCGAGAACGACGTGCCCGCGACCAGGTCCGCGCGCAGCGAGGATCCCAGCGACTCATCCATGGCGCCCACGACGCCGACCTTGATTTTGTAGTCGAATGTGGAGTAATCCTCGCTATCCTCCCAGGTGCGATCGAGCGTCTTCGTGATGCTCGAGCTCCATACGCCGCTCGTAGACTTCGCGTTCGCGCAGAGCATGGCGAAGGGCGTGCTGGTGGTGCTGTAGCCGGTCATGGTGCGGAGTTTGTCCGCGCCGTAGCTCCAGTCGTGGTTGCCTGGCGTGGTCGCGTCGTAGCCGTCGGCGTAGAAGGTGTCCATGAGCTCGGCGATGCTCTTGCCCTCGCTCATGGTGGCGAAGGACTGTCCGTGGAAGGTGTCGCCCGCATCGAGCAAAAGATCGGGGGCGTTGCCCTGGGCGCTATAGAGAACCGCCAGTCCGTCAAAGCCCACAGTGCCAGTGCCCTTGCTTTCGTTGTAGCTGTACTTGTAGCTGCCGTGGATGTCGTTGGTGTGCATGACGGTCACAGAGCCGTCAATAGCGGCGGGCAGGTTCCCCGCGAAAGCGAGGCTTGGGATGCCTGCGAGCGCGCCGGCAAACAACGCGGCGGCTAACGCAAGGCGGGGGAGTCTTTTCATGGCAGTTTCCTTAGTCCTTAGCCAGAATGTCTGGTTGAATATCGGATTATCGACATAATATGCGAAAACCGCCGCAAGGGCGTCTGTCCCTTTGCGGCGGTTTTGACGTTTGCGCAGATAAAACCTACCAAAATAAACCTGTCCCTTTTTGGCAGGTTTTAGCTCAGCAGCATGCGGTCGTTGGCAAGCTCGCCGCCCGAGACCTCCTCGAACTTCTGCAGTAGGTCGGCGACGGTGAGCGACTTCTTCTCATCGCCCGCCACGTCGTAGATCACATGGCCCTCGTGCATCATGATCAGACGGTTGCCCAGACGGATGGCGTCGTTCATGTTGTGCGTGACCATGAGCGTGGTCAGGTGGTTCTCGTCGACGATCTCCTCGGTCAGGTTGAGCACCTTAGAGGCCGTCTTGGGGTCGAGGGCCGCCGTGTGCTCGTCGAGCAGCAGCAGGCGCGGCCTGGTGAGCGTGGCCATTAGCAGGGTGAGTGCCTGGCGCTGGCCGCCCGAGAGCAGGCCGACCTTGGCGTTGAGACGCGTGTCAAGACCAAGGTCCAGGCGCTTGAGCAGCTCAACATACTCATCTTTCTCGGCCTTGGTGACGCCCCACGAAAGGCCGCGACGCTGGCCGCGACGTTTGGCGAGGGCCAGGTTCTCGGCGATCTGCATGTCGGCAGCGGTACCGCGCATGGGGTCCTGAAACACGCGGCCCAGGTACTTGGCGCGCTGCGACTCGCTCAGGCGCGAGATGTCGGTGCCGTCGAGCTCAATAACGCCCGAATCGAGCGGGTACACGCCGGCGATCATGTTGAGCAGCGTGGACTTGCCGGCGCCGTTGCCGCCGATCACGGTTACAAAGTCGCCGTCATTCAGGGTGAGGTCGACGCCGGTGAGCGCGCGCTTCTCGGTGACGGTGCCCTTGTTAAAGGTCTTCTTGACGTGCGAGAGCTTAAGCATCTGCCTCATCCCCCTTCGTGTAGGAGCTGCGGAGCTTATAGCGCTCCCAGACCACGGGCACGCACAGGGCCACAGCGACGATTACGGCGGAGAGCAGCTTCATGTCGTTGGCGTCCATGCCCAGCTGCAGCACGATGGCTCGGATGAGGAAGTACACCACGGAGCCAAAGACGGCAGAGGCAAGACGGACGCTAAACTGCGTGAGGCCGCCGGGCAGCAGACGGCCGAGCACCTCACCGATAACAATGGCGGCAAGACCGATAACGATGGCACCGGTGCCCATACCAATGTCGGCATACTTTTGGCTCTGGCAGATGAGCGCACCCGAAAGGCCGATGAGGGCGTTGGAGAGCACGAGGGCGATCATCTTGGTGGAGTTGGTGTTGACGCCCAGAGCGCGGATCATGTACTCGTTGTTGCCGGTGGCGCGCAGCGCCGAGCCGATCTCGGTGCCAAAGAACCAATACAGGATGGCAACGATAGCCACGGCGAGCAGGATGCCCAAGATGATGGCAACGGTGGACTGCGGCAGACCGGTCATATTGCTGACGGCCGAGAACACGGTGCCCTTGGCAAGAATGGGCGTATTGGACTTGCCCATGATGCGCAGGTTGATGGACCACAGGCTGATCTGGGTGAGGATTCCGGCGAGGATCGCGGGAATCTCGAAGACGGTGGTCAGAATGCCCGTGACGGCGCCCGCGATGGCGCCGGCGCACATGCCGGCCAGCACGGCGAACAGCGGGTCGACGTTGTTATTGACGATGAGCACGGCGCAGACGCAGCCGCCGAGGGCAAAGCTGCCGTCGCAGGTCATATCGGGAATGTCGAGCAGGCGGAACGTGATAAACACGCCAAGCACCATAATGCCCCAGAGGACGCCCTGCGAAACGGCGCCCTGCAATGCAATGAGCATGCTTCATACCTCCTAGGATAGGGTGGACACGTGATTCACCATAATAGCGGTAACAATGCATAGAAGAGTTACGGACAGACGTTTTGTTTTACCTGAAACAAGCAGGGCGGACGCCGGTCTACAGCGCCCGCCCCTGTGGCTCAGATATTGAATAACGCGGCTAAAGCGCGAGCACGGGCTCTAGACGCATGCCGCGTATGGCATTACGCGTCCAGGGCGGAAAGGTCAATGCCCAGGGCCTCGGCCATTTCGTCGTTCTTGACGACGACCAGGTCCTTGCTCGAGAGGTGCTTGATCGGCATATCCTCGGGCTTGGCCTCGCCCTTCAGGATCTTAACGGCCATCTCGCCCGCGGCGTAGCCCAGGTCCTCATAGTTGATGGAGAGGGTGAACAGGCCGCCGGCCATGCACATACCCTCCTCGCCAGTCACGAAGGGAAGCTTGTTTTCCTTGCAGATCTGGCCGACCTGCGAGGCACCCGCGGCGATGGTGTTGTCGGTGGGGGAGTACAGCGCGTCGACCTTGCCCACGGCAGACTCGACGACGGACTGAATCTCGTTGGAGCTCGAGACGGTGAAGTCAGTGTACTCGAGGCCCAGCTTGTCGAGCTCCTTCTTGGCGGCCTTGATCTGGACGTCGGAGTTGGACTCGGCGGTGCAGTAGAGCAGGCCGACCTTTTTAACGTCGGGCAGGACCTTCTGCATCATCTCGAGCTGCTCGGCGACCGGGGTGAGGTCGGAAGCGCCCGTGACGTTGGTGCCGGGCTTGTCGTTGTCCTGGACCAGGCCGGAGGCGGCGTAGTCGGTGATGGCGCAGCCCACGATGGGGATATCGGCCGTGGCGCCGGCGGCAGCCTGCGCGGCGGGCGTGGCGATGGCATAAATCAGGTTGACGTTGTCGCCCACAAACTTGTCGGCAATGGACTTACACGTGGACTGGTCGTTCTGGGCGTTCTTCTGGTCGATCTTGACCTTAAGGCCGCTCTCCTTGATGGCCTTGACAAAGCCGTCGTTGGCGGCATCGAGTGCGGAGTGCTCGGTGAGCTGCAGAACGCCGATGGTGTAGTCGGAACCGGCGGCAGCAGAGCCGGAACCAGAGTTGCCGCCGCATCCGGCGAGCGGGGCGAGCGCGAGCAGGCCAGCGGAGACCAGAAGGCTCCTGCGGCTGATGGTGATGTCCTTCATATCATTACCCCCAGTATAAAAATGGCTGGAAACACTGCACTGGGACAAAGTGCAAGTGGAACTATAGTAGCGCTGATGTCCATTTTTACAACAGCCTGGCGGGTTTTTTAATACAGAATCGGATGGGCGGTACGGGTAGTCGAATGGGCGGCGGAGGGTCTTATGCGGCGGAGGAGGCGTCGTCCTCGTCTAGGGCGGCGAAGAGCTTCTTGCCGTCGAGGAGACGTGTGGTGACGTTTCTCATTCGGCCAATCTCTACGGTACGCAACGTGTCATCGGCGCCTCGGGCGTCATAGACCGTTCCCAGCAAATAAGAGATGCCGTCTCGTTGCTTGATGGCAAAGGGACGGAGTGTCATCCGTGCTGCTTCGGTTTCGCCACGCGTCGTGACGCTCGAAATATCAAAACTCACCGTGGTTCCGTGGTCGATGGCCTGCTCGACGAGCTCGCACGTGTCGATACGCTTGATGGGCGTGCGTGTTGCCTTGGTAGCCTTGCTGCCTGCGCTCGGAACGGGTTCGGGTGTATCGAGGTAGCCGCGAACGTCGGCACTCGCCATGGCAACTAAGTGCTGCGCCATGCTCTTGCGGATAGCGATAGGCGTGGAGCGGTTGCGCATGACCATACCGTGGAGCCGGATGATCTCTTCGTCGGTGAGCGGACGGGTAAGAAGTTTGTAGCCCACGCCGCGTTTGTACTCAATTTCGTATCCGGCATGGCGAAGCGCGGAGATGGCGGTGTAGATGCTGCGCCGCGCCGCCGAGATGGGCATGCGGGCGGGGTCGTCGGGATGGGCGAGGCGCCGAATCAACTCATCGGAAAGCATGGCTTTGTCCTCGCCGGTGTTTTCGCTTAATAGTTGCAGGATGCGAACGGCGCGATAGGCTGCCATCGAGGCGGCGCCCCTCGTCGTGGTGTCGTAGGTTTCAACAGCGGCTTCGGTCATCGTGCCCACGTCCTTTCCGTTTTGGGTGGCGACGGTATGGAGCCTAGGACGTGGGGCTTTCCCAGGGGCGCAGGGCGCTCTGGGCGGTCGGTAGTCGTCGGCAAACGGCGGGTCGAGTTTTCAACAGCCCTGCTCAACTGACCAAAAGCTTGCCAAAAGCTTGACGGATGCTGTTGAAAAAAAGCGCCCCTCGGCCGATGTCGAGAGGCGCTTGTGCGATGAGCGTTGGCGCGTGGCGATGCGAGTTAGCGTCCGACGATTAGAAGTCGGCGTTGCCCACGGTGCGCGGGTGCGGCAGGACGTCGCGGATGTTGCCCACGCCGGTGAGGTACATCACCAAGCGCTCGAAGCCCAGACCGTAGCCGGCGTGCTTGCAGGAACCGTAGCGGCGCAGGTCAAGGTAGTACTTGTACTGCTCGGGATTCATGCCCAGGTCCTTGATGCGGGCCTCGAGCAGATCCAGGCGCTCTTCGCGCTGGGAGCCGCCGATAATCTCGCCGATACCGGGAACCAAGCAGTCGGCGGCGGCGACGGTCTTGCCGTCCTCGTTCATGCGCATGTAGAAGGCCTTGATCTCGGCCGGGTAGTCGGTCACGAAGGTCGGGCGCTTAAAGTGCTCCTCGGTCAGGAAGCGCTCGTGCTCGGTCTGCAGGTCGATGCCCCAGCTGACGGGATAGTCAAACTTGTGACCGGCGGCGACGGCCTGCTCCAGGATTTCGACGGCCTCGGTATAGGTGACGCGGGCAAAGTCGGAGTTTGCCACGTGGTTCAGGCGCTCGATCAGACCCTTGTCCACAAACTTGTTGAGCATATTGAGCTCGTCGGGGCAGGTTGCCATGACGTCCTTGAGGACATACTTGAGCATGGCCTCGGCGTTGTCCATGTAGTCGTTGAGGTCGGCGAAGGCCATTTCGGGCTCGATCATCCAAAACTCGGCGGCATGGCGCGTGGTGTTGGAGTTCTCGGCACGGAAGGTGGGGCCAAAGGTGTACACGTCGCCAAAGGCCATGGCGAAGTTCTCGGCGTTGAGCTGGCCGGATACGGTAAGGCTCGCGTGCTTGCCAAAGAAGTCCTGGCTCCAGTCGACCTCACCGGCCTCGGTGAGGGGCGGGTTTTTGGGGTCGAGCGTGGTCACGCGGAACATCTCGCCGGCGCCCTCGCAGTCACTCGTGGTGATGATGGGGGTGTTGACATAGACAAAGCCCTGCTCCTGGAAGAAGCGGTGAATGGCGGCTGCGGCAACGGAGCGGATGCGGAACACGGCTCGGAACAGGTTGGTGCGCGGACGCAGGTGCTGCTGGGTGCGCAGGAACTCGACGGTGGCGCGCTTCTTCTGCAGCGGGTAGTCCGGAGCGCTCGTGCCCTCGACCTTGATTTCGGTGGCGGAGAGCTCAAAGGGCTGCGGGGCGTCGGGCGTCAGCTTGACAGTGCCAGTGCAGATGAGGGCGGCCGAGACATTTTGGTGGGCGATCTCGTCGTAGTTGTCGAGCGCCTCGCGGTTCATGACGACCTGCAGGTCGCGGAAGCAACTGCCGTCATTGAGCGTAACGAAGCCAAAGTTCTTCATGTCGCGGACGGACTTGACCCAGCCGGCGACGGTGACGGTTTGGCCGCCGAGCGACTCGGCATCGGCATAGAGCTGCGCGATTTTGGTGCGGTTCACGTATCCTCCCAGAGCGGTTGTACGGATTATTTCCAAACAGTTAACCATTCTAACCCGCGAGCGGGAGCGTAGCAAAACGGCGGTGCCGATGTATGGGCGTGGCGTGGGCGCTGCGCGGCGCGAGAGAAATCGAATGACCAAATGAGTGCAAAAGAGGGGTCGGAACTAATTCCGGCCCCTCTTTCTGTTGCAGGGCAATCGCTGTCTAGTGTCCGCAGATGGCTTGGCGGATGAGGGCTGCATAGGTGTCGATTCCCGCCTGGGTGAGGTGCGTGCCGTCGTCGACGAGGTATTCGCTGTGGCCCTCGGAGGCGCCGTTCCAGTCGATGACGCCGGCGTTGTCGTTTTGGGCGCATGCGTCGCGGATCGTCTGGTTGTTGCGGTCCTGCAGCTCGAGCGGCACGCGCACGGTCACAAAGTAGATGGGCTTGCCACCCACGGCATTGATCACGTCCTGCACCTGCTGCGGGTCGCGAATAAGGCCATTGGTGCCAAGGGCGCAGATGACCACACTCGGGTCGTAGTTGGCGCTGTCCTGCGCGTAGACATCCTGGAAGGTGTAGAACTGGCGGCTCACCACGCCGTCGATGTAGGCGTTGGGAAGCGCCGCCTGAATACCGGACTGTGCGCCCGCAGTGACCGAGTCTCCGATCATCAGCACACGGGCATCGCAGGTTCCGGTCGCCTCGTCGTAGGTAAAGCTCTTCCAGTCCAAGTTTTTGGGGACCTTTTCGGCGATAGGACCCTCTTTGGGCTTTTGCTGAGCGGCGTCGCTGGGTTGAGTGTCTTGGTCAGATGCGGGCTCGGTGTTCTTGTCATCGGCTCCGTTGTCCTTGGACGAGGTTGCGTTTTGGGCAAGCTCGGGGCGGAGCTGCTCGGCGCGGGCGGTGGCGATACCCGTCCAGTCGAGCGGTGCGAAGGCGAGTGCGAGGACGCATACAGCGCCAAGCGCAGGAAGTGCCATGGCGGGCGAAAAGACGCGTGTCTTTGCCGTGCTGTCCTGCTGGGCGGGCTTGCGGGACCAAGGACGTTCGACGAGACGATAGAAGACCTCGGCCACCGCAAGGATCACCACAAGCTGTAGCGCCTGCTCCCACCAGGCGATGCGGGTGGTGCGGGTTGCGGGGTTCATGAGAAGCAACAGGGGGTAGTGCACCAGATAAACCGAGAACGAGCGCTGGCCCAGCCAGACGAGCGGCTTGACCGACAACAGACGACGCACGATACATTCCGTGTTTTGCACGCAGATAATAAGGAGCCCCGTGAGCAGGGCGAGCAGCAAAAAGCCACCGCGGTAGAGCAGGGGGTTCTCTCCGGTCAGCGTGAACGCGCCGACTATGACGGCAGCGAGCCACGCGACGGAGACCACGTTAACCTTCGAGACGCCCTTGCTGGCGCCGGGGGCAGGGATGTTGCCGCTCAGTATCTCGCGCAGACGCGGAGCGGCGATGGCGGCCAGGGCTCCGCACAAAAGCTCGGCGGCGCGGGCGTCGGTTCCGTAGTAGACACGTGATGTGTCGGCGGCGGGGTCGAACATGAGGACCATCGCCGCCGCCGATGCTAGCGTGAGCACGGCCGTGACACCGATGGCGGTGTTGCGCGAGCGGGTCTTGCTGCAAAGCACCATAAGGATGAGCGGCCATACCAGATAGAACTGCATCTGGACGCCGCAGAACCACAGGTGCGTGAGCGGCGAGGGAAGTCCCGCGGCGGCAAAATACGAGACGTTGCGAAAGATATAGAACCAGTTGCTCAAGAACAATGCCGACGGCAGAGTGTCCTGCTGCACCTTAGGTAGCAGGCTCGGGGCCGCCATGTAGGTGGCCACGGCGGTAAGCGCGATGGTTACAAGAATCGGTGGCATAAGGCGCGTGGTACGGCGGGCGATATAGCGCGGGTACGAGAACCCGTCGCGTGCCGTTGCTCGCATAATGCTTTTGGTGGCGAGATAGCCACTCAGCGTAAAGAAGAGTGTAACGCCCAAAAAACCGCCAGTCAGGCGGCTGGGGCGAAGGTGATATAGGACGACGCCGGCGATGGCGAGGGCGCGAAGCCCGTCGAGCGCGGCGATGCGTTGGCTGCGTTGAGGCGCTGCGTGTGCGGCGCCCGAGGGTGTGTTTTGCATCGTTCTTTCCTCCAATGTCGACCTAGCAGTCTAGCGCTCTGCGCGGACAAGGGAAGGGGGTTTGTGCGGTTGAACAACATGCCGCGGGGCGATGCTTCGCTACGCAAAAGCCGCACCCGCGTTGATGCTCATATGCCCGTGCGGAAACGTTTTAGGATTTCTGCAAAGACAAAAACAACAACACGGATGCGGCAAAGATGCGCAGGCGGTTGACCCGTTATGTGACGGCGGTCTGCTACTTGGTCTTGGCCACCAGCAGCGGGTCGCCCAGCTTGACGAGCGGGTTGCCGCCGATAAGCGTGCCGGACTCGCCGACATGGTCGATGCTCTTAAGACGATCGAGCTCGGAGACGATGACGGTCACGATGTCCTCGTGACCGGCGGCCTTGATGGCCTCGCGGTCGAAGCTGATGAGCGGCTGGCCAGCCTTGACCACATCGCCCATCTCGACAAAGCGGGCAAAACCCTTGCCGTTCATTTCCACGGTGCCCAGGCCAACATGGAGGAACACGCGAAGACCGTCCTCGGTGATCATGCCGATGGAGTGGTTGGTGACGGTGGTGGCGCCGATGCGGCCGTTGGCGGGCGCATAGATGGTGCCGGTAATGGGCTCGATGCCGTAGCCCTGACCGAGCATGCCCGAGGCGATGGTCTCGTCGGGAACCTCATCCAGGTTGACAAGCACGCCGTTGACGGGGGCGTAGATGACGCCTTCGCGGGTGGCGAAGCTTGCCGCGGGCGGAACGGATGCCTCGCCCGCCGAGGTGAAGGTGGACTTAAGCGAATCGAGCAGACCCATAGTTGCCTCCAACTTAAATAGGCGCATATCGCGCGCTTGGTTTGCCGGAAACGTTTCATATGTGTTTCGCGGCTTGGTCAACGCCCCTATTTTACGCTGCTCAACGATACCTCTGAACTGGGATTATGTGATATATCAGTTGAAGGGAAACTTATTGCTGGAGTGTTTCTTCGCCACGGGCTCAAGTGGGGTACGCTTAGACGCGAAAAACAAGGGCGCATAATTTGCGCGGAGGGAGCACATATGATTGTCGAGAGCCATGCGCTGTGGGGCGAGGAACCGACCGAGGAATATCCGGCGACGTTTACGTATTTGGGTGCCGAGCCGCTGCCCGATAAGCCGAATGGCCGCCGCCCTGCCGTGATTATCTGCGGCGGAGGTGCGTTTACGCATATCGCTCCGCATGAGCAGGATCCCGTGGCGTTTGCGTTTTTGGATCACGGTTACCAGGCCTTTGTGCTCAACTATGTGACGAGCGGTACGGGTGACGTGAGTTTTCCGCACCCGCAGGCGGACCTCGCCAAGATGGTCGCCACGGTTCGCGCCAACGCCGACGAGTGGCATGTCGATCCCAAGCGCGTGTGCGTCGTGGGCTTCTCAGCGGGCGGCATGATCTGCGCTTCGCTGGCAACGCAATGGAAGACTGGTCCCTTCGCTGCACTTGCCGGGGCGCGTCCGGACGACATTCGCCCCGATGCCGTGGTGCTGGGCTATCCGCTGCTCGACTTTGCCTATGTGCGCGATATGCAGACGCGCGACCCGCGCATCGACCTGCGCGTGCCAAAGACGGGCGGCAAGACGGGGCGCGATCTGCTCAACGACTATCTGTCGATGGTGACGGGCGGCGAGGCGACCGACGAGCACCTGGCCGACATCTGCCCCACCACGCACGTTTCGCGCCAGATGCCGCCGACCTTTGTGTGGGGCGTGTCCGACGACAAGACGGCGCCGATCGCACAGGTCTATCCGTTTGCGCAGCGCATGGCCGAAGAGGGCGTCGCGTGCGAGATGCACGTCTTTGACCAAGGTGGTCACGGCCTTTCGCTCGGCAACGCCAATACCGCGGTCGACAACGAGGACAAGCAGGTGGCAGTCCGTCCTTGGATTCGCCTAGCCTTCCGCTTCCTGGAGCGCCATCTGTAAGAGCTGTCTCTTATACACATCTCCGAGCCCACGAGACGCTACGCTA
>CABRIC010000005.1 GCA_902470905.1 uncultured Collinsella sp. | reverse complement strand
GAGCACAACCTTGCCAAGGTTGGGGTCGCGGGTTCGAGCCCCGTTGTCCGCTCCAAGTGTAATAGCCCGACTACCACGGTAGCCGGGCTTTTTTGTACCCATCGCCTGGGCTCGAACCCGAGAGGGAGCGAGCGTTAAGCAAACGCGGAGCGTTTGTAGCGAGCTGGCGAGGTCGCCGGCAGGCGGCCGAAGCCGGTGCGGATCCGCGAAGCGGATACGCGGACGCCCCGTTGTCCGCTCCAACTATCTTACGCGGTTCTAACGAACCGCGTTTTTTGTTGACGCTGCGCGGGCCCCGGACACCCCATCTTGCCCCTCAATCGTCGGTCGCGTACATAAAGTACGCTTCCCTCCTCTTTCTCGGCAACCTGGGGCACCCGGAGCCCGCTCACTGTCGTGGCCGGGAAAGTGGGTCTTCCGTTCTTTTCACTAATCGGTCGATTCGTCCCAGGAGGCTTGAACCCGAGAGGGGTCGAGCATTTTGGGTCGTGGCTGTGGCGTTGTTTGCCGCGGATGTCCGCTTTGGGCGTATCATCGTGGGCATCTCGCAAAACCTCGTTGCAAGGGAGACTTATCCCATGGCTACAGAAAAGTCCTCTTCGCGCTCATGGATGTCCGATGCCGCGATCTATCAGATCTACCCGCGCTCGTTTAAGGATTCGACTGGTTCGGGTCTGGGCGATATCGCGGGCATTACCCAGCAGATGGACTATCTTGAGCGGCTGGGTATCGAGGCCATCTGGCTGAGCCCGTTTTACCCATCGCCTCTTGTCGATGGCGGCTATGATGTGGCGGACTACTGCGATGTCGATCCACGTCTCGGCTCGCTTGACGACTTCGATGACATGATCGCTGCGGCTCACGCGCGCGGCATCAAGGTCATCGTCGACATCGTGCCCAACCATTCATCCAGCCAGCACCCCTGGTTCAAAGCCGCTCTTGCCGCCGGCCCCGGATCGCCCGAGCGCGCCCGTTATATCTTCCGCGATGGTCGCGGCGAGCATGGCGAGCTGCCTCCCACCAATTGGAATGCCAACTTTGGCGGCCCCGCATGGACGCGTGTTGCGGACGGTCAGTGGTATCTGCACATGTTTACGCCCGAGCAGCCGGACTTTGACTGGTCATGCCCTGAGGTTCACGCGCTCTTTTGCGACGTCCTGGCGTTTTGGAGCGATCGAGGCGTCGACGGCTTTCGCATTGATGTGGCGCAGGGTCTCGCCAAGGATCTCGACCGCGATGACCTCGACCGGTGGCATCTCGCCGAGGGCGATGACATGGTTGACGACGGCACCCATCCGCTGTGGGACCGCAATGAGGTCCACGAGATCTATCGAGAGTGGCGCCGCGTGTTCGACCGCTATAATCCGCCGCGCAGTGCCGTTGCCGAGGCGTGGGTGCTGCCCGAGCGCCAGTATCTCTACGCGCGTCCCAGCGAGCTTGGCCAGACATTCAACTTTGAGTTTGCCAAGGCCACTTGGACCTATGATGACATGCACACTGCAATCGAGAAGGGCTTGAAGGCAGCCGTCGAATCCGATTCCGCCTCGACCTGGGTACTCTCCAACCACGACGTGCCGCGCGTGGCGACACGCTATGCCCTGCCGCAAATCAAGGCGACGCGCTACCACCAGATTGCGCTCGACTGGCTCTTGCGCGACGGGTCGTCTTATGACGAGGACCGTGAACTCGGCGAGCGCCGCGCGCGGGCGGCCCTTTTGCTTGAACTGGCGCTTCCGGGCTCGGCATACGTGTATCAGGGTGAGGAGCTCGGCCTTTTTGAGGTGGCTGATATCCCGTGGGCTGCACTCGAAGACCCTACTGCGACCAATACGCACGGACCGAAGCGTGAGAAGGGGCGCGACGGCTGTCGTGTGCCCCTGCCGTGGGTGGCGGCGGACGATCCCGCGCATGGCGGATCGTTTGGGTTTTCGCCGGCAGACGCCGATGCAGCGCCCCATCTGCCGCAGCCTGCATGGTTTTCCGATTATGCTGCCGATAGGGAAGAAGTGGACCCGACATCGATGCTTGCGCTCTATCGTGACGCCCTCTGGCTGCGGCGCAAGCTGCGCGGGTGCGCCAACGATCTTGCGTGGCTCGATCTTGACGGGCGCACCGGTCTTGCGGATGGTGCCGAGGGCGCTGAGGGCGGCGTCATCGCCTATCGCCGCGATAACGGCTGGGCGTGTGTGACGAACTTCGGTGCAGCACCCGTGGAGCTGCCGGCGGGCAGGGTCCTGCTCACCTCATCACCGCTTGCAGACGGCAGGCTCACGCAGGACAGCTCTGCCTGGATCATGCTCGGTGAGATGTAGGGGCATCTCGCTGCGAGCCTGCGTTTGTCCACGCCTTTCGTGACGACTGATGCCCTCGCGAGAGCGTCGCAAAACTTTTTAAAAAAAGTTCTTGCATTTGGGTGGATCATCCCGTATATTAAATCCTCGCAGGCGGACATGGCTCAGTTGGTAGAGCACAACCTTGCCAAGGTTGGGGTCGCGGGTTCGAGCCCCGTTGTCCGCTCCATTTGGGCGTTTAGCTCAGGGGGAGAGCGCTTCCCTGACACGGAAGAGGTCAGAAGTTCAAATCTTCTAACGCCCACCAAATGTTCGCAGCTCAGAGGCTATGTCCTCTGGGCTGTTTTTGTTTTGCCACCAAGCACGCCGCCAAATAAGCCACCAAATATTGATCCAAGGTCTGTACGCGATGGTCTTCGCGTCCCGTAGAGGTGCCGGCAGATTGCATACGTCCTGGCCGATCGTGACCGCAACATGTTGGTCAAGCACAATCTTTTGGATTCTTTTGGCGTGAGCGGCTTGGTTTTGGTAGGATTTGTCAGCGGCTTGACTAAGGGGGTTTTATAACTGCTATGCAGGTAGCCGTGTTGGTAACGTTTTACCGACTTGCCAAGAACCCCTCATTTTTAATGCGTCTGCAAAATGACTAATTGCTTTGACCTGCTGAAACACTATATGTTGTGTTTGACCTAAAAAAAGAATACAGGATATAGATGCGTCTTTGTCGTATGATAGATGGCGGACAGAGAACGAAGACCTTAACTGCCTCTTTTGAACGTGTCCTTGAGCCGCTTGATCGGCTCCAGGGAATGTCCGCATGGAGGCTTATGGTTTATCGAGAACACAGATTGCGCGACGGCGCCGCAAGACAGGGGCAAGCCCTGCCGGGTATCGTTTGGCTCTGAAGCGCGATGAGGCTACGATGCGAAAGAGGCAAGAGGATGAAGATCATCAAGCGCAGCGGCACCGAGGTTGTCTTTGACATCGATAAGATCGTCAATGCCATCCGCGCCGCAAACTTGGAGGTCGAGGAGAGCTCTCGTCTTACCGACCGCCAGGTGGTTTACGCGGCACAAAACGTCGCCGAGGCATGCGAGAACGCGGGCCACACCGTGTCGGTCGAGGAGATTCAGGATCTGGTCGAGGACGAGATCATGCGTCTCGACTGCTACGAGGTCGCTCGCCATTACATCATCTATCGCTATGTTCAGAGCCTGAAGCGCCAGAAGAACACGACCGACGACAAGATTCTGTCGCTGATTGAGTGCAACAACGAAGAGGTCAAGCAGGAGAACTCCAACAAGAACCCGACCGTCAATTCCGTTCAGCGTGACTACATGGCCGGCGAGATCTCCAAGGACCTGACTCAGCGTGTGCTGCTGCCCCAGGAGATTGTGGATGCTCACAATGAGGGTCTGATTCACTTCCATGATTCGGACTACTTTGCCCAGCACATGCATAACTGCGACCTGGTGAACCTGGAGGATATGCTCCAGAACGGTACTGTTATCTCGGGTACGCTGATTGAGAAGCCGCACAGCTTCTCGACCGCCTGCAACATCGCGACGCAGATCATCGCCCAGGTTGCTTCCTCCCAGTACGGCGGCCAGTCTATTTCGCTGACCCATCTCGCCCCGTTCGTTGAGGTGAGTCGTCAAAAGATTCGCGGCGAGGTCGCTCGCGAGCTCGAGGAGCTCGGCGTTTCCGCATCTCCCGAAAAGGTCCGCGAGGTTGTTGAGGATCGCCTGCGTGACGAGATCCGTCGCGGCGTTCAGACGATTCAGTATCAGGTCGTGACCCTTATGACCACCAACGGCCAGGCGCCGTTCGTGACGGTCTTTATGTATCTTAACGAGGCCCGTACGCCTCAGGAGAAGCACGACCTTGCCATGATCGTGGAGGAGACGCTTCGCCAGCGCTACGAGGGCGTTAAGAACGAGGCCGGCGTATGGATCACCCCGGCATTCCCCAAGCTTATCTATGTACTCGAGGACGATAACGTTCACGAGGATTCCCCGTACTTCTACCTGACCCAGCTGGCTGCCAAGTGCACTGCCAAGCGTATGGTGCCCGATTACATCTCCGAGAAAAAGATGCGCGAGCTCAAGCTGTCGAAGGGCGAGACCGCGGGTAACGGCGACTGCTATACCTGCATGGGCTGCCGCAGCTTCTTGACGCCCGACCGCTCGGGCAACGGCTTTAACAACGTTGCCAACGCGCTGAACTACGACCCGAACAAGCCCAAGTACTATGGTCGCTTTAACCAGGGCGTCGTGACCATCAACCTGCCCGATGTCGCGCTGAGCTCGCACCAGGATATGGATAAGTTCTGGAAGATCTTCGACGAGCGCCTTGAGCTGTGCCACCGTGCCCTGCTGTGCCGTCATGAGCGCCTGATGGGTACGCTTTCTGACGCCGCACCGATTCTGTGGCAGTACGGCGCCCTCGCTCGTCTGAAGAAGGGCGAGACGATCGACAAGCTGCTCGTGGGCGGTTACTCCACCATTAGTCTGGGTTATGCCGGCCTGTACGAGTGCGTCAAGTACATGACGGGCCACAGCCACACCGAGAAGGAGGGTACGCCGTTTGCCATGGCCGTCATGCAGCGCATGAACGACAAGTGCGCCGAGTGGAAGGCCGAAAGCGATATTGACTTCTCGCTGTACGGTACCCCGCTTGAGTCGACGACCTACAAGTTCGCCAAGTGCCTGCAGCGTCGTTTTGGCATCATCCCGGGCGTGACGGACAAGGGCTACATCACCAACAGCTACCACGTCCACGTGTCCGAGGAGATCGACGCATTCGACAAGCTCAAGTTCGAGGGCATGTTCCAGCAGCTTTCGCCGGGCGGTGCCATCTCCTACGTCGAGGTTCCCAACATGCAGGACAACCTCAAGGCTGTCATTCGCGTGATGCAGTACATCTACGACAACATCATGTACGCCGAGCTCAACACCAAGAGCGACTACTGCCAGGTGTGCGGCTACGACGGTGAGATCAAGATTGTCGAGGATGACGGCAAGCTGGTGTGGGAGTGCCCTAACTGCGGCAACCGCGATCAGGAGAAGATGAACGTCGCCCGTCGTACGTGCGGCTACATCGGTACCCAGTTCTGGAACCAGGGTCGAACCGAGGAGATCCGCGACCGCGTGCTGCATCTCTAATACCGCTCCGGGGCTGAGCCGAGAGGGCCGCTCGGGCATTTGCTCGCTATTTCGGACAGTCCTGCGCAAGACGAAGGCCACATTAAGTGGCCTTCTTTGCGTGCGGAACTCATATCGAGCAAAAGCCCAAGCGGCCCTCTCGGTTCAGCCAAGTTGACGTAGCTGAGATGCAGCATGCGGTCTGCTCACTCCTCGAAGTTCTTAGCGGAAATGAGTTGACTTGCAACAACGCTTTGCTTGTGATGACGGTTGAGCTGCAACAGAGTTTTTATTAGACCTCGAACCCTATACTCGATGTTCGCTACGTTCATTGAGTATCGCTCGCGAGGGGTCTGGAGTATATCATCCCGCCCGCAGTTTCGCAGGCCGAAGGCCGAGAATGTCTGAGGACGGGATGATATACTCCAGACCCCCAGGAAGGTTACCTATGAACTACGCGAACATTAAGTATTTCGACATTGCTGATGGGGAAGGCGTTCGTACTTCTCTGTTTGTGAGCGGGTGCCGTCGTGGGTGCAAGAACTGCTTTAACTCTGTCGCGTGGGACTTTGCTGCGGGCGAGCCGTTCGATCGTGCCGTCGAGGACAAGATTATCGAGAGCCTCGACCATCCCTTTATCGATGGCCTGACGATTCTGGGCGGCGAGCCTATGGAGCCCGAGAATCAGGCGGGACTTGTTGACTTTATCGAACGCGTGCGTGCGGCCTATCCCGCGGGGTCGGGCAAGACCATTTGGTGCTTTACCGGCGACGTGCTCGAGGAGCTTATGCCGGGTGGCCGTCATCATACCGAGGTGACGGACCGTATCCTGGCCTGCCTCGACATGTTGGTGGACGGCCCGTTTGTTCAGGATCTGTACGATATCTCATTGCGCTTTAGGGGCTCGAGCAATCAGCGCGTGATTGATATGAGCGCCACGCGCGCCCGTGCTGTGCGCGAGGGCGTTGCGCTTTGCGACGCTGTGGAGCTTTGGCGGGACGATCCGGTCTATTCGACCCATACTATGTAGCTTGTGGCCGATGCCAAAGGGCGTGGTACCATAGCGCGAACGCAAAATCGGAAAAGTGAGGCCCAGATGGTCGATCAGGAAAAAGTCGAGGCCGCCATTAAGCTGTTGCTTGAGGGCATAGGCGAGGACCCAACTCGTGAGGGCCTGCTGGAGACCCCGGCGCGCGTTGCCCGTATGTATGGTGAGATCGCCGGCGGTATGGATCAGAGTGCCGAGGAGCACCTGTCCAAAACCTTTGCCGTCGCTTCGAACGACTTGGTTATTGAGCGCGACATTACGTTTTACTCGCTGTGCGAGCACCATCTGCTGCCGTTTTATGGCAAGGCCGCCATTGGTTATATCCCTAACGGCCGTGTCGCAGGGCTTTCTAAGCTTGCCCGCACGGTAGAGGTCTACGCCCGTCGTCTGCAGCTGCAGGAGCAGTTGTGCGCACAAGTTGCCGATGCCCTCATGGAGTATCTCGCTCCCCAGGGAGCGATTGTGCTGATGGAAGCCGAGCACATGTGCATGACGATGCGCGGCGTGCAAAAGCCCGGCACCAAGACCGTGACGCTCGCTCGCCGCGGCGTCTTTGAGACTGATCCCGCGCTCGAGGATCGGTTCTTTAGGATGCTGGGCCGTTAGCATGAGGGTCGTCAACGACTTTACATCGAAGACCGATGAGGGGACGTCGCGTCGCGGCTTTATGGCTTCGGGCCTGACTCCCTTTGGTGCCATGCCTCGCATTGATTACATTTGTGCCAACGGGCTGTTCCGTCGGCACCTGGGCAACATTGCACAGTTGGAATCGGGGCGCATCTTCTGCCGCCACGGTATTGACCACCTGCTGGATGTCGCTCGCATTATGTGGATCAAGAATCTCGAGGAACAGCTCGAATTTGACCGCGAGGTCATCTACGCCACGGCACTTCTTCACGATATCGGCAAAGATGAACAGTATGAATCGGGTATATCCCATGATGTTGTAAGCGAACGCGTCGCTGATGCGATTCTCGGCGGTATGCCCGATGACGTAGCGTTTGAGCCGGCCGATGCCGCAGCCATTAAGACGGCCATTCTGGGCCATCGAAAGCTGCGCGTGAACAGCCAACCGCTCGAGCGCCTGCTCTATGCAGCCGACAAAGCGTCGCGCGCCTGCTTTGCATGCCCCGCGCGCAATGCTTGCAACTGGAGCGATGATAAAAAGAACCTGTCGATTCGCGTGTAGTTAGTTTACGCGGTCGGGGTTCTAAACGAAGGAGACGATCGCGATGAGCAACAAGAAACTGCCCGAGAATGCAACCAAGACTGAAGGCGCCGAGCTCGCCCGCCGTGGAAGGGGCGAAATATCCACCGCAACGGCGGTTCCCCACGTGAGCTATGACGATCTGCGCCATGCTGACCGCATTACTATCGACGGTCTCGAGGTCTTTGCCAACCACGGCGTGTATCCCGAAGAGAACGCGCTGGGCCAGAAGTTCATCGTGTCCTTGGTGCTCTATGCCGACCTGCGTGCAGCGGGGGAGCACGATAACCTGGACGCTTCGATTGACTACGGCTCGGTGTGCCACGATGTCGATGGCTATCTGCGCGAGCATACGTTTAAGCTCATCGAGGCTGCAGCCGAGGGTGTGGCCCAGATGCTGCTGCGTCGTTACCCCCTGCTGCTTGGCGTGCACGTTAAGCTCGATAAGCCTTGGGCGCCCGTCGGTCTTCCCCTGGCAAGCTGCGGTGTCGAGATCGAGCGTGTGCGCTAACCGACTCTAGAGCTCGTTGGCGGGCGGTTTTTTGAGCCGCTGCGACAGAGCCCTGTTGTTGGGGCAGTACGTGTCGAGCAGCGCGTGAAACCGATGATTGTGGCTCGGTTCGAGCAGGTGGACGAGCTCGTGGGCGACAACCATGTCAAGGCACTCGACGGGGTAGGCGGCAAGTTCTCGTGCGATGCGAATGGCGCCGGTTTTGGGCGTGCATGATCCCCAGCGCGTTTTCATGCTGCGCACGGAAACGCGGGAAACGGCGACACCCATTGCGATTTCGTACGCGCGCACCATATCGCGCAGCGCCGTGGTGACCTCGGATGCATAGAGCTGGTCGATGCGGGTCTGGAGCTCATCGGACGTCAGGCCGTCGAGGGTTGCGCGCCGCTTGGCCTGTGGGCGTTCGTTCGATTTGTCGGCACCCATAAAACTTGCGAAGGTGGCCTGCTTGGGCCGCGGTGCGGGTGATGCAAAGTTGCGATCGAGCGCATCTTGTACCGTGATGGGCTTGCCCCAAAGTGCAATGATGGACGAGGGGCTGAGCGGCTCTCGCGCCGTCGCCTGACGTTGCTCGCGCTGGGCAAGTCGTCTGATAATCCAGGCGCTGTTGCGCTTCACAAACGCTTCGATACGCTCGCGGCTGGCGCCGAGCGGTGCGCTGGCGTGGACCTCACCGCTCGATGTGACGCGCAGGTTGAAGTTTTTGACGCGCTTTTTGGTAACGACGACGGGGATGGGAGTCCCATCCGGTTGGGGTAGGAAAAGCGTAAATTGCTGCGTCAAAAGTGGTCCTTCAGATTGGGGACGGGCCGGCATGTCGACCGTTCGGCATGCCGGCCCGCTCAGGGGATGTGAAATTAATAACGCTCAAAGAAGGCAAGGGCATTATCGCTGCAGAGCTTCTGCATCACGGTCTTGCCAAAGTGCTTGGAGAGCATGTTCTGGAACTCGGGCATCTTGCTGGCATCGGAGAGGAAGGCGGGCACCGTGGCACCGTCCCAGTCGCCGCCGAGCGCGATGACGTCCTCGCCGCCCAGGTCGAGCCAGTGCTCGATATGTGCCGCCAGCTGGTCGAAGGTGACGTCTGCGGCTGTCTTGTCGGTTGCGTCGTTGGAAAGGAACTCGCTGCAGTAGTTGAGGCCGACGATGCCACCCATGTCGCGAATGGTGCGGAACTGGTCGTCGGTGAGGTTGCGCTTAACGCCGCAAACTGCACGAGAGTTGGAGTGGCTGGCGACGAAGGGACGTGTGGCGTGGGCGACAACCTCGTCAAAGCACTCATCGTTGAGGTGGGAGACGTCAAGCACCATGCCGGCGTGCTCCATCTGCGTAAGTGCCTCGATGCCGGCGGCGGTGAGGCCGGCGTGGGTATCGTGTCCGCTCGCGAGCGGTCCCTGCGCATTCCAGCTGAGCGATGACATGAGTACGCCCAAGCTCTTGAGCACCTCGATCAGCGCGGGGTCCTCGGCAAAGAACGTGGCGTTTTCGATGGTGTGGATGCAGGCGACCTTGCCGTCTTTGAGCGCGGGGCGAATGTCTGCCGCGCTGCGTACGTTGACCATGCGGTCGTGGTTGAGCATTGCCTGGCCGCTCATATGCGCCATGATCTGCGCCTGGAAGCGCGCGGCGTGGGCGGTGGGAATCTCATCGGGGACAAACGTGGCGAAGCACTGTGCCCATGGCGTGTTGCCGATCTTTGCGAGCGAGATGGCGCAGGCGTTGCCCTCGATGAGGTCGAAATCTTGCGGATGCGTTTCGTCGCCGGGGAAATAACCGTCGGTGCCGGCGGTAAAGCGCAGGTCGAGATCGAGCGTGGCCCAGCCGATGCGGTCGGCGGTGTCGCAGTGTAGGTCAAATACGGGATATGCCATGGTTCCTCCGGTTGCAGCGTTTCTTTGCAAACTGTCATTGAATTGTATGACTAGGGTATAGTTAGCGCCATATGTTCATGGCGGCCCGTGTTGTGCGCCGCCCTTATTACGGAGGTTACCATGTCCAACCAGGGCAAGAAGGTCAAGACCCATTATCGCGGCACGCTCGATGACGGCACGCAGTTCGATAGCTCCTACGATCGCGGCGAGCCGCTGGAGTTCACCTGCGGCGCCGGTCAGATGATCAAGGGCTTCGACGCCGCTGTTGTCGACATGCAGGTGGGCGAGAAGAAGACCGTGCACATTCCTGCTGCCGATGCCTACGGCGAGCACAATCCCGAGATGGTTATTACCTTCCCGGCCGAGCAGGTTCCCAACATCGAGCAGATCGAGAAGGGCATGAAGCTTTTCCTGTCCACGCCGAGCGGTATGCCCGTTCCCGCCGTGGTCATCGACGTAACGCCCGAGGCTGTGACGCTCGACGCCAACCACGAGCTGGCCGGCAAGGACCTCAACTTTGATATCGAGCTCGTCGAGGTCGAGGGTTAGAGTATGCCTGAACGCTTGGTTTCGACGACATGCTTGGGAAATCTCAACGATCCGTCCTATGAACTCCTGCTTCGCCGGAAGCTGGGCGGCGTCTTTGAAGTTGACGAGCTGCTGCTCGATTGGGACCAGGCTAATGTATGCGCGTTTGTGGGCGTGACGGAGCTGGGGCGCACGGTCGATGTTCGGCTGGATACTGCCGACGGCGGTCGTTTTGTCGACGGCGACGTGCTCGCCGTCGACCGTTCGGGCGTGGTGCCCGTGGCGGTTGTCGTGCGCCTGCGCAGCGCCGAGGTTTATTTGGTCGAAGTTGACCGCATGGACCCGATTGCGCTCGCGCACGCGTGCTGGGAGATCGGCAATGTGCATGCGCCGCTTTTTCGAGGCGATTCGGACGAGCATACCGTGCGCATGTATACGCCGGTGCAGCCTGCTTTGGGCCGCATGCTCCGGGGCGTCGAGGGCGTTCGGCTCTCGACGGTTACCCGTGAACTCGATTCGGACCGGCGCTTTGCGTCGAGTGCGGCGGATGCCGTTGTGAGTATGGCTCCAGACTTTACGATCGTAAAGAAGGCGCGCGGTTAACGTGCGTATAAGTAAGACGGACTTTGAGAGGCAACTATTCAAAGTCCGTCTTTCTGTTGATGAGATGCTGTGGGGGGAAAGCATATGGGTCTTGAAGGAATCAAGCTGATTGCATGCGATTTGGACGGCACGTTGCTGCATCCGGGGGAGCGCGAGCCGCGTTCCGAGGCCTTTGAGCTCATCGATGAGCTGCATCGTCGCGGTATCGTGTTTATGCCGGCGAGCGGCCGTCAATATGCGAGCTTGCGCTATCTGTTTGCCCCGGTGGCCGATGAGCTCGCCTATGTATGCGAAAACGGAGCCCTGGTGATGAGCGAGGGACGTGCCGTTGTCAAGCGTTCCATGGAGCGTAGCCTTGCTATGGATATCGCGAATGCCGTGGTTGCGTATCCCCATGCCGACGTGACCCTTTCGTGTGAGGGACACCTCTACACCATGAGCGGCAACGATGCGTTCGTCGATCATTTGCGCTATGAGGTCCACTGCGATGTGGCGGTGGTCGCCCGCCCCGAGGACATCGACGAGGACGTCATTAAGATTGCCTTCCAGACGCCCGAGGTGGATCAGCCGGCGGCCCTGGAGTATTTTGAGCGCCTCTTTAGCGACCGTGTTGACGTGATGACGTCGGGAACCGAATGGACGGACTTTATCGGTTTCGGTTCGGGCAAGGGCTCCGCGCTTGCCGATTACGGTCGTGCCCTGGGTATTTCGCCCGATGAGATGATGGCGTTTGGCGACAATGAGAACGATCGCGACATGCTCAACGTCGTGGGCCATCCCTATCTGATGGAGAGCTGCAACCCCTCTATGCGTGGCATTAACGACCGCGTCCGCTACGTGCGCACGGTCGAAGAAGAGCTGCGTCGTCTACTTGCTGAGTAGACATTTGGGACATGTCTAGGAATCTACTTTTTGCTGCAAAGTGCGGAAAGGTGGATTTTAAGGCATGTTCCAAACATCTACCGGCAGTCGGGGCAGAGACCCTCGAAGATGGTGTAGTGCGACGTGACGTGCCAGCCGATTTGCTCGGACGCTTTGGCGTCGAGCTGGGCATCGAAGGGGAGCGGTACGTCGATGACGCGGCTGCATGAGGTGCAGATGATATGTGCGTGCGGCTCGATCGTGCGATCGAAGCGGCTGCCGCCCGGCGTCTTGATGGAGAGGATCTCGCCGGCGTCGGCCAAGAGATTGAGGTTGCGGTAGACCGTACCGCGGCTGATTTTGTCATCCTGCGCGCGCACGACGTTGTAGATTTCGTCGGCGGTGGGATGGTTGTAGCTTTGGCGCACGGCGTCAAGAACCAGCTTTCGCTGCCTGGTATTCCTTCTTTGCACCGCCATGTGCCTCGCCTCTTTTCTATCAACGGTCGTAGGTAAATGATACCGTATTTAGCACACAATACTAATAACGAGGCGTGAAACCGTCTTCATTGGCAAGTGGGGCTCGGGCCTGGGCGTCTACGAGGCGAAAACGCGTTCCCATGCGCTCGTAGGAGGCATGAAGCGCCTCGAGATGAGATAGGATGTTTGCCGGAGCTCCCTGTATCTCCATCTCGACTGAGCCGTCTTCCATGTTACGCACCCAGCCGGTGAGTGCGCGTGCCTGCGCGAGGTTGGTGTTGGTAAAGCGAAAACCAACGCCTTGGACTTGCCCCGTCCAGTGCAGGAAATAGCGCAGGGGAGTGTCTTGAGTGGCCTCGTCGCTTGCGAGCACGGTAAGCCTGCGGCGCAGCTCGAGCTCGACGTTTGATGGTTTTTGAGGCTCTCGACTGCCGCCGGTGACGCTGGAGAAGAACGTATCGAAGAGGCCCATCGCTATGCCTGCTTGTCTGCGTCGGCCGGGAAGGTAATGCCGGCCTGCTGGCGCACGGCATCCATGATGCGCAGTGAGACGAGCGTGACATCGCGGTAGTGGCCAAGCTCGTGGCGTCCTGCCGGGGTCTCCCAAATCTCTTCCTTAACGTTATCGATGCCGCCGATGGCGGTGATAAAGTCTGTGAGTTCGTATTCCATAGTGTTGCTCGATTTGGGTAGGTCGAGCACGCGGCCGTTGTCGCCCTGTTCGCGCGGTGCCTCGGTCGCCGAGCCGCGTACGACATCGCCGCGATAGTCGATGCGGACGTTGCGGGGCGTGGACAGATGGTCGATCTGGATAGTGCCACGCTCGCCTTCGATCTGCGAGGGCAGCAGGTCATTCGTAATTTTGGAGTGCGCGAGCTCGACGGAGATGCGGCCTCCGCCATAGCTGGCGAGGATGGAACCGCAGCCGTCGATGGGGCCGTGCGTGAGCTGTCGCGTGGTGGGGTCGAGCAGAGTAGTCATGCTCGTAAGGCCGGAAGGCATGCCGAAAATCTCGACCATGGGCTCGACGGCGTAGACGCCAATGTCCATGAGGGAACCCGATGCCATATTGCAGTCGAAGATATTGGTGGCGCGTCCCGCGAGAATCTCGTTGTAGCGCGAGGAATACTTGCCAAAGCGCAATGAGGCGCGGCGGATGGGGGCGATCTCGCCCAGGGCGTCCTCGATGGCGTGGAAGGCGGGATCGTGGAGGGGACGCATGGCCTCGAGGGCCACGACACCTGCTGCCTCGGCAGCGCGGAAGACTTCCAGCGCCTGCGCTTCGGTGGCGCAGAAGGGTTTCTCGACGATGACGTGCTTGCCACCGGCGATGCAGGCAAGGGCCTGCTCGTAGTGAAGTGCGTTAGGGCTGCCGATATAGACGGCGTCGACGTCGGCGGCTGCCGCGAGCTCATCGAGCGACGTAAAGTTTCGCTCACCACCGCGCTCGGCGGTAAAGGTAGTACCGCGATTGGCGTCGCGTGAAAGCGTGCCCACAAACGCGGCTTGGTCGTTGGCGTTGACGACTTGGATAAAGTCGTCGGTGATCATGGATGTGCCGATGGTCGCGATGCGCAGCATACGTCCCCCTTGCGTTGTTTGGTCTACAAGATGAGTGTAGCGCGTGGGGATATAAAGCTGCGCGAAAACGCTATTACAGGTCGCTCTCGTTAAAGCCGGTGTCGATATCGAGGTTGCTGCCGTCGGCCGCCGTGGTGGCGAGCTCGTCGCAGCGCTCGTTGAGCTCGTGGCCGGCATGTCCCTTAACCCAGATGAACTCCACCTTATGCTTGCTTTTGGCGGCAAGCAGGCGCTCCCACAGGTCGCGGTTCTTAACGGGCTGCTTGTTGGCGGTTTTCCATCCGCGCTTTTTCCAGCCGTCGATCCAGTGCTTGTTAAAGGCGTTGACGACGTACTGCGAATCGGAATGGACCTCGACCTCGCAGGGGCGGTTAAGTGCCTCGAGCGCCACGATGACCGCCATGAGCTCCATGCGGTTGTTGGTGGTCTTGGCGTAGCCGCGCGAAAGCTCGGAGGTGAAGGTCTTGCCGGCGGGGTTGGTGTATTTGAGCACGGCGCCGTATCCGCCGCGTCCCGGATTTGATCGGGCCGAGCCGTCGGTATAGATGATGACCTTCACATGGTTCCTTTCGTTGGGTACGTTTCGTGTGAGTGACCATTGTAGCGCCGCGTTCGCCGAGGGCTAGCAATCTACCATATCTACCCCGTCCTCTGATGGCTGGTTTTCTTGGATGATGCGGTCGAGCTCGTCGAGGTATTGCTGCAACAGGGGAGAGGGCTTGCGTTCATCGTGCATGATATAGCCTACGTGCATCGTCGGGGCATCTGCCAGCGGAATCGATGCCATGCCCCATTGCATTTCGTTTGAGAGCACGCCGGTGGAGAGCGTGTAGCCGTTCGAGGTGATCAGCAGATTGGTGAGCGTGCCGCGGTCAGAGACTCGAATGTTGCGATCGCAGGGGATGTAGCTAAACGGCTCCTCGGCGTAATAGAAGGAGTTTGAGGTTCCCTGCTCAAAGCTGTAGCGCGTATAGGGCGTAAGGTCGGCAAGGGACAGCTGCGGGCGGCGGGCAAGCGGGTGGCGCTCACTTACGAACACGTGGACCTTTGCATCAAAGAGGTGATGGAAGCTTGCTCGGGCATCGGTAAAGGCTTTCTGTAGGACACGATTGTTAAAGTCGTCCAGATAGAGGATGCCAATGTCGCTGCGAAACGCGCGGACGTCATCGATGATCTGCGACGTGGTGGTCTCGCGCATGATGAACTCGAACTTGTCGTCCCGGCAGCGCTCGACGACGTTGACGAAGGCCTCGACCGAAAAGGCGTAATGCTGGGCGGAAATGGCGAGGCGGGCTTGCGGGGTGCCGCCGTCCTCGTAGCGCGCCTCGAGCATGTCGGCCTGCTCTACGACCTGGCGCGCATAGCCCAAAAGCTCGGTGCCGTCGTTGGTGAGCGTGACGCCGCGGCTGGAGCGCGTAAAGATCTCCAGATGGAGCTCCTGTTCCAGGCTTTTGACGGCGTTTGATATGTTGGACTGAGCGGTATAGAGGCGCTGAGCTGCGGCGTTAATTGAGCCGGACTCTGCCACGGCAATCAGAAAACGAAGCTGCTGAAGGGTCATCGGCGCCATCCTTTCGAGTGTTATCTATATAACCGATAACAGGTTAGCGCTTTTAAGTGATTGACCGAGGGAAACAATGCTCGTACTATTCAAAACACACAAAGGCGGTAGGTAATTAAGCCAACCACGGAACCGGGATGCGAAAGGAGGCCCGCATATGAATTGCTTACCAAGACGAATGCCGGGCTCCTGCTTGCGCCCGTCGGCGTGATCAGGAGACAGCGACTTACTTCTCTTACGCTTATTACTTTTGTTCGATCAAGGAGATCATCATGAGCCAGTTCATCAACAACCCCGAGCACACTTTTGGTTTCGATACCCTGCAGCTGCACGTTGGCCAGGAGAGCGCCGATCCCGCATCCGACTCCCGCGCCGTGCCTATCTACCAGACCACGAGCTATGTGTTCCGCAACTCCCAGCACGCCGCCGACCGCTTTGGTCTTGCCGACGCCGGTAACATCTACGGCCGTCTGACCAACTCCACCCAGGGCGTCTTCGAGGATCGCATCGCCGCGCTCGAGGGTGGCGTTGCTGGCCTCGCCGTCGCCTCTGGTGCCGCCGCCATCACCTATACCCTGCAGGCGCTCGCTCAGGCCGGCGACCATGTGGTTGCCCAGAAGACCATCTACGGCGGTTCCTACAACCTGCTGGAGCACACGCTCTCCCAGTTTGGCGTCGAGACCACCTTCGTCGATGCCCACAACCTGGACGAGGTCGAGGGCGCCATCAAGGACAACACCACGGTCATCTACCTCGAGACGCTCGGCAACCCCAACTCCGACATCCCCAACATCGACGCCATCTCCGAGATCGCCAAGAAGCACGGTTTACCGGTTGTCGTCGACAACACCTTCGGCACCCCGTATCTGTTCCGCCCGCTGGAGCACGGCGCCAACATCGTTGTTCACTCCGCAACTAAGTTCATTGGCGGCCACGGCACCTCGCTGGGCGGCGTGATTGTCGATGGCGGCAACTTTGACTGGAAGGCGAGCGGCAAGTATGCGCAGATCGCCGAGCCCAACCCCTCCTACCATGGCGTCTCGTTTGCCGAGGCTGCCGGTCCCGCCGCCTTCGCGACCTATGTCCGCGCTATCTTGCTGCGTGACGAGGGCGCCTGCATCAGCCCGTTCAACGCCTGGGTCCTGCTCCAGGGCACCGAGACTCTGTCGCTGCGCGTTGACCGTCATGTCGAGAACACCAAGAAGGTCGTTGAGTTCCTGGTTGGTGACAGCCACGTTGCCAAGGTGAACCACCCGAGCCTGTCTGAGCACCCCGATCACGAGCTCTATCAGAAGTACTTCCCCAACGGTGGTGCCTCGATCTTTACCTTTGAGATTAAGGGTGGCCAGGAGGCAGCTTGGAAGTTCATCGATCATCTGCAGGTCTTCTCACTGCTCGCCAACGTGGCCGACGTCAAGTCGCTCGTCGTGCACCCGGCTACTACCACGCACTCGCAGCTCTCTGCCGAGGAGCTCGCCGAGCAGAACATCACGCCCTCCACGATCCGTCTTTCCATCGGTACCGAGAACGCCGAGGATATCATTTGGGATCTGAAGCAGGCCTTCGCCGCGCTGGACGAGTAAGGCGACTTGTGCAAGGACCCCTTGCGACTCGATAGGTATAACTGCATAAAATGCCTGCTCAAGACGCCTGTGCGAACAATGGTTGCACAGGCGTCTTTTTTGCATAGAGAGGGCGCAAAAACAGGGTTTTTGACATGCTTTATGCATTCGAGTTGTGGAAAACTCCTGTTGAGAGGATGTGAGTTTTACGCAATTGACGTGCGCCTTTTGAGTAAAACCGCAGGTCGCGATTTGCTCGGGGTACTATGCAGCGCGATCGAATCATACGCAGCTCAAACGCAGCAAAAACGCACTACGGAGGTTTCCAGCTACATGAGGATCGATTCACGAAAACCGAAAGCCGCCGCCCTTTCCGCCGCTCTGACCGTGGCACTTTTGGCGGGCGCCGGTGCAACTGATGCCCACGCGGCAACACTGTCCGACACGGTTGGATCCACGCCGTCCGAGGCGACGCTGGTGCAGCCTGTCGACTATCGCAGCGACGGCTTTGGCTCCATGCAGGAGTGGAACGCCTCGATGGAGGCCAAGCGCGATTCCCTTGAGATGCGTGCTCAGATCATCATGAACATGTACGGTGACTATGCCACCGATGACGAGCGCGCTGTACTGCAGAGTTGTATCGACGGTGCGGGCAGTCTTTTGACGATGGAGGAGGTCGACGCGAAGTCGACCGAGCTCGATGAGCTGCGCACTGCACTTGAGGATGCCAAGCGCGAAGCGCTCGAGGTTGCTGCCGCCGAGGCGGAGGCTGCCGAGGCCGCCCGGGCTTCGTACTACAACGCCGGTTACACTCCGTCCTACGCGTCTGCCGCGTCCTACGCGAACGGATCGGGCCTGACGCGCTCTATGGGTGTCAATAACTACAACGGTCGCCGCGAGACCTATTACAGCAGCAATGTGCTTTATCACTATCGCACGGGCGAATGGACTCAGGATTCTGAGGGCTTCTGGCGCGATTCCGACGGCTATTACGTTGTTGCCGCGGGCGATATGGCCCAGGGCTCGACCTTTACGGGCTCCAAGGGTGATTGCAAGGTCTATGACTCCGGCTGTGCTGCCGGAACCACCGATTACTACACCGGTTGGTAATTTTTCTGCATCACGGATATTTGGCGGACGGGCGTCTTTACCGAGCTTTAGGGCAACGTAAGGACGTCCGTTCTATGTATGCGTTTGAGTTAACAGAGCCCTTACCGTGGCGGTACGCTGGGCGTATGGATGCGGGGCACACTGGTTCTTGAGAAATAAGGTCTTTCTCTTGGAGGAAGTGGTCTTGTGAATGCTCGAGATATTGCCGTTGCCGCCGTCGCGTTGATGCTTGGCTGCCTTGGTCCCACGGCCGCGCTCGTCGCGGGCATGCAGGGGACATGCGGGGCTGCTCCTATCGTGGTCGGCGCGCTGATCGCGGCCACGCTGCTGGGAAGCGCAGGCGTGGTTCTTTGCCGCGACGATGAGGACGAGGTGCCGGGGTCGCAACGCTAACTGTTGTGAGATCGGCCGCCGGTCATAGACGAAGATGAAGGCCGCCGTAAGGGGAGTGCTCCTTGCGGCGGCTTTGCTGTTAAGGCTGTTGAATGCGGCGCGTCGGCGCTACCAACTTTTCTCGATATCGCGAATGCGTCGATAGAGCCATTCGTTTTGCGGTGCCTGGATATCGTGTTTGGCTGCGAGGCGGCAGATGGTGCCCGCGAACTCATCAACCTCGGTTTTGCGCCTTGCGATGCGGTCTTGAGCCATCGAGGGCATACCGGCGGGGTCGATTCCCTCGATGAGGTGCACCATTTGCGTCAGGTCTGCCTCGGTCAGTTCAACGCCCTCGGCGTTGGCGACCGCAAGCGTTTCGCGCATGGCGGAGACAAAACAGCGGCGCTGCTCGGAGCCCGGCTCCGTGGCGCTTCCGTAGGTCCCGCCGTAGGCCATGCAGGTCTGGTTGATGCCGTCGTTGAGCATGAGTTTGGCCCACATGCGGTGCGCAATGTCGCTCTCGACGGTATGGGCGATGCCGCAGCGCGTATAGAGCTCGTCGATGGCGGTAACGGTTGCGGGCTTGGTGCCCGCTGCCGCGCCAAAGCGAATTTCGCCCGCATTGGTAAAGGTGAGCGCGCCGTTGAGGAACACGGCGTCCATGCCCTGGCAGATACCAAGAACGGTATGCTCCCAGCCAAAGCGTTCGGCAATCTTTTGCTCGCTCGTAATGCCGTTGCACAGCGAGGCGATGAGCGTGTTGGGCCCCACGACACGCTCCATAGTCTTGAGTGCTTGGTCGAGACCGGTGGTCTTGACCGTCAGGATGACCAGATCGGCGGGCGCTGCCTCGCTGGCACGGACGGACGTGAGATCGCAAGGCTTTCCGTTGACGGTGAGCGCATCGCCCGCGTGACGCTCAAAACGGGCGTCATCCATAACGTATTGGACGGCGTCATTGCCGAGGGCCTTGGCAATCATGCTGCCGTAGAGCAGGCCGACGCCGCCCTTGCCGATAAAGGTGACCTTGTTGATCTGCATGTGAATCATCTCCCCATATAAAAGGCGCCCGCGTAAGGGGGCGCCTGATGGATTGTATGCTGCCAGGGTGATTGGTGGGTGCGCGGGGCGGCTGTTATAAAAAGAAACTATTGCGCTGTGCGCTTATGCCGCGGGGCAGACCGCAAAGACATGCGCGTGGTCATGCCCGGCTCCTTTCATCGGGCTTTTTGCTGATGTTAAAGCGGTGCCGTGACGGCTCGATTTCTGCTGCGTTACGATACGTTCTCGATTGCGATTCCACGATGTTTCGGCTGCGTGACCATTGTGTTTCGCCTTGCCGGGGCGCTGATGGCGAAGGGAGGGGCCGTGCAATACCGTGTTGACCCCAAAAGTGGTAACCGAATATCCGCTCTGGGTCTGGGCTGCATGAGGTTTCCCGGTGCGCCGGGACACCCCGATGCGAAGACGGCCGATGCCATCATCTCCCGTGCGGTGGAGCAGGGGATTAATTATCTGGACACGGCCTATCTCTATCCCGGCAACGAGGCTTGCGTGGGCGCTTCGCTTGAACGCCTGGGCTTGCGCGACCAGGTTTTGCTCGCAACCAAGCTGCCGCATGCTTCGTGCAAATGCGCGGAGGATTTCGATCGGTTTTTCGACGAGCAGCTGCGCCGCCTGCAGACCGACCATATCGACTATTACCTTATGCACAACATCACCTCGCCTGCGCAGTGGGAGCGCGTGGTGGCGCTGGGCATCGAGGACTGGATCGCGCAGCAAAAGGCTGCAGGGCGTATTCGTCAGATAGGCTTTTCGTACCACGGCAGCGCGGCGGACTTCCTTACGATGCTCGATGCGTATGAGTGGGACTTTTGCCAGATCCAGTACAACTACGCTGGAGAGCGATATCAGGCGGGAACGGCGGGGCTCATGGCCGCCGCCGAGCGAGGTCTCGCGGTGTTTGTGATGGAGCCGCTTTTGGGCGGACGCTTGGCAGGCAAATTGCCTCCGCGGGCGCGCGCTGTTCTCGATGGTGCATGCGATCGGCATTTGCATGCGCCTGCCGCTTGGGGGCTCTCGTGGGTGTGGAATCATCCCCAGGTGACCATGTTGCTTTCGGGTATGACCGATACCGCGCAGGTGGACGAGAATTCGTCACTGGCAGACCTTGCGTTGCCGAATTCGATGACTGCCAACCAGCTCGACACGATTGCGCGCGTGCTGATGGAGTTTGAGAAATCGAACCGTGTGCCCTGCACGGGATGCGGCTACTGTACGCCATGTCCCAAGGGTATCAACATTCCCGGCTGCTTTGCCGCCTACAACGCGAGCTATGCGCACAGCTGGTTTACGGGTCTATCGCAGTACTTTACGGCGAGTGCGGTGCGCACGAGCGAGCCCAAGCTCGTGAGCAATTGCGTCAAGTGCGGCAAATGCGCGCGCCACTGCCCGCAGCATATCGATATCCCCGAGCGTCTCGATGACGTGCGCCGACGCTTCCAGCCGGGCCCCGTAACGGCCATGCTTAAAGTCTTCGGCAAAACACGCTCCTCATGACCCTTTTATAACTTGTGGTGGAATAGTTCCTGTTTGCGGCAGAATAGGGACCAAACAGGAACTATTCCACCGCAACTGAAGGGGGCTGTCGTGGGTCATCGAGATTCATGTGATGATTTGCGTGAGGTTCGTTGGGGCATTTTGGGCGCTGGGCACATTTCTCATCGATTTGCTTCGTCGCTCAAGAAGGTCGACGGGGCACGGCTGGTGGCTGCGGCCGGCCGCACTCCTGCACATGTCGAGGAATTTTGCCGAGCGTTTTCGATCGATGCTGCGCATGGCCATGCCTCGGTCGACGATAACGGCGATGCGGCTTATGACGCGCTGATTGCCGACCCCGATGTCGACGCAATCTACTTGGCTCTTCCGCATTGCATGCATGCGCGTTGGGCCTGTCGCGCGCTGCGCGCCGGAAAGGCCGTGCTGTGCGAAAAGCCGGCCGTTTTGAGTGAGGAAGAGGCTCTCTCGATTGCCTCCACCTCTCGTGAGCGCGGCGTGCTGTTTATGGAGGCGATGAAGAATCGGTTTTGCCCGATGCGCACTCGCGTGAAGGACTTGCTTGCGTCGGGTGAGCTTGGCCGTATCGTCTCGATTGAAAGCGTGCAAAAGCTCGATTACGGCGAGCCTCCTTCGGGCTATCTGCTTGATCCGCTGCAGGGCGGCTGTCTATATGACATGGGCTGCTATGCGGTCGGTTGGTTTGAGGATTTGCTCGCGGGCGCGTGCGAGGTTTCATCCCGTGAAGTTCGCTGGCGTGACGTATCGGGCGGCCGCGTCGATTGGGCCGACGAGATCCGTATGAGCGTCGGCGGTATACCCATTCATATGGTGTGCGACGGCAAAGCAACATATGAAAGCCGCTTAACGATTGCCTGTGAGCGAGGCTCGTTGGAAATCGAGCGTCTCCATCGCCCCGAGCTCGCCTATGTGAAGTATTCCGACGGTCGAGTACTCGAAATCGATACACCATTTGAGGTCGATGATTTTTACGGCGAGGCGTCGCATGCGACGCAGCTCATTCAGACGGGGAAACTCGAAAGCCCCATCATGTCCCTAGCCGCCACACAGCGCTGCGCACGCATCATCGATGCGATTCGTTTGAAACTTTAGGGCGTGGGGGCATGGCACCAGCGCTTGGAATGCCTGGAGGCCTTTGTCCCTGATGTCCCTTTTATAACTTGCGGTGGAATACGGTCTGTTTGCGCCAAAATAGGGCACCAATAGACCGTATTTCACCGCAACTGATGAGGGGGAGCTGGAGATGCTGACGATCGGGTGTCATCTTTCGACGACGAAGGGCTATCGGGCAATGGGGGAGACGGCGTTGTCCATTGGCGCCAATACCTTTGCATTCTTTACGCGCAACCCGCGCGGCGGCAAGGCGAAAGACCTTGACATGGATGACGTGGCGGCCCTGCGCGAGCTTATGGAACAAAACGACTTTGGCCCGCTCGTAGCTCATGCCCCGTATACCTATAACCCCTGCTCAGCCAAAGAGCGGGCACGCGAGTTTGCCCTGGAGGCCATGGCAGAGGACCTGCGGCGCATGGAGGCGCTGCCCGGCAACTACTACAACTTCCATCCCGGTGCGCATGTGGGGCAGGGCTCCGACGCCGGCATTCAGATGATTGTCGACACCCTGTGCCAGGTGATGTTTGAGGGCCAGCAGACGACAGTGCTGCTCGAGACCATGGCCGGCAAGGGTACCGAGGTGGGCCGCAGCTTTGAGGAACTGGCGCTCATCATTGAGGGTGTTGCCGGCAAACGCTCCGAGCTGTCGTCCAAGCTGGGCGTTTGCCTAGACACTTGTCATGTGAGCGATGCCGGCTACGACATCATCCATGATCTGGACGGCGTACTCGACGAGTTCGACCGCGTGGTGGGTATCGATCGCTTGCATGCCGTACACATCAACGATTCGAAGAACCCTTGTGGCGCCCATAAAGATCGTCACGAGTGCATCGGCAAGGGATACCTTGGCAGCGAGGAATTTGGTGGCGGTATGCAGGTTATGCAGAATATTGTATCGAATGGCCGTTTGTGTTCGCTGCCGTTTATTTTGGAGACTCCGAACGAACTTGCAGGTTATGCAGCTGAAATTAGATTATTAAGGTCATTGCAGCAGTAATGACTGTCACAAAGTAGAGTATTCCATTCACGTTATGGGTTTGTTTCAATCAGTTTTCTCATTGCAGATTCGTAATTCCAGGTGCATAATAGCCAACAGTTTTTGCAGGCCTCTGAATCAAACGAGGTCACCGGAAGGAGACTGATTATGAAGCTCAAGAAGCTTGGCGCATTTGCCGCCACGGGTGCCATGGCGCTCGCCCTCGCACTGACGGGCTGCGGCTCGTCCAACGCCACCTCTGGTTCTAATGCCGGTTCCAGCAGCTCTGACGACGCTAAGGTCGAGAAGGTCGACGGCTCCAAGGAGTACGCGCTCGTCAAGGACGGTACGCTGACCGTCGGCACCTCTGCCGAGTACGCTCCGTTTGAGTACAAGGATGACAACGGCGATTATCAGGGCTTTGACCTTGAACTCATCAAGGCTATCGGCGACAAGCTGGGCCTGGATGTCGAGTATGTCAACAATGACTTTGACACGCTGGTTCCGGGCGTCGCTTCGGGCGCCAAGTATGACGTCTCCATCGCGGCTATCACCGACACGCCCGAGCGTGAGAAGGAAGTCACTTTCTCCGATTCCTACTACATGGACGATCAGGCTATCGTGACCAAGGTCGATAACACCGACATCACGGCCGACAACTACAGCGAGAAGCTCAACAACGCCGATGCTACCATCATCGTCCAGTCTGGCTCGACCGCCGAGTCCTTTGCCCAGGAGAACTTCCCCAAGGCCAAGATTGTCCCCTACAAGGACGCCACCGAGTGCTTCAGCGCCCTGCAGTCCGATAAGGGCGACGCCGTAGTCACCAACCGCTCCGTTGCCAGCCAGCTGACCGCCGAGCAGTTCAACACCTGCCAGACCATTAAGCAGATCAGCACCGGCGAGGAGTACGCCATCGCCATCAACCAGGGCAACACCAAGCTCAAGGACGACATCAACCAGGCCATCAAGGACCTGACCGACGACGGTACCGTTGACGCCCTCATGGCTAAGTACAACATCAAGTAAAATAGCTACTTGATTGCTCGCGGGCCCTTTCCGCTTTGGCGGAGAGGGCCTTTGCGCTTCTCTTGACGGAGAGCATTTCCGTCTCGTTTTGCCGGCAACTTCTACGATAGGAGCCACCTTGTCTCGACTGAACAAAGGGGCCGTGGAGCAGCGTTTTCCACTGCCCGCCTTGCTCCAAAAGCTAGTCTGCGTCATGGCTGTGGCGCTCGCGCTGGTGTGTGTGGGGGCATATGCGCCCACGACCGCCCAGGCGCTTGAGACCGCAAAGATTACCGCCCGACCCAACACCGGTTCGGGCAGCGCTGTGGTCGGCGGTACCGAGACGCGCATTACCTGGGAGGTCCAGGCCGATGCCGATGAGGAGCTGAGCGGTCTTTCGCTGACGTTTGTCGACGGCACGACGTTTGGTACCGATGACACGCGATTGACGATGCTCTCGGGCGAGGACCTCATGGATCGTACGCCCATGAAGCCCACGTGCAAGGCTGACGGCCAGACGCTCAAGATTGATTTTGGCGAGACGGCGCCTGCCGGCGGCTTTTTCCGTGTCGAGGTTTACGGCGTGACCTTCCCCGTCGAGGGCGGCGATGAGGCCTTTAGCGGCACCTACACTTTGGCCGATGGCTCGACCAAGAAGATCTCCAAGATTCCGTCGGTGGAGATCAAGGGTGTGACGGCCTTCGATAACTTCTTGGCCGATCTTAAGGAGCAGCCGTGGGTCGAGGCTTGGAACTCCAATATGTTCCTGCGCCTGTTCTTGAACCCGGTCATTTTGGTCCAAAGCCTGCCGATTGTCTTCAAGGGCTTCCTCATGTCGCTTTCGATCGTGCTTGTGGCGTTTCCGCTGGCAATTCCCTTCGGTTTCGCTCTATCGCTCATGCGCATTTCCAAGTCGCGCATCCTTCGTTGCCTTGCCGGCATCTATGTGAATATCATCCGTGGTACGCCGGCGTTCCTGCAGATCTATATCGCGTTCTTCGGTCTGCCGCTTGCCGGCGTCAAGGTTGATGACTACGTGCTCGGCGTCATCGTCATGGCCATGAACTCGTCTGCGTACCTGTGTGAGATCTTCCGTGCCGGTATTCAATCGATCCCCAAGGGCCAAAACGAGGCTGCTCGTTCGCTGGGCATGAACGCGTTCCAGACGCTGCTCTATGTCATGATTCCGCAGACGTTCCGTAATGTCCTGCCTACGCTGACCAGTGAATTTATCCTGCTTTACAAGGATACGTCTCTGCTTGCGGCCGTGGGCGTGGTCGAGATCGTCATGAATGCCCGCACCATCGTGGCCACGACGGGCTCCATCACGCCGTATGTGGTTGCCGCCCTGTTCTATCTGGTCATCACCCTGCCGCTCGCTCGCTTGGTGAGCGGTCTTGAGGCGAGGCTTTTGGGCACGGCCGAGACCAAGAAGAAGCGTCCCGCCAAGAGCGCCGGACAGGTTGTCGCGACGCCTGCCGATCACATCGCCGGTCTGTAAGGAGGTCCTATCATGAGCGAAACCAATAACTCGAACGAGGTCGTCGTCAGTATCAAGAACCTCCAGAAGGCCTTTGGCGACAACGTGGTCCTGCGCGATATCGATCTGGATGTGCACAAGGGTGAGGTCGTTGTGGTCTTGGGCCCCTCGGGCTCGGGCAAGTCGACGATGCTTCGCTGCATCAATCGTCTGGAGCATCCCACGAGTGGCTCGATTATCGTTGAGGGCGTGGATGTGTGCGCCAAGGGTGTCGACCTCAACAAAGTGCGTACGCATCTGGGTATGGTGTTCCAGCAGTTCAATTTGTTCCCGCACCTGTCGGTCAAAAAGAACGTCATGCTTGCGCAACAAAAGGTGCTCAAGCGCAGCAAGGAAGAGGCCGAGAAGATCGCCGTCGAGGAGCTGACCAAGGTCGGTCTTGCTGAGCGCATCGATTTTATGCCGAGTCAGCTTTCGGGCGGCCAGCAGCAGCGCGTTGCCATCGCCCGCGCCCTGTCGATGAACCCGCACGTCATGCTCTTTGACGAGGCCACCTCGGCGCTCGACCCTGAGCTCGTGCGCGACGTCCTGGGCGTCATGCGCGACCTGGCGCACGACGGTATGACCATGATCGTCGTGACGCACGAGATGGGCTTTGCCCGCGATGTCGCCGACCGCGTCGTCTTTATGGACGGTGGCGTCATTGTGGAAGAGGGTACGCCGAGCGAGGTCTTCGACCATCCTAAGAGCGAGCGCACCAAGGCGTTCTTGGGCAATATCTCGTAGCCGGTTGATGTAACTGCCGTTACAAAAGAGCGGGGGCTGGACTTGAATCCAGCCCCCGCTCTTTTGTAGGGATGGGGATGTGCTTTGATGCAGGCTCTTTTGGAAGCCCTGGGTTCGTTACGCGAGCTCGGCTCCGAGGGCCTTGCAAGCGGTCTCGCCCTCGTCGTCGGGCGCGTCGTAGCAGATGGTGGAGTCCACGACGTTGACGCCGGCATCGTCGGCGTCGGCCTTCCAGTTGTCCATCCACTCGCCCTCGGCCCATGAATAGGAGCCAAAGAGGACGACCTTCTTGTCGCCGAGAGTCTCCTTGACCTCGTCCCACATCGGCTGGAACTCATCGTACTCGAGTTCCTCGGAGCCCATGGCGGGGCAGCCGAAGGCGATGGCGTCATAGCCTTCGGCCTTGTCTGCGGAGAAGTCGGCGCAGGAGATGACCTCTGCCTCGGCACCCGCGGACGTGGCGCCTTCGGCGACGAGGTTTGCCATGGCCTCGGTGTTGCCCGTGCCGCTCCAGTAGACGACGGCGATCTTGCTCATGTTGAGTCCTTTCAGTTGTGCGGCAGCTTGCCGCGGCTTCTATGTTCTACCGGGTTGCCTGGGCAAGTTGCGCCAAGCTGCAGCCCTGCTGATAGATGTAGGTAAGGTATTGCGTGCATGCACGATAGGAATCGAAGGTCGTGAGCGCCTGTTCGACGTTTGTGTATACCTTCCAGGCGCCAAAGACCTTATAGTTTTCGCCGTGCTGGACGATAAACTGATGGACATCTTCGTAGGGATAGCCCAAAAAATAGCCAATTTCGTGGGGGAACTCGCACATGCACCCCGTATCGCAGTGCCTATTTCGCGCGAGTGCGCAGACACTGCCGTCATAGGCGCTTTCTGCGGCATTGCTGCTTGCCAGCGTGATGCGCGCGGCGAGATGCACCAGGGATGCGGGCAGGTTGTGGACATCGTAACCTTCGGCGACAAGCGCCGTCGTGGCGCGGGGGTCGGAGAGGTATCGCATGAGGTCCGCAGGGCGGTACACATAGATGAGCGCTCCGCAGGGGCGCCAGACCAAAACGCTCATATGGATTCCGAGCGGCTGGAGCTCGCGGTTGCATTGGGCTATGACGGCGAGCAGGCGAGAGCGTCGCTCTTCGATTTGAGCGACGCCGAGTTTTCCGTTTTGGTTGGCGTAAACGCCGGGATAGGTAAAGAGCGAAGCCGGCTTGATACCTGCGAGCGTAGGGGAGCAGTTGCGCACGACAGCCGTTTGGTATGTTGGGATGTCAATGGTTCGAGTCACGTTGCCCCTTTCGAGCCCTCACTTGTTAGCCTAGGAAAACTTATACACGAAAGTAAGCCATGGTCAACAAAAAAGTTTGAAGCGGGAAACTAATTGACCGAACGGACATGATTTTGGGTTAAGATGGGGACACCCCATGGGGGTATCTAGATAGGGCTACTTGAAAGGGGAACGCATGAGTGACTTGCTCAACCCTGCGAATCTCATCGTGCTGGCCGTCATTGCCGTCGGCATGTTTTTTGGACTGCGTCGTATTGCCGCTTCGACACACGGGAAGAGTTGCTGCAGCGATGGCGCGAGCGGTAAGAAGGCCAAAAAGGTTGTTGTGGTGGATACCGATGCGTCACACTACCCCTATAGCGATGAGCTGCTCATCGGCGGCATGAGCTGTGACGGCTGCGCTCAGAACGTAGCCAATGCCCTCAATGCACTGGATGGCGTGTGGGCAACGGTGACGTATGCGGACCACACGGCACGCGTGCGCTCTAAGCAGCCGGTTGATCGCGGTGTCCTCGAGACGGCCGTGAAAGACGCAGGCTACTACGTCATGACGCTGTAAGCGCCGTCTTGGATGCATTTCCTTGTCTAGGCTCGTCCGCGCAGCTCGATGTCTTGGATATCGTCGAAGTCGATGGCGATATCTTTGAGCTTGAGGAGCCTGAAGGCAGGGAGTACCTCGTCAAGGATGCCGGTGCGGGAGCGATAGCCGTACGTATCGTAATAGGTGACGCGGACCAGGTCGCCACGTTTGAGACCCTCGAGCTTTTTAGAAAGCACGAGGGCTTTTTCTTCCGTGAGTTCACGTTTTGGCTCGACGGTGATTTCCTGCTTGCGCACGAGTTCGTAGTATCCCGTGAGGGCGGCAAAGGGCATAAACTGTGCGGCGCGGTTGGCGCGCACGGCACCGTTGGCTGTGAGGTTGGGGTCGGCGGCGCGGCGTCTGCCCTCGGGGTCCGCCAGGCGCTCGAAGGCGGTCGGCGGGCGCACGGGCTGTTGTTTGGGTTTAGGCACGGTGTCCTCCAACTTGGTCGTTGCGTTCGCGCGCGGTGGCGCCGGCGGTAAAGCTTAATCCCTTGACGAGCGCGTTCTTGCCGTACCTGCCTTTCACAGCCAGAACGGCGCGCGCCAGGTCGCGCTCGCGCTCATCGGCCTCGACATCGCTAAACAGATCGATAGTGGCAAATTCCTCGGGCATGAGGTTGCCAAAGCCCAGGTTGATTCGCTTGACCGGTCGTTTAGGGTCGACCGTTTGCGCCCAAAGGTCATCGAAATAGCCCATGATCTTCTTAAACGAATTGGTGCGCTCGGGCAACTTGCGCGAGGCGTTGGAGTGTGCAAAGAGCGCGGCATAGCCACCACGCGGTTTGCCGCCATGCTCTCCCACAAAGATGCCATCGATTGCCTGCGCTTCGCGCACCAGGCGACGCCTTTCGTCATCGCACTGGACGGGCTTGGGCGCACGGGGTGCGAGCTCGGGGCCGGCGGTTGCGGTGGGTTCGATGCTCGACGTACTCGAGCGCAGGTGTCCGCATCCGTCCACATATTGTGCAGTACCGCTGGCATCAAGCCTGCGGATGTCGGCGCGCTCGCTCGCGTAGCCCACAAAGAGCGAGATGCTGTCACATACCACGTGCTTATCGACCAAGTCCAGCACGGCACTGTCGACCATCTCGCGCAAGACGGTGTAGGCCTGCTCGTAGGCATAGCCCTTCGAGAGCACCTGTCCTGTAGTGGTCGAAGTTGCTTGCGGGCGATAGGCTTGGATATCGGCGATGGTTGTCGGCTCGCGTCCGAAGGCGTGGTCGATGAGATACTCGGCATTGACGCCGAGCTCGTCGTAAAGCAGGTTTTCGTCGAGCGCCGCGACGCCCATCAGATCGTAGACGCCGTATTTTTCGAGTCGTGCTGCCACGCCGGGGCCGATGCCCCAGATATCGGTGATGGGACGATGGGGCCAGATTTCCTTGCGAAAGGTCTCGTCGTCGAGTATGCCGATGCGGCTGGGTACGTGCTTGGCGGTGATATCGAGTGCAACCTTGGCCTGGAATAGGTTGGGGCCGATGCCGACCGTCGCCGTGATGCCGGTGCGCGCCAGGACCTCGTCGCGCAACATGCAGGCGAGCCCTTCCGCATCGGTGTGATAAAGGTCCAGATAGGGTGTCACGTCGATAAAGCACTCGTCAATTGAGTAGACGTGAACGTCTTGCGGACTGACGTATTCCAGGTAGATACCGTAGATCTGCGCCGACACCTCCATGTAGTGCTGCATGCGCGGTACGGCCTTGATGTAGTCGATGCTATCGGGAATCTCAAATAGGCGGCAGCGATTGTGAATCCCTAAGTCCTTCATGGCCTGCGTGATGGCGAGGCAGATGGTCGTGCGTCCGCGCGATTCGTCGGCAACGACCAGGTTGGTGGTGAGCGGATTGAGCCCACGGTCGACGCATTCGACGCTGGCATAAAACGTCTTGAGGTCGATGCAGATGTAGGTGTGCTGCCCGCCCGCCATCCGAGCCCTCCCATCAAACACATGTTCTTATCGAATACTTGTTCGATAATACCCGCTCGTCCGGACGTCGTCAAAACCTGTCAAAAAGGGACTGGTTTGTTTTGGTAGGTATGGTCGTGCCGTTGGATCGGGTTTTAACGCAGCTCTAAAGAGTGCGAAACAGCTCGGAAAACCTCGCTTCGTAGCATGAGCCTAACGATTGATACCGCCTACGCGCACGGAAGGGTTGTGGGAAAGATGGTCAATTATGGGTTTGGTATGCCGACGCGCCTTGTTGCGGATGGAGACGTGGCTCGCTGGTGCGGACGATTGGTCGCTCACTACGGTGGCACCAAGGCGCTGGTCGTGTTGGGCGGTGACAAGCATACGCGCGATGAGCTTGTCTCGGCGGCACTTGGCTCGCTTGATCGAGCCCTGCTCGAGCGCGTGCTTTTTCGCTGCGGCTCGTTTGAGGGCGACGGGGGAGACGAGCTGATCGACGAAGCCGTGGCCCTGGCGACCGACGAAGGCGTGGACTTTGTCCTGGCGATTGGCGATGCCGATACTGCCGGCTTTGCGCGTGAGCTCGCGCGTCGCATGGCGGCGCTCGATGCCGTCGAAGACGGTTTTGTCCCTTATGGATGCATTCTCTCGGAGGGCAAGGTGCCTGCTGTCGTGGGCACCGGTGAGGTTCCCGTTTTTGCCATTATCGCGCCCGAACTGCTGGAGGGCATCGGGTCTCCTCTGCGTGAGTTGCTCGGTAGCGTCTGCGCCGCGGCCTAATATTTGCCATAAAAGGACGGGTTATTTTTGGTTGGTAAAGCGTTTGACCTGCCAAAATAAGCCTGTCCCTTTTTAATCGGTTGCCGTTTGGGGGCCGATTGGCAACGCTCGCTGATTATAGTATTGACCTGCGCTAGAATAGTGGCATCTGAATGTCCGGGCGCATGGAGGCGTGCGCCCGTATGCTGAGGAGGACTCTATGGCAACTGTTGCCGCACCTATCGATGCTACGTCGACTGCCGCTTGGAAGGCACTCGAGGCTCATCAGGAGAAGCTCGAGGCCGAGGGTATCGACCTCAAGGCCTGGTTCGCCGCCGATGCCGAGCGCGTGAACAAGCTGAGCTTTGACGCCGGTGACCTGCACTTCGATCTGTCGAAGAACCTGGTGACCGATGAGACCGTCAAGCTGCTGTGCGATCTTGCCCGCGCGGTGAAGCTCGAGGAGCGCCGCGACGCCATGTTCTCCGGCGAGCACATCAACACCACCGAGGACCGCGCTGTCCTGCACACCGCGCTGCGCCGCCCGGCAAGCGAGAAGGGCCAGCTCATCGTCGACGGTCAGGACGTCGTCGCCGACGTGCACGAGGTCCTCGACCGCATGTATGCCTTCGCCGAGCGCGTGCGCTCCGGTGAGTGGAAGGGTGTTACCGGCAAAAAGATCGAGCATCTGGTGTCCATCGGCATCGGCGGCTCCGATCTGGGCCCGGTCATGGCCTACGAGGCTCTGCGTCCCTATGCCGACGCCGGTATCGACTGCCGCTACATCTCCAACATCGACCCCAACGACCAGGCCGAGAAGCTCAAAGGCCTGGATCCCGAGACCACGCTCGTGATCATCGTCTCCAAGACCTTCACCACGCTCGAGACCCTTACCAACGCCCGCGAGGTCAAGACCTGGATGCTCGAGCAGCTCAAGGCTCAGGGCGCCATCGACGGCTCCGATGAGCAGAACGCCGAGGCCGTGGCAAAGCACTTCGTCGCCGTCTCCACCGCACTCGAGAAGGTCGAGGCCTTCGGTATCGACCCCGCCAACGCCTTCGGTTTCTGGAACTGGGTTGGCGGCCGCTATTCCGTTGACTCCGCCGTGGGCCTGTCGCTGATCGTCGTGCTCGGCCCCGAGCGCTTCCAGCAGTTCCTCGAGGGCTTCCACGCCATCGACGAGTACTTCTGCAACACCCCGCTCGAGAACAACGCCGTCGCGCTGATGGGCCTGCTCAACGTCTGGTACGTCAACTTCTTCGGTTCCAAGAGCCATGCCGTGCTGCCGTACTGCCAGTACCTGCACCGTTTCCCGGCCTACCTGCAGCAGCTCACCATGGAGTCCAACGGCAAGCACGTCCGCTGGGACGGCAGCGCTGTGACCTCCGATACCGGTGAGATCTTCTGGGGCGAGCCCGGCACCAACGGTCAGCATGCCTTCTACCAGCTGCTGCACCAGGGCACCGTGGTGGTTCCGGCCGATTTCATCGCCTTCGCCAATACCGCCAACCCTGCGACCGACAGCGGCCAGGATGTCCACGAGCTGTTCCTGGGCAACTTCCTGGCCCAGACCAAGGCGCTCGCCTTTGGTAAGACGGCCGATGAGGTTCGTGCCGAGGGCACGCCCGAGCAGATCGTCCCGGCCCGTTGCTTTGAGGGCAATCGCCCGACGACCTCGATCTTCGGCGACACGCTGACCCCGTTCGCACTCGGCGAGCTCATCGCCCTGTACGAGCACATCACGTTTGTCGAGGGCACGGTCTGGGGCATCGACTCCTACGACCAGTGGGGCGTCGAGCTGGGCAAGCAGCTTGCCAAGCAGATTACCCCGGCCTTCCACGATGACGCCGCCAAGGCCGAGCAGGACGCTTCGACCCAAGCGCTCATCGAGTTCTATCGAGCGCATCGCAAGTAGTCGCTGCTGTTAACGCATCGCGCCTTATAGTCAGGGGCCCGTATCCTATCGGATGCGGGCCCCTTTGCTTTGCCGTAGTCCAGGGCGCACGGCCTTTGTGGAACATCGCTGGGGCGCCGCGCGCCGCGAGAACCCTGCGCCTAGATCTCGGCCTCCGCATGGTCTCGCTGTGCCTCGGGCAGCTCCCCGTAGAGCGGATGGTCTTCGAGCCTAAAGCGCTCGACCTGTTCGGGAGTGCGACCGCGCACAAAGAGCCACGAGCGATCGATCGGCGTCGCCATGAGCGTGCTGGGCAGCGCGTCGGCGCGGTCGGAAAACACCCGGGCACTCTCGGGATCCTGGAACGCCAGCACCAGATGCGTGTCGCAGTTGCCCATGATGGAGCGTGCGCGTGCCTCGCCATAGAGCGCATCGAGCTGGTTGGTCGACTGCAGCAGCAGCGTTGCCCAGATGTTGCGGCTTCGGATAATCGAGAGCACGTTGTCGATCTGGGGGATCTGCAGATTTGCGAAGTCATCGAGCATAAAGCGCACGGGCACGGGCAGGCTGCCGTCGGGCTGCCTATCGGCCTCGCGAATGAGGCCCATAAACGCCTGCGAAATAAAGAGGCCGGTCAGCGGATCGAGATTGCGGTCAATATCGCTCACGGTTACAAATAGGGCGCAGGGGGTGTGTCCCATGGAAGCGAAGTCCACCTGATGGCACTCACGATAGAGCTGTGCCGCACCGTCGAATCCCAGACACATGACCTTTTCGGCAAGGATGCCGACGATGCTCGCGTGCATGCGCTCGGCATTTTGCGTAATGGCGTAGCGCCGCCATAGCGAGAGGGCATAGCTTTGGGGGTCGGTCGTGATCAGATCGTCAAACAATCGGGCCGTGGCACCTTCCTGCAGGTGCTCGATCAGCTTGATGACCGAGCTGATCGTCTGCTCGTCGGCGGGTAGCTGTTCGGTGACGTAGGCGATAAGACACGACAGCAGGTTTGCCGCCGCATGATCCCAAAAAGGCTGGTTGTTGTCCTCGATGGGGCAGATGGCCTTTGCCACCGAGAGGATGTCCTGCTGGTTGGGCCTGCCGTCTGCCTTGCGGCGAATGTGCCTCAGGGGGTTGTAGCCGCAGCGCTCGATGCCGGGCGCAAGGGCCGGGACGGTGTTGAGGTCGGCGAAGTTGAGACATTGCACGCGGTAACCGTGGGCTGCCAGCACGGGTCCCACTTCGCGACAGAGCGTGCCTTTGGTGTCGAGCACGATGTAGCTTGCGTTCATTTGCAGCAGGTTGGGCTTGAGGACGTTTCGGGTCTTGCCGGCTCCCGAGGGGCCGATCACAAGTGCGTTGTTGTTGAGTCCCGTTTGGCGGGTGTCGCAGGAAAGCGTTCGATCCTTGGCGAGGATGGTGGACGATGCGGACTCAGATGCGGCGAGGCGGCTGGCGAGGTTAGACACGGGCGACCTCCTTGGTGGTCGAGAGGATTTCGTGGGCAAAGCCGAGCTCGACGGCGCGCTCGGCCGAAAGGTAGGTGTCTTTTGCAGTGAGGGACTGGATGCGCTTGGGCGTGAGGCCGCTGCGGTCCGAGAGGATTTGCGTGAGGGTCTTGCGGGTCTGCATGAGACGCCGGCTGGTTTCCTGCAGCGCAAGTGCCGAGCCGCCTGCCCCCTGGGGGATCAGCGGGTCGTGAATCATGAGCTCTGCATGGGGCGCCATACGGCGATTGTCGCCGCCCATAAAGATCACGGCGCCCATGGACGCGGCGAATTCCAGGCAGACGGTGCGGATGGGGCACGATGCGAGGCGCATGGCGTCATAGATTGCAAGACCCGATCGCACGCTTCCGCCGGCGCTGGCGACAAATATGGTGATGGGGCGGCTGGGGTCGGTGGCATCGAGCAGGCGGATCTGCTGGCATAGGTCGTGGGCCATCGGGGTTTCGATGTTTCCCATGACGGAGAGCTCGCGACGGGCGAGCATCTCATCGTAAATGCTGGTGAGCGTGATACCTCGGGCGGATTCACGCATGGTGAGGGGGCTGATGATGGGGGAATGATTGGTGTCCATGAGGACTCCTTTCTGTTGGTGGTGTTGTGGAATAGAGTCGCTGCCCGCGGAGGGGCTGGCGGGCTACAGGGTTCGTCCGAGCCTGAGATCGAGCTCGGTTGTGGGGCAGGCTGCCTGTCCGTGCGGCTCGCAAGCGCCAAGGGCTCCAAAGCGATGGAGCGTTGCGACGGGCGTGGTGTAGGCGAGCCGCAGCTGATGCTCGATAGGGGCACATCCGTCATTTTTGTAATGAGCCGCGTAGTACTGCGCGATGCTGGCGTTCATCTCGCTGCCATTGCGATGGCGCTCAAACTGGCGTCTGCAGGTCTCGATGATCTTTGCTACCGACTTGGGTGCCGTCGCGGGAACAAGGGCGAGATAGCCCTCAAATAGCTCGTTGATGCTCAGGAGGCACAGCAGGTCGATCAGCGTCCTTATGGCTGCTCCCTCGGCGGAAAAGTGCGCGGTCATGCGGTTATATCGGTTGCGGTCGACGATGGCCGCATGGGGTCTTGGAGTTTTCTGCCCCGTGGTCCCGGGCTTTTGCCGCGCCTGTGTATTGAGCTCGACGTTGCAGCGCTTGAGGCCGTCCAACGGAAGGAACAGTGCGGTGCGCAGGGTGTTCCGCTTGCTTTCGAGTTCATGACGCTCGTCGGGTTCCCATTCGAGCTTGAGTTTCGTGTCGAGCACCGTAAGCATATGGGCTAGGCAGCCTACGGTAAGGACGCACGAATCGTTGTCGCGTTTTGGGGCATAGGGGTCTGTCAGCTTGCGAATGTCGGGGTCGCCCATGATCTTTGTGCAGCGCTTCAGCAGTTGAGGGTGGTCGGCCAAGATCGTCGCGAGCGGTAGCGACGCGTAGTTCTTGATGGTCGCGGCGGCAAAGGCGGCGTCATATTCGTTTGCATATGCTCGCTCAATTCGGGCATCCAGAATGCTTTTCTTACCGCCGTCTTCAGCGCGGTGGTTTGTCATAGCTTCTCCAATCGGTTGATGTTCGTGCTGTTTGTTGATGTGTTGGTTGTCGTGAGTGATGTGCTTGCCGTGGGTGATGTGCTGACGTTGGGGTGCTATGCGGTTTTCAATGAGCCCGTGAGGCAGTTGCTGCAGGGGTGGGATGGAACGGCCCATGCAAGGCGGAAGGCATCGTGCTCAAAATCGAGACAGCAATGCCCTGGGTGCCTCACATGTGGCAGTTACCTCATTAAGTTGTCATTGCGTTTGGGGTTGTACTTTGCCGATCTTCCTTCTCTTACACGCTAAAACTCAAACTTCATATGCTCGATCTACTTAAAACCGCAACGGCGGTCTTTTTTCAACTTATATGTCGGAACGCGTCTTTGCAAGTACTTTTTTGCCTTTGTTTCAAATGGGGTGGTTTTGCAACCGTCACGCGCCACGCTATGCAAGCGTGTCCCGGCTCGGATAAGATGGTGCGATCGAGTTCTACCGCGCTCACCGCAGTAGTCTTTGTTGCTGAGATAGGTCATGGCCGAAAGGGGCCCGTATCCCAACAGATACGGGCCCCTTGCTATTTAAATGGGCATGAGGGTGTATTGAGGGGGGGATGTCTTGCTGTCGGCATCCGCCTGCGGTGCCATTCGCTGCCGTAAATTATACGTTTACGGCTAATTTCATACCACTTGTCGGAATGCGGACGCTGTCCTTGCATGCCGGGCGTACATTGAACGTGGTTTTTCGCGTGAAACCACGAATCGGTTGTCGGCCCTGAACAAGGAGGCCCAGCATGACGCTTGCCAAACCCATCAATAAATACATCGACTATATCGATGCCCCCGAGGACACGTTTGAGCACTATGTCGAGAAGGCGTTAAAGTACAACTTTCGCTGCGTATTTGCGAACCTGCAGGAGTACGAGACGGGCCGCGCCATGCTCGAGGGCTCTGACATCATCCTTGCCGGCGCTATCGACTTTCCCCAGGGCACTATGACGCTTGAGGAGAAGCTTGCGAGGTTTGAGGAATACGCTGCGTGTGGCTTTACCGAGATTGACTACGTTTTGAATCAGGGGTCGATCGAGAACCGCGATTTTGATGCCATCGAGCGCGAGATGACTACCATTGCTGATTTTTGTCGCGCGCATGGCATCACTGACAAGGTAATCGTCGAGATGTGCAAGCTGGACGGCGACGACGCCGCCAAGCGCCGTGTATGCGAGATCGCGCTGGAGGCCAAGCCGGGATTCCTTAAGACGTCGACCGGCAGAAGCTTTGGCGGTGCTAAGCTCGAGGACGTGCGGCTGATGCACGAGGTGCTCGGCGATGCCGTGGCAATCAAGGCGGCGGGCGGTATCCATAATTACGAAGAGGCTTGCGCATTCATCGAGGCCGGCGCCAGCGCGTTAGGTGCATCGGCGGGCATCGCGATCGTCGAGGGCGCACCGACGGATGAGCGTCGCTAGCAGACGTATTTGACCTGAGCGATAAAGCTTCACGACCACACGCCGTTCATGTTCGGGACAATATGACATTTTTCCCGTTGCAAACGGAGTCGCGGTGGCTGTTCTGTATGATGACTCAGACAAGGTTATTCAATGACAGGGAGGCATATATGGCAATCAAAGCCATCGCGATGGATATTGACGGTACGCTCACCAACGACCAGAAAGTGATTAGCCCGCGCACGCGCGAAAAGCTGCTCGCGGCGCAGGAGTCGGGCATTAAGCTCATTTTGGCTTCGGGCCGTCCCGCATGGGGACTACATGCTCTGGCGCAGGAGCTCGACCTTCAAAACCATGACGGTCTGCTGGTTGCCTTTAATGGCGCGCATGTGGTCGACGCTCAGACCGATGAGGTCCTTTTTGACCAGGCCATGCCGGCTGACGAGCTGCACCGTCTGATTGATCACCTGCAAAACTATGATGTGATCCCCATGATCTCGCTCGGGCGTGACCTGCATGTAGAGGACTCGTATCGCTGCATGATTACACTGCCGGACGGCTCGCAGAAGAATATCGTCAAATACGAGCGCGATGCCTGCGACCTTAAGATTCGCGAAGTCGAGAGCCTTCATGAGGTGGCGGATGCTTATCCCGTGGACAAGCTGCTGACGGCGGGCGATCCGGCCTACCTGCAGGCGCATCACGAGGAGATGTACGCGCCCTTTACCCAGACGCTTTCGGGTATGTTTACGGCCGACTGGTACTTTGAGTACACGGCGCCCGGTATTGACAAGGCCCGCGCGCTCGAGGGTGCCCTGCCCAAGCTCGGCATCGATGCCAGCGAGGTCGTCTCGTTTGGCGACGGCCAGAACGACAAGTCTATGATTGAGTGGGCCGGCACCGGTGTTGCCATGGGAAACGCCATCGATGAGGTTAAGGCCGTGGCCCAGATGGTGACCGCCAATAATAACGAAGACGGCATTGCGGTGGCGCTGGATAAGCTGCTGGGTTAGAATCGCCGATAGTGCATGGCTCGGGCGTCCGCTTGCGGGCGCCCTTTTGTTAGGGAGGGTGCCGTGTCCGCATTTCCGTTCGACGCCGTTATCTTTGACATGGACGGCGTCATTGTCGATACCGAGTATTACTACCTGGGCGAGACTGCCGCGTTTGCCAAGGAGCTTGGGCTTAACCTGACTCAAGAGGAGTTGAACGGGCAGGTTGGTACCTCGCATCAGTTCTTCCTGCGTATGCTGGTCGATTGGTTTGAGCGCGCCGGTAGGGGGCATTTCACTGGCGAGGAAGCGTTGGCCCGTTGGGACGAGTGGGCGCATAAGCGTCCGCGCGACTATCAGGCTTTGATTAACCCAGGCGCCGTGGATACGATTCGAGAGCTGCCGCGCCGTGGCGTTCGCGTGGCGCTTGCCAGCTCGTCTCCCATGGATAGCATCGAGGAAGTGCTCAATGCGTGCGGGCTGGCGGATGCCTTTGAGTATGTGGTGAGCGGCGAGCAGTTTAAGGAGAGCAAGCCCGAGCCCGACATCTACCTGCATGCGCTGGACCTGCTGGGGCTGCCCGCGAATCGCTGCTGCTGCGTTGAGGATTCGGTGCCTGGCATCACTGCCGGCAAGCGAGCCGGCCTGACAGTTATTGCCAAGCGCGAGGAGCGCTTTGGCTTTAGCCAGGATGCCGCGGACAAGATTATCGACCAGCTGCCGGAGCTGCTCACGCTTTCTTAGGAGCGCGGTAGTTGCGCGTTTTTCGGGTCAGATGAGTAAATACCCGACATTTTGGTGCGGCAGCAAGCATACTTTATGCTAATGCGGGCTTAAGGGCTTGTTGAATGCCCTTAAGCCCGCTTTTGACTTAATTGGGCTGGGAGAGGGTATATGCCACCGACTGAAGGACTAACTGACGGTAAAGCAGCGATACCGCTGTACCAACAGGTTATCGATATCATTAAAAACGAAATCAATTCCGGTGCCTACAAGGCGGGCGCGCGGATACCCAACGAATTCGAATTGGCTGAGAACTATAAAGTTGGCCGCGTTACCGTGCGACGCGCTATTGAGGAGCTCGTCCAGCAGGGCTATCTAACGAAGCGGCAGGGGAAAGGCACGTTTGTCAACGCCCCCAAGCTTAAGCGCAAGATTCGCCAGAAGGATGACGTCCAGAGTTTTTCGGACGCATGCCGCGTTAACGGAATGGAGCCGGGGGCGTGCGTCATTTCAAGAAAGATACTGCCGGCGGATTCTACCGAAGCGCAGTTCTTTGGTGTTCCCGTTGGAACTGATTTGATTTGCGTTGAGCGTGTACGTACTGCCGATGGAGTCCCCGTCATGCTCGAGAACAACATATACGTTTACGAGGACAACGCCTATCTATCAACGGCACCTCTATCTAACCAATCCATTTTTGAGTTCGTGCGCAACCGGACGGGCCGCACGCCCGCGTTTACCGACCCGTGCACGCTCGAGATCGCGTGCGCGTCGCCCGAGGTCGCTCGACTGTTGGCAGTTCCCGTTGGCGAACCCTTGTTTTATATGGAAGCCTTCTTTTTCGATGAGCAGCGGCGGCCGTTTATCATCGGTCGTCAGCGGATCGTTGGGTCTCGCTACGTTTTTGACATCTAGGACATTGCGAATGGAAGCGCCCGGTGGATCATCTCACCGGGCGTTTCCATACCGTTCACGGCGCAAACGCAACCGTTCAACCGCGTTGCGGCAATCAGTTTGAAATTATCTTGATGAAGGAAAAAGCTGCTGGTAATCTATGGGACGTCATAGAACGTTTGCATTGTGCAAACGTTGAAGCGAGATGCGATGCAGTCTCGAGTTCTTTGGAGGTATCTATGTCAGATACGAAGGCGAAGAAGACAAACAGACGTTTTAAGTTCAAATTACCGCATGTCTATACGATCATGTTCTTGCTGATCGTTGTCTTTGCGGTCCTGACTTGGATCGTTCCCTCTGGTCAGTATCAGCGCAAAACGATTTCGACAGCAGCGGGCGAGCGTGAAGTCGCCGTTGCTGGAACCTATGAACAGGTCGATAAGAACTACACCGATTCCGAGACCGGCGAGACCAACAATCTGGGCCAGGATATCTTCGCGGTCCTGCAAGCGCCCACCAAGGGCATCCAGGAGGCTGCCGACGTCGTTGCGTTCGTCTTATTGATTGGCGGATCGTTCGCAATCATCACCAAGACCAACGCTTTGAATGCCGGCATGAGCCGTGTGATTAAAAAGCTCAAGAACAAGGACATCCTCATCATTCCCATCACGATGACGTTGCTGTCCATTTGCGGCACTACGTTTGGTATGTCTGAGGAAGCCCTGCCGTTCTATGCCATCTTCATTCCCATCATGATGGGTATCGGTTATGACTCGATGACGGCATTCATCATCTGCTTCCTTGGTCCTAACCTGGGATATTGTGCTTCGACCATCGACCCGTTTAATGTTTTGATCGCCCAAGGCATCATTGGCATCGAGGGCAATCCGCAACTGTGGCTGCGCGCCGTTTCTTGGGTCATCTTCACTGCCGTCGGTATCGCATGGGCCATGCGCTACGCCATGCGCGTCAAGAAAAACCCCGAGTCGTCCATTGTGTACGAGGACGATAAGCTCAAGCGTATTGAGTTTTCCGTGACCGATGCCTCCATCGAGGAAGAGTTCACTATCCGTCAGAAGCTCGTGCTTATCGATTTTGCTTGCGGTATGGGCATTATCGTCTGGGGTCTTGTTACCCAGGGCTGGTACATGAATGAGATTTCCGCCGTGTTCCTTGGCATGGGCTTGCTTGCCGGTATCCTGGGCGGCCTTGACCAGCAGACGATCGCAGAGGAGTTCGTTAAGGGTCTCGCCGACTTTGCGTACGCTGCCATCGTTATCGGTATCGCTCGCGGTATTCTGGTCATCGCCGAGGGCGGCATGATCATCGACACCATCCTCCAGGCGCTCGCTACCGCGCTTGCCGGTGCACCCGCCGCCGTCTACACCACGTTTATGTATATCGTCCTTGGCCTGCTCTCTTTGCTGGTTCCCTCGAGTTCTGGCCTGGCGGCGCTCACCATGCCCGTTATGGGCCCCCTGACCGAGCTCATGGGCCTCAATCCCGAGGCGGCCGTCACCGCGCTCCAGTTTGCCAACCAGACCATCAACACCATCAGCCCCGTGGCGGGCATGACGGTCGCCGGTCTTGCCGTGGCTAGGATTTCGTTTGGCCAATGGTGGAAGACCATTTGGAAGTTCTTCATTTTCATGGTCGTCTTTGGCCTGATCGTAACGGCAATCTCTGGCATGCTTCCGGTGTAGGTGGTTGTGATGTCTGATCGTTTGACGGTCCTGACGTCTAAGAGCGTCTTTACCGGTACGGGGGACCTGCCGTTTGAAGGTTTCGTAGCGGTCCGTGGCAATCGAATTGAGGCTGTTGGCACCAAGTGTGAGGTAGCTTCGTATTTGACCCAGGCGGACGAGGTAGTTGACCTGGGCGACCGCACTGTCATGCCTGGCCTGATCGATGTGCATACCTTCTATACAGGTTGGGCGCTGCGGACGTTGGGGTCTGATCTGTCCGGCATCGATGATGCCAAAGAGGCTGTGTCGCTCTTGCGTGCATGGAAAGAAGATCATCCGGATTGCGCGGCGGCTTTTGGCCACAACCTACCCGAAACGTTGGCATCGGATGCCGAGAACGCAAATACGGCAGCTGTGTTTGACGATTGTTTTGGCGATATCCCTGTCGTCTGCTTTACACCGGGTGCGGAGACCTGCGTTCTCAATGCTGCCGCCAGTGCGCGATACGGCTTTACACCTCAGGCGTGCTATGCCGAGAAGATCTGGCGCATGATGAGTGATTTCCTTGCGCTGACCGAGGTGCGTGCCGGGTATTCGGACTACATGAGCATGCTTAACGAGCGTGGCGTTACCGCCATCAAGGAAATGGCGTTTGATGACTACTATGGCTTTGCCGACGAAATGGCTCGCCGTGAGGAATCTGGTGAGCTGACGGTTCGCGTCTCTATGATGTCGCAGCCGGTGGGCGCCGGTGCAAATCTGGCATATGCCCGCGAGGCGCGAGAGCGCTTCCGGGGACCGTTCGTTCGTTTTTCTGGCTTCAACCGTATGACCGATCGCGGCGTATGGGCGGGGCTTGCCGAGATGATAGACCCCTATGAGGACTCGGCCGATGCGGGCGCTGCCGGCAAGACGGTCGTCGAGGAGCCAGAGTGGGATCTGATTGAGAGCGAGCTGCGTGCAATTGATGCTGACGGCTTCCGATATTCCTTGCATTGCCAGGGCGATGGCGCCGTTCGTCGCACCGTGGCGCTCTATGCCTCGCTGCCTCGAGACGAGCATGGACGGATGCTTCGCCGCCATGCGATTACCGATCTCGAGAACTCTGACCCGACCGATCTTGTCGAGTTTGGCAAGTTAGGTGGAATTTGCGAGGTCTATCCGCAGATTCTGACGCTGGACCGGCGCGAGGATTGCCTGTCGATGATGCGTCGACAAATTGGTGAGACGCGACTTTTACACAGCTGGAATCGCCGCGGCATGGAAGATTCCGGATGCACAGTGTGCTGTGGAACGGATTTGCCGCTGCTGATTCCGAGCCTGGGCGAGTCAATTTACAGCGCGTGCGGCGGATTCTTCGCCGACGGACTGCCCGTGAATGAGGTCAACGCGCTGACGCTTGTCGAGCTCTTGCGCGCTTGGACTGCCGGGGGCGCGTACGACCTGATGCGCGAAGACGAGCTGGGTACGCTCGAGGTCGGCAAGCTTGCCGATATCTGCGTGCTCGATCGGGATGTGTTCGACCTCGATTATCGCGACGCACGCGATCTTGCGGTTGACATGACGATGTCGGACGGACAAATCGTGTTCGATCGAAATAAGGAGGCATAAGATGTCTGAATCCAAACCGACGCTGCACCGCGAACAGATTGCGGGCATGAATATCCACTACATCATGTGGTCGCTCGATTACTTCCTTGATGTGCAGCAGCGTTTGGGCTTTGAGTCCATTGAGCTGTGGTGTGCGGAGCCGCATGTGACGCTCGACCACACGGGCTACTTTGAAGCTGAGGTCCTGGCGAAAAAGGCTGCAGACCGTGGGCTTAGGTATCGTACTCTGTGTCCCGAGAATGTTGTCTATCCTTGGCAGTACTGCGCACGCAAACCGCTGCATGAACAGCGCAGCTTGGCGTACTTTAAGCACGGCATTGAGCTTGCCGAGGTACTTGGGTGCGACCGCATGTCCATCAACTCGGGCTGGGGCGACTGGGACGAGGACCGCGAGGAAGCCTGGAAGCGCAGCCGCGAGCACTTGTCCATTCTGGCGGAGTATGCCGGCGAGCACGGTCTGGTGCTTACGATGGAAAGCCTGCGTCCCGAGGAGAGCAACCTTGTGACGACGGTTTCCGATGCGAAGCGCATGATTGACGAGGTCGCGAGCCCGTACTTACAGCCCATGGTTGATACAACCGCGATGGGCGTTGCAGGCGAGACGCTCGAGGACTGGTTTGCCGCCTTTGGTGATGGGGCAATTCACGAGATGCACTTTATCGACGGTGACCCGTATGGCCATCTGGTGTGGGGCGATGGCAAGCACGATATGGACGCCTTCGTCGCCACGCTCAACGCCCATGGTTTCGACGGCATGCTGGGCCAGGAAATCACGGACGGTCGTTACTACGATGATCCGGCGGCGGCAGATGCCAAGAACATGGCCGCATTCGAGAAATATCTGATTGACTAAAACAACCATCGGCCACGCAACCAACGTCATTGATTGCGGGCCAAATAAGAAAGGAACTGGATATGAACGCACACGATCTGATCAAAGAGGCAATTGCCGAGAAGGGCAAGTTCGACAGCGTCTACTGGATTGCTTGCGGTGGCTCCATGATCGATTTGATCCCGGCTCATGAGCTTCTGCAGCGCGAGGCAACCACCTTCACTTCGTATATCTATACGGCTCGCGAGTTCGATATCATGCGTCCGCGTCGTCTGGGCGAGAAGTCCCTGGTCATCGCTTGTAGCCACAGTGGCAACACCCCCGAGGTCGTCGAGGGCTGCGAGATTGCCCTTGCTGCCGGCGCTACGGTGATCGCCCAGACCGACAACGCTGGATCCAAGATCGACTCCGGCAAGTGGACCACGTGGGTCTACCCGTGGGGCGAGGGCGTGCCGCAGGCCGAGGTCCCCGCTGGCATTTCGCTGTCGCTTGCGGCCGAGCTGCTCGATCAGCAGGAGGGCTACGCCGATCTTGCCGATATGTATGCCGGTATCGCCGAGATGGATAAGATTCTTCCCCCGGCACGCGAGAAGGTAAATGCCGAGCTGGGCGATCGCTTTGCCAAGCTTTGCCAGGAGCACGAGTTCTTCTACATTCTGGGCAGCGGTCCCAACTTTAGCCAGACCTACGGTTTCGCTATCTGCTCTCTTATGGAGATGCAGTGGCAGCACTGTAGCTACATCCACTCTGCCGAGTACTTCCATGGCCCCTTCGAGGCTACTCAGGATGGCGTTTTTTACTTCCTGCAGATGGGCTCCAGCGAGTGCCGTGCTATGGACGAGCGCGCCCTGGCGTTCCTTAAGACGCATACCGATACGCTGATGGTGCTCGATGCCAAGGAGTACGGTATGGAAGCCGTGCCGGCGAGCGTCCGTGCCTATCTGGACCCGGTGCTGTTCTACGCCATGAACTGCGAGCTGCGTGCTGCACGCGGCAAGGTGTTTGATCACGATCCCGATTTCCGTCGCTATATGGGTGTTGTCGAGTACTAGAAGGAGCAAAGGCCATGGCATTTAACGTTAACGCGCTCGGATTTGGCGACAACGTCGTCGATCGCTACGAGCATATCCACACCATGTATCCCGGCGGCAATGCGGTGAACTTCGCCGTTTATGCCAAGAAATGCGGTGCCGCGCGCTCCGCATACATGGGCATTTTTGGCAATGATGCCGCTGCCGAGCATGTCATTGCAAGCCTCGAGGATGAGGGTATCGAGCTTGACAAGTGCGAGCAGATGATTGGCGAGAACGGAGCGGCTCGCGTGACCGTCGTTGACGGTGACCGTGTCTTCCTTGGCTCCAACGAGGGCGGTATCCGTGGCGATGCGCGCTATGTCCTCGATCGCTTTGACCTTGCGTACATGAAGCAGTTCGATGTGGTTCATTCGGGCAACTATTGCTTCACCGAGCGCGAGCTGCCCAAGTTGAAGGCTGCGGGCGTCACGGTCTCTTTTGACTTTTCGGACGACTCCACCGACGAGTACTACGAGCAGATTGCGCCCTACGTCGATTTCGCTTTCTTTAGTGCGGCGGATGCCGCGAGTGAGGACGAGATTCGCGAGCGTCTGGCATGGGTGAAGGGCCTGGGTCCGCGTTTTGTGTCGGCTACGGCGGGCGCCGAGGGCTGCATTGCTTACGACGGCGAGCGTTATTACCGCCAGCTGGCTAAACCGGTAACGGACATGAAGGACACCATGGGGGCGGGCGACTCGTTCCTCACCTCGTTTTTGATGTGCTATCTCGATTCCGCCAAGCGTGGTGAGGATGGCGCCGAGGCCATCGAGCGCGCGCTCGACTTTGCTGCCGGGTTTGCCTCGACCGTGTGCGGCATGGAAGGTTCTTGGGGCCACGGAGCACCAATCGTCGAATAGCCGAGCTGTCCCGGGGAGCTGTATTGGTGCCTTCCCGTGACTCGGTGGTTAAAAAAGCCAAATATGAGTACTGTGACTAATTTAGTCGCAGCAAAATCGACCCCTTCAGACGTGATTTGAGCGTTTGGAGGGGTTTAAGATTGCGAAAATGCAGGATGAGTGACTGTAAAAGTGTTAGTTAATGGACAATCGTAGATTATTCTGGTGGTCGGAAAGCTCAGAGTAATGTATCCATTTCGCTAGCAGTACTCATATTTGACGTTTTTTGACCACAGGGGTTAGCGAAGGCTAAAAACAGAGTGTGCATTCGCTAAAACCGCCGACTCAATATGCTTTGCGTCGCATTTTTTGAGCGAGGCGACGTGTTCTGAGGCGCTTTCGAGCGATCTGATGAGCGACTGTGCGCTTGTTTCTGTGTTTGGTTCGGCTGGTGAATCGGTCTCGAGCAGTAAACGATCGAGTGGAATCTGTCGTGCGTATTCGCGTCCTCGTTTAGATGCGAGCATGCGTTCGTTGACGGAAAAATAACAGCCCGCATTACGCGCGCGGACGAGTTCGTCCGAAGTACCGCTAAACCAGTGGAAGATGATAACGGGGGAGTCGGGGTTTGGGATGAGTAGTCCATGCGATTCGAGGACGTCCAGTACGGCTCCTGCCGAACGAACGGCGTGAATTGATATCACGCGCCCGGTAAGAGGATGCTGCACGAGCGCATCGCAGAGCCGGTTAAGTGCCTGTATTTGTAGCGGCTCACTTCCAGCAAAGCGCGCGGAAAAGTCGAGTCCGACTTCGCCGATGTAGCGTTCTTGGGCAGCAACTTCGCAAAGCAGATTGACTTCGACAAAACCGCAGTGGCCATCGGCGAGCCACCAGGGGTGAAGCCCAACACCGGCGATGATGCCTGGTTGGCGACAGGCGCGCTCGTTTGCGGCCGAAAAGTCGCGCGGATTGACGCCGCAGTCAAATAGACCCAAGCCCAGCGCCGTCGCCTCATCGGCAACGGCGTCCGGGTGAGCCATTAAATCAAGATGGCAGTGTGCATCAAATAACCGGGGCTCCATCTCGGTGCGCTCCGCTAGTCCAGACGTTGGCCATCGGAGCGCACGCGCTCAGTGCCGCGGCCGCTGATCTGGCGGATAACCTCGCCGGCAATCATCTGGCCCATGATGGGCGGCATAAAGCTGGCGGTTCCCAGCTCGGTGCGCTCGTGGATGTTGGAAGGGTCGCGGGGCTGTGTCTTAACCGATTCCTCGCAGCTAAACAGTACATGCAGGCTCTTGATTCCGCGCTTCTTGCATTCTTTGCGCATGATGCGGCTCATGGGGTCACGTACCGTATCGAAAATGTCGGCAAAGCGGAGGCACTCGGGATGGAGCTTGTTGGCCCCGCCCATGGAGCTAACCAAACGAATGTCGTGGTCCTGAGCATATTTGGCAATGGTGAGCTTGGCCGAGATGGTGTCGATGGCGTCGACGACGTAGTCGAGCTTACCGTCCGTCTGCTCCAAAACGCTCGCGAAGAAATCATCGATGTTGTTGCTCAGCAGGTATTCGGTGCGCTTGATGACGGTAGCGGTAGGGTTGATGTCGTGAATCATAGCCTCCATGACGTCGACTTTGCGCTTGCCGACGGTGCTGTGAAAGGCGATGGCCTGGCGATTGATATTGCTGGGCGCGATGATGTCCTTATCCAGAATGACGAAATGACCGATGCCGCCGCGGGCGAGTGCCTCGCAGCAGTTGGAGCCCACGCCTCCGCAGCCGAGCACTAGCACCGTAGCATCGGCGAGCTTATCGAGTGCCTCGTGGCCCATGATAATCTCGAGCTTGGTGTCGCGTGTCTCGATGGGAGTTGCGGCTGTGGTTTCGGTCATAGATATCCTCCGATGGGGAAGCAGGTCGTGTTTTAGCTATCGCCATTATAGGTAATCGCCCATAGGTTGCGATGGCGTTTGCTTTGATGTGGTTTGAAGCATTGCGATTAGATAGTTAGACAAACATCTAAATATTGAGTATAGTGTGCACGTCATGAGAGATGATGAGAGGAGGTCTTATGCCGGGAGAGGGTTTTAAGGCGCTTGCCGATCCAACGCGACGGCGCATTTTGGAGTTGCTGCGCGAGGGCAATTGCACGGCGGGGGAGCTTGCCGAGCATTTCGATATCAGTAAGCCGTCGCTGAGCCATCACTTGGCGACGCTCAAAAACGCCGGGTTGGTGACCGACGAACGTCATGGCCAAAACATCGTTTACAGCTTAAACACCACCGTCATGCAGGACTTGATCGGTTGGTTTATGGGCTTTACAAACACGGAAGGTGATAAGGATGAATAACGAAAACAAGGGCATTCACGCCACGGGGGTATCGTCGCGCGTGTGGGCCATGCTTGTTGTGGTCTGCGCTATTAATGTTGTAGCGCACCTCATGGTGATGCCGAGCCTGCCTGCGCAGATTCCCACGCACTGGGGCGCGAACGGCGCCGTCGACGGTTGGGGTCCTAGTTGGATGGCCTCCGCGCTCGGCGTGCTGCCTCTGGCGCTTCTCGCAATGTTCTGCATGGTGCCGCGCATCGACCCCAAAGGTGAGGCATATCGAACCTCGGGCAAGTTCTACCAGGGCTTCGTAATCGCCTTCACCTTGTTCATGTGCGCCATAAGCTGGCTGGGAGAGCTTACGGTCTGGGGCGTAGTGCCGGCGGTCGGTTCGGTTAACGTGCTGATTTCCGGTGTTGTCGGTTTGCTGTTCATCGGCGTAGGCAACTACTTGCCGCGTGTGAAGCAGAACTATACGCTCGGTATCAAGACACCCTGGGCGCTTGCCGATCCCGAGAACTGGCGCCGTACGCAGCGTTTTGGCGGCGCCTGCTTTATGGTGCTGGGTATTGGCCTGATTGTGATGGGCGTGGCAGGCAGCGTGCTTTCGAGTGAAGTCGTCGCCGCGGTGATTGCGGCTCTGGCGTTTGGTTCGGTTGGAGCCGTTTACGTCTACTCGTATCTGTTGTGGCGCAAATCGCAGCGAGCCGCTCGTTAAGGTTGCGGAAAACTAGCGTACGCAGTTCATAGTATGTTCCGGGGGACTTTTCCCAGGTAGTATTAGGGGGTGTGGGCAACCATGCCCCTTTTTCGTTACGTTTCAGAGCTGGTTCCCTCATTTCGTTTCCACTAAAGCGAATCAAGAATAGGGAAACAGCAGGTAGAAAGGATAGAACAGGCAAATGGCAGAGTTTATCTACCAGATGTATCAGGCTCGCAAGGCCCATGGCGACAAGGTGATCCTTGACGACGTGACCCTGAGCTTCTACCCCGGTGCCAAGATCGGCGTCGTGGGCCCTAACGGTATGGGCAAGTCGACCCTGCTCAAGATTATGGCCGGCATCGAGGAGGTCTCCAACGGCGATGCCAGGCTCACTCCCGGCTACACCGTGGGCATCCTGCAGCAGGAGCCGCCGCTCGACGATGACAAGACCGTCATCGAGAACGTGCGCATGGCGTTTGGTGACATGATTGCCAAGGTCGATCGCTTCAACAAGATCGGCGAGGAGATGTGCGACCCGGATTGCGACATGGACGCCCTCATGGCCGAGATGGGCAAGCTCCAGGACGAGATCGACGCCGCTGACGGCTGGGATATCGATTCCAAGCTCGGCCAGGCCATGGACGCCCTGCAGCTGCCCGATTCCGACATGCCGGTCAACGTACTTTCCGGCGGCGAGCGCCGTCGCGTGGCCCTGTGCAAGCTGCTGCTCGAAGCTCCCGACCTGCTGCTGCTCGACGAGCCCACGAACCACCTGGACGCCGAGTCGATCCTGTGGCTCGAGCACTTCCTGCACAACTACCAGGGCGCGGTGCTTGCCGTCACGCACGATCGCTACTTCCTGGATAACGTTGCCGAGTTGATCTGCGAGGTCGACCGCGGTCACCTTTATCCCTACAAGGGCAACTACTCCACGTATCTGGAGACCAAGGCCGCCCGTATCGAGGCGCAGGGCAACCGCGACGCCAAGCTCGCCAAGCGCATGGAGGCCGAGCTCGAGTGGGTACGCAGCTCGCCCAAGGCTCGCCAGGCCAAGAACAAAGCCCGTCTGGCTCGTTACGAGGAGATGGAGGCCGAGGCCCGCGCAAGCCAGAAGCTCGACTGGACCGACATCCGCATCCCCGTGGGCCCGCGTCTGGGCAACAAGGTGCTCGAGGCTCATCACCTGCACAAGGAGTTCGATGGCCGTGTGCTCATCGACGACCTATCGTTCACCCTGCCGCGCAACGGTATCGTGGGTGTCATCGGCCCCAACGGTGTGGGCAAGACCACGCTGTTCAAGACCATCGTGGGCCTGGAGCCGCTGACTTCGGGCGAGCTCGAGGTGGGCGAGACCGTCAAGATCTCCTATGTCGATCAGAACCGTTCTGGCATCGACCCCGATAAGAACCTGTGGGAGGTCGTCTCGGATGGCTTGGACCATATGATGGTCGGCGAGACCGAGGTTCCGAGCCGCGCTTATGTGGCGAGCTTTGGCTTTAAGGGCCAGGACCAGCAGAAGCGCGCTGGCGTACTCTCCGGTGGCGAGCGTAACCGTCTGAACTTGGCGCTTACGCTCAAGCAGGGCGGCAACCTGTTACTCCTCGACGAGCCCACGAACGACCTCGACGTCGAGACGCTGTCCTCGCTCGAGGCGGCGCTGCTCGAGTTCCCGGGCTGTTCGGTGGTCATTAGCCACGACCGTATGTTCCTGGACCGCGTTGCCACGCACATCCTGGCGTGGGAAGGCACCGACGAGAACCCGGGCAACTGGTATTGGTTTGAGGGCAACTTTGAGGCCTATCAGGCCAACCGTATCGAGCGCCTTGGCGAGGACGCAGCCCAGCCGCATCGTATTCACCGCAAGCTGACGCGTGACTAGTCGAGCTCAGGTGACCTAATGAGAAAGGGACGATAACCTTGGGGTTATCGTCCCTTTTTGTTACTTGGTAGAAGGCTCGACTTTATCGATGGTCCAGGCGGCTCCGAGACCGCCGGCGGTGTTGCGGCGAATGCGCACGGTAACTTCGCGGCGCTCGCCGGCCTGCGTGTAGCGCAGGGGGAAGCTTGCGCGGTTTCGTGCGGCCTCGATGGTACCGCGCTCGCGGGCGATCCAGTAGTACTCGCCGACAATGCCGAGGGTATCGGCGCCGTAGGGGAGATAGGTCGACAGCTGGTGTAGCAATGGGCCGGGGCAGAAGACCTCGGTTGCGAAATCGATGGGGAAGTCCTCGGGGATGGCGGGCGCTACAGGTGCGGGGGTCGCTCCCATCGCCGGTGCGAAGGCCTGCTCATTGACGGGCGTCACCTCGACGACGGGCACGGGTTCGGTGCCGAGCACTGATTCGGTGCCCACCTTTGGCATCGCCGCGGAATCTGCAGACTCGACGATAGCGGGTGCGTTTGCGGTCGCGGTGTCGAGCTCAACCTGCGTCGCGCTCTCATTCTCGACGCTCGACTTTGCCTCGATGGGCGTGGATGCCATGGTGGTGATGCCGGCATTGGCATTCTCGGGGTCATAGACGACCGTGAGCGAGATGGCGGGCTGCGGCGTCTCGGGCTCCGGCGCCGACTCGGTAGCGTCTTGATCTGCGGGCTCGTCGGACTGATCGTCCTCGGCCTCGTCGCCAAAGACATCGCTGTTTTGGAACGCAGACGGCTCGGGTTGGTCAGCGGCTTCTTCGGTTGTCGACTTGGGCGCTTCGTTGAGCTCCACAGTGGCTTCCTGCTCGGATGTGACTTCGGAATCGGTCGTGGCGGCGATTTCGGTTTCGGCTTCTGCCGTTACCTCAATAGCGACTTCGATCTCTGTCTCGGGCTCGGGTTCCGGCGCGGCTTCAACCATGGCTTCGGGCTCGGGACGCTTAACGTGCTTGGGGCGCACGGCCTTGAGGTCCTTCTCACCGCGCTTTTTCTTTTTGTAGGACTGCTTGGCGCCCTTGGCGGTCTTGGGCTTGTCCTCGCCCTTGGCAAGCGCAGCATCCCAGGCCTCGTTGGCGATGACCGTGGCATACAGGCGGCCGCCTTTAAAGACGGTCAGCTTAATGCAGTCGTCGAGCTCCTCGAGCAGCTCGCGCGTGGACTCGAAGCCCAGGTCATAAGCGGTCATGTCGCCAGCGGCGAGCGCCTCCTCGACCTGCGTCATAAACGTTTGCTTGCCACATCCAATCGCATCGCGCAGCAGGCGATACAGATAGATGTGGTTGCCCAGCGAAAGCGTGGGCCTAACTATTGTCTTGCTCATGGCAAATCTCCTCTTTACACATGTAAAGCATCTTACCATCGCATAGCGTTCGCCATGGCGGCGCCCAAGGCAAACGGGCGCGAACCGCTGTCGATTCGCGCCCGTTATACAGGTCGGTTATCTATGAGAGGCAAATGTGCTTAGTTGCCCGATGCCGTGCCTTGGCTCGAGTTGTCAGATGCCGTGCCGGACGCGGTTCCGCTCGAGCTGTTGGTGTTGCTGTTGTCTGCTGCGCCCGTTCCCGACGTGTTGTCGCTACTCGTCTGGCCGCCCGTGCTCGGCTGCGAACCGTCAGTCGTTTGGCTTGAGTCGGTCGTGCCGGACGGCGTGTCACTGCTGGCCGTAGAGGAATCGGTGCCCTGCGATTGGCTTTGGGTGTTCGAGGACGAATCGGCAGAGGTAGAACTGTCTTGCGTGCCGTCCGCCTGTGCCTGCTGATCTTGCGACTGGGTGTTGCCATTTGCATCGCTCTCGGTCGTGCGCGACGAAAGGATTGGCTCGGGGCGCTCGCCCAGACCCTCGCCGGCGGTGGTGATAAGGATGGCGCCGGCGCAGACGATGACCGCGACGATGGCGATAGCGATCGAGAAGACGATGACCTTCTTTTGCGTCTGGCTGCGCTCTGCCGCCGCCTTGGCGCGCAGACTGTTAGGGGCGACGCGCGCCGTGGTCGCGCGTCCCGCAACCTGGCGCATCTCCTGCGTGGTCGCGGCGCCACCTAGGTGCTCCTCGACATCGGGCTCAACGGGCTCGTAGGCGCCGGCAGGGTAGTCGACAGCGGCATGCGTGCCCTTGATTGCTTCGGCGCTGGCGGAGATAAAGTGGCGATAGACCTGCGAGGACACAACAGTGATGACTGAGCTCACAGCGGCACCAATCACCGAGCCGGCAATGCCGATCTTTGAAGCAAGCGCCACGCTCGTGGCGGCAGCTGCGGCGCCGGCAATGATCTGGGGAATGGAAATGTCGTCGAACAGGCCCTTTTTGGGCGCGATGGCCATGGTCTGTCCGATGGAATGGTTCTCGTGCACGCCGTTGTTGAGCGATGCCGGCGTCATGACGCGCGTGCGCGGCGCGTCGGTGTACTTGGTTGTCATACGGGGTCCTCCCGGTGTAAATCTGCTTCGTTTCGTGTAGCCATCAGGGTACCCACCAGATGTGAATCGTACGTGACATTTAACAGATACCATCAACTCATCAATAGCTCACCAAGTTGGTGGGATGCGGTTCCACCCGGTAGTTGAACTACAATAGGGCTTGCTAATTGTGTTGAATAGCGTCTACGCACGGGAGCATTCTTATGAATCTTCACCTTTCTCAGTCTGATGGCTTTTTGCGTGTGGCGGCGGCCTCGCCGCGGATTCGCGTGGCCGATGTCGAGGGCAATGTCGAGGTTGCGCTGGCGGCTGTTCGCGAGGCTACCGAGCGCGGCGTTCGCGCGCTGGTGCTGCCCGAGCTTAACCTGACCGGCTATACCGCGGCCGACCTGTTCCATAACCGCACGCTGCTGCATGCCTGCGAAGCAGCGCTGGTGCACATACTCGATGAAACCCGTGAGCTGCCGATCGTCTTTACCGTTGGCTTGCCCGTTGCGGTGGCTGAAAACATCTACAACTGCGCGGCCGTGTGCTGTGCGGGCGAGCTTTTGGGCCTCACGGCCAAGAAGTATCTGCCCAACTATGGCGAGTTCTATGAGCGCCGTTGGTTTGCTCCGGCGCCTGCGGATCCCGTGTGGGTTGAATTTGCCGGTCAGGGTCCGGTTCCGCTGGGTTCGGGGCTTATCTACCGTTGCTGTGATGAGGGTGCCGAGGATATGGTGCTGGGCGTTGAGGTCTGTGAGGACCTGTGGGTGCCGGCGCCGCCTTCGACCGAGATGGCGCTTGCCGGTGCGACGGTGATTCTCAACCCGTCGGCTTCGGACGAAATCATTGGTAAGGCGGATTACCGCCGCAGCCTCATTTCCAACCAGAGTGCGCGCCTGTACTGCGCCTATGCCTATGCGGACGCGAGCGAGGGCGAGTCCACGACCGACATGGTCTTTGCAGGCGAGAACCTCGTCTACGAAAACGGTTCGAAGCTCGCCGCGACCAAACTGCTTACCTGCGATATGGCCGTCGCCGATGTTGACCTTGACCGTCTGGTTGCCGAGCGCCGTCGCTCGACGACGTGGACGCGCGCGGACGATGCGCCGGAGGCCACGACCGTTGAGTTTTCGTTTGAGGGCGTACTGGCCGAAGAACCTGTCCTGCGCGATGCCTGCGATATCGACCGCGTTTTCCCGCGCGCGCCCTTTGTGCCGGCCGACCATGGCGACTTGGCCGAGCGCTGCGAGACGATCCTCAATCTACAGACCGCGGGCCTCAAGACCCGCCTTGCCCATACGGGCACCAAGGCGGCCGTCATCGGCCTTTCGGGCGGTCTCGATTCCACGCTGGCGCTGCTTGTGACCGTGCGTGCCTTCGATGCACTGGGGCTGCCGCGCACTGGTATCACAGCCGTGTCCATGCCCGGCTTCGGCACGACGCATCGCACCAAGTCGAATGCCGAGTCGCTTGCTCGCGACCTGGGCGTGAGCTTTCGCAAAGTCTCGATCCATGCAGCCGTGGAGCAGCACTTTAAGGACATCGAGCATGATCCGGCCGTGCAGGACGTGACCTACGAGAACAGCCAGGCGCGCGAGCGCACGCAGATTCTCATGGATCTGGCCAACCAGGCTGGCGGCTTTGTCATCGGCACGGGCGACCTGTCGGAGCTGGCGCTCGGCTGGGCTACCTATAACGGCGACCACATGAGCATGTACGCCGTCAACGCGAGCGTGCCTAAGACGCTCGTGCGCCATCTGGTGCGCTATGCGGCTGATGTCTTTGGCGGGCGCATTGCCGAGGTCTTGCTCGATATCCTCGATACGCCGGTGTCCCCCGAGCTTCTGCCGCCCACGGGCGACGGCGAGATTGCGCAGAAGACCGAGGATTTGGTGGGCCCGTACGAGCTGCACGACTACTTCCTCTACTACCTGTTGCGTTTTGGCTTTGAGCCGGGCAAGATCTACCGCATGGCGCTCAAGAGCTTCGAGGGCGTCTACGACGCCAAGACCGTCCACACGTGGCTACGTACGTTCTACCGTCGCTTCTTTGCCCAGCAGTTTAAGCGCAGCTGCCTGCCCGATGGTCCCAAGGTGGGCTCGGTGACGCTCAGCCCGCGCGGCGATTGGCGTATGCCGAGTGACGCTAGCTCGCGTCTGTGGCTTGCGCAGGTCGACGCGCTCAATCCAGTTGACTAAGGTTGGCTAAATTGAACCAATACGGGGGTTGTAAGCGTTACACTTTTGCAATCTGATGGCCCGTATCGCGCGGCGCTCTTGTCGGGGCGCCGCGTTTTTATATCGAAAGGTGGCACCATGCAGGCATCGCAGCGTCTCGACCGCTTTGGCGCGGAGGTTTTTGCCTCGCTCAATAACAAGCTTCTTGCGCTTAAGGCCCAGGGCAAGACCATTTACAACATGAGCGTGGGCACACCCGACTTTAAGCCGTACGACCACGTGGTCGAGGCGCTCACGCAGGCAGCCCAGGACCCCGAGATGTGGAAGTATGCCCTGCGCGATCTGCCCGAGCTTAAGCAAGCCGTGTGCGATTACTACGAGCGCCGCTTTGGCGTTTCGGGCATCACACCGTCTATGGTGCAGTCGTGCAACGGCACACAGGAGGGCGTGGGCCATTTGGGCCTGGCCCTGCTCGATCCGGGTGACACCATTCTGGTTCCCGATCCGTGCTACCCGGTCTTTGAGGCGGGTGCCAAGATCGCCGATGCCAAGCTCGAATACTATCCGCTGGTTGCCGAGCATAATTACCTGCCCTATGTGGCGGGTATCGATCCCGAGGTGGCCGATCGCGCCAAGTATATGATCGTGTCGCTGCCCGCGAACCCGGTCGGCTCGGTGGGTACGCCCGAGGTCTACGAGGAGATTATCGCTTTCGCCCGCGAGCACGACCTGCTCATCGTCCATGACAACGCGTACTCCGACATCGTGTTTGACGGCGAGCCGGGCGGAAGCTTTTTGCAGTATCCCGGCGCGCTCGAGGTGGGCGTGGAGTTCTTCTCGCTCTCTAAGTCGTTTAACGTCACCGGCGCGCGCATCGGCTTTTTGGTCGGTCGCGAGGATGTGGTCTCGGCCTTTGCCAAGCTGCGCGGCCAGATCGACTTCGGTATGTTCTTCCCGATCCAGAAGGCTGCTATCGCCTGCTTGAACGGTCCGCGCGATGAGGTCGAGGCGCAGCGTCTGAAGTACCAGGAGCGCCGCGATGCCCTGTGCGACGGTCTTGAGGGCCTGGGCTGGGAGCGCCCCAACGCGCATGGCTCTATGTTTGTGTGGGCCAAGCTTCCCGGTGGCCGCACCGATTCCATGGCGTTTTGCGAGGAGCTCATGGAGAAGGCCGGCGTTGTGGTGACGCCGGGCGCGAGCTTTGGTCCTTCGGGTGAGGGGCACGTGCGCATGGCGCTGGTCTTGCCGCCCGACCAGATCGCTTTGGCTGTCGAGGCCATTCGCGAGGCGGGCCTGTATTAGAAAGCTATTTCGGCTCGTCAATAGCTCGAAACCGATTTCGTGCAGTTATTTTACGAATTCTGCAAATAATTTCGGTAAACGGTCGATTTTTGGCTGCGAATAGGAGCATAATCAAAGTCCCGATTGGATGTATTGGGATCACGGCAAGCCGCTCGGGTCGTTCCCGGGCGGCTTGTTTGTGGAGAGAGATGGGAGCTTCTAATGGTTAACGAGAAGAAGGTCGCTATTGTCGGGTGCGGTTTCGTCGGTTCGTCTTCGGCGTTCGCACTGATGCAGAGCGGTCTGTTCTCCGAGATGGTCCTCATCGACGTGGACAAGAACCGCGCCGAGGGTGAGGCCCTGGATATCGCGCACGGCATGACGTTTGCCGAGCCGATGAAGATCTACGCCGGTGATTATTCCGATGTCGCCGACGCCGCTATGATCGTCGTCACTGCTGGCGCTGCCCAGAAGCCCGGTGAGACCCGCCTGGACCTGGTCAACAAGAACGTCAACATCTTTAAGTCCATTATCCCCGAGATTAAGAAGTCCGGCTTCGACGGCATTCTGCTAATCGTTTCCAACCCGGTCGACGTTCTGACCTACGCCGCCATCAAGATGTCCGGCCTGCCCGAGGGTCACGTCATCGGCTCCGGCACCGTGCTCGACACCGGCCGTCTGCAGCAGATGCTCGGCGCTCACGTCGAGGTCGATCCGCGCGACGTTCAGGCCTACGTCATGGGTGAGCACGGTGACTCCGAGTTTGTCGCTTGGTCCAGCGCTCAGGTTGCCGGCGTTCCGCTGAACACCTTCTGCGAGCTTCACGGCCATCTGGAGCATGAGGCTGCCGAGAAGCGCATCGCCGAGGACGTCAAGAACTCCGCCTACACCATCATCGAGAAGAAGCACGCCACCTACTATGGCGTCGCCATGGCCGTCAAGCGCATCTGCACCGCCGTTATGCGCGATGAGCAGACCGTTCTGCCTGTCTCCTCGCTCATGGTGGGCGAGTATGGCCTGTCCGATCTTGCCATCTCCATGCCGACCGTCGTTGGGCGCGACGGCGTTGTCTGCCGCGTCCCCGTGCCGCTGAACGACGACGAGCAGCATGAGCTCACCGTCTCCGCCAAGGCCCTCAAGGACATCATCGACAGCGTCGATTTCTCCTGCTAAATCAAGCTCGCTAGAGCGAAAAGCTACAATGAAGGCGTCCGGGCCCACACGGTCCGGGCGCCTTTTTGGTGCAAAGTAACCTGACCCCAATGCACCATAGTTGATGGGAGGGCCATGTCGGATTCGCCTAATTTTTTGACCTATGCCCAGACGGCGTTTGATCCGTTTGAGGAGCGGCCGTTCTGCGCGGTGGATAGCCTGGTCTTTGCGTGGTTGTCCTATTTGCGTTTGCCGGGTGATATGGCGGAGCTGACGAACTGGCAGGGCCTTGACGTACGCGAGCTGCTGCGTGCCGAGTGCTACCGGGACATGATTGACGACTTGTGGGACCCGGAGGGGAGCAGGGCCTTGTTGGAGGCCGTGGCAGCAAGTCCTCGCTACCGTGGCGTGCACGTTTGCGGCTATCGTGCTGTGAGCGATATGGTGGCGACGGAGCAGTTTGCAGCCATGGCGTTCCGGTTTCCGGCGGGGTTTAGTTATCTTTCCTTCCGGGGGACCGATAGTACGATTGTGGGCTGGAAAGAAGACTTTAACATGGCGTTCCGGTGTCCTGTGCCGGCCCAGGAATCCGCGGCACGTTATGTGGACGAGGCGGCGGATGCGATTGGCGGGCCGCTTTTGTGCGGGGGTCATTCCAAGGGTGGAAACCTTGCGGTGTACGGTGCAGCGATGTGCTCCGATGTTGCCCGTGAACGAATCGAACGGGCGTATTCCCATGATGGTCCGGGCTTCGTCGAGGAGTTTCTGAACGGCAACGCCTTTGCCGATCTTTCCGGTCGAATCGACAAGACGCTACCTCGGTCGTCGATCTTTGGCATGATGTTCGAGACACAGGAGGACTATGCCATCGTTGAGAGCACCGAGTTCAGCCTGCTGCAGCACAATCCCTTTAGCTGGGTGGTTGATGGTCACGACTTCGTGTACTGTGAGCGCCTGTCTGCCGGTGCTCGATACGTTGATGGTTCCATTCGCGAGATGCTGCTTGCAGTGTCGCCTAGCGAACGCGAGCGTTTTGTAGATGCGTTGTTCTCCGTGTTTGAGGCTACGGGTGCTGAGCGGTTTGCGGATATCGCTGGGAATCTGCGCGAGAGCCTGCCCGTGATGCTCCAGGCTGCGCAAGGCTTTGACGAGGATACACGACGCTTTGTCTCGCAGACCATCGTGGCAATCCTTAAATGCGCACTGCTGCCCAAACGACCTCAGATCGACATGCCCGCTGCCGGCAAGAGTTTGGCAGAACAGCTCGAGGCTTGGCAGTCCGAGCTCATGCGCTAACCATTGGTGCAAAGCAACCTATCCCCGATGCACCAATCTTCGATGCGCCTGGGGCGGGCTTGACCGCTATACTGGTTCGTGCTCAATTCGATCTAGAACGGAATGCCGTATATGAAAATCAATCACGCGATTCTGCATATCCTGGACTTTGACTCTGCCGTCAACGTCATGAGCCAGCGCGAGCTCGATATCGAGAGCCGTACCGTGCGCAACTTCGTGACCACGCACCTGCGGCGCGCTCGTACTTCGGCCGACAACAAGCGTGCCACGTTTGCCGAGAACTCCGCATTCGGCGGCGAGCTCAAGGGCTATTTCTTTGGTGAGCGTGAGTTCGTGGACCTGTCGAAGCAGATTGCGGAGTTCATCTCTTCCGAACTCACCAAGGCCGAGAAGGCCGAGTCCACTGACGTGCTTGTGGCGGACTTTGACGATGATGAGGATGCCCGCTGGTTTGCCGTGATGCTGCTGGGCTCCAAGCAGGCATTCATGCACGAGGTGGGTCGCGAAGAGGGCGAGGTGCGTAACGACATCGCGCGCCACTATGCCATTCTGCCGAACCCTTCGCAAAAGGTGCCGAGCTATGCAATCGTGCGTGCAAGCACCATGGAGATCGGCTATGTGGATAAGAAACGCAAGATTGCCGGCGAGGATCGCATGCTCATTCCCGACGGCCTGCTGCAATGCGACACGGGCGTTTCGGGTAAGGAGGTCATCGACACGGTGACGCGCGTGGTCGAGGAGGTCGCTGAAGAACACGGCGCCAACACGGCCGTAGCGCTCGCCAAGGTCAAAGCCGCTGTTGCCGAGAAGGTTGAAGACGACGAGGAGCTGCCGCCTTGGGATATCGTCGATGAGGTCTTTGAGGACGAGCCGGTTATCAAGGAGAGCGTGCGCGCGGCACTGACCGAGGAGAAGGTGCCCGAGCGCGTGCCTGTGGAGCGCAAACAGGTCGAGCGCGCAGCTGTGCGCAATCACAAGATCCGTACCGACACGGGTATCGAAATCAGCTTCCCGGCCGAGATGGGTTCGAACTCCGAGTACATCGAGTTCGTCAACGAACCCAACGGCCTCATCTCTATCGAGCTCAAGAACATCGGAAGTATTGAGAATCGATAAGCTGTGCTTGGACGTTGCAGAAAAACAAAGGCCGAAGCCCTTCGGGACTTCGGCCTTTTTTGTTTTCGGCTTGGTTGCTGACATTGCGCCGCAGGTTGGGCATACGTCAGCGAAAACGCGGTTTGTCAAAACCGCGTAACTATTAAAGTTGACGTAAGCCCTCTTCCAGGCCGGTCTTGCTGCTGGTCTTCTCGTCGCGCATCTTGATGACGCGGGCGGGGACACCGGCCACGACGGCGCCGGCGGGGACATCCTCGACGCACACGGCGCCGGCGGCAACGACAGCGCCCTTGCCTACGTGCACGCCCTCCAGGACCACGGCGTTGGCGCCGATCATGACATCGTCCTCGATGATGACGGGCGTGGCGCTGGCGGGCTCCACAACGCCTGCCAGCACGGTGCCGGCGCCGATGTGGCAGTTCTTGCCCACGGTGGCGCGGCCGCCCAGCACGGCGCCCATATCAATCATGGAGCCTTCGCCAATGACGGAGCCGATGTTGATGATGGCGCCCATCATGATGACGGCGCGATCGCCGATCTCGACGCGGTCACGGATGATCGCGCCCGGCTCGATGCGGGCGTTGATGCCCTTAAGGTCGAGCATGGGCACGGCAGAGTTGCGGCAGTCATTCTCGACATCGTAGTAGTCGATGGAGTCGGCATTGGCATCGAGGATGGCCTTGAGCTCATCCCAGTCGCCAAAGACGGTCTTGCCGCGACGGCCGCCGTAGACATGTGCGTCGCCCCAGGCAACCTTCATGCTGGGCTTCTCGCGCACGTACAGCTTGACAGGTGTCTTTTTGGGCGCGGTGGCGATGTAGTTGATAATCTCCTGGGCATCCATCTCGGCTGCGTTGCTCATTTGCTATCTCTCCTTTGGGTCGATTCGGTTGATACCTGGTTAGGCAAACATGACCTGGTCGAACGTATAGAAGCCGGGTTCGCGGGTGACGAGCTTCTGGGCGGCGGCCAGGGCGCCGTTGACGAAGATCTGACGGCTCGTGGCGCGGTGGGTGAGCGTGACCTCCTCGTCCTGGCCAAAGAAACTCACTTCGTGGACGCCGGCGACAGTGCCACCGCGCAGCGAGTGCATGCCGATCTCCTTGGGATCGCGCGCGCCGCACATGCCCTCGCGTCCGTAGACGGGGTGGTAGCCTGTCTCGGGCTCGGCCTCGACTACGGCGTCGAGCAGCAGCTTGGCGGTACCGCTGGGGGCGTCGACCTTTTGGTTGTGGTGCGTCTCGACGATTTCGCAGTCAAAGCCGGGCAACTCGCGCGTGGCCTGGGCCACTAGATGACGCAGGGCTGCGATGCCGATGGAGTAATTGCCCGAGTGCATAACGCGGGTGTTCTGGCCCAGCTCGCGCAGACGGTCCATCTGCTCGGGGGTGTAGCCTGTGGTGCCCGAGACCAACGCCGCGCCCGTGCGCTCGACATAGGCGACGACGGCATCGAAGGTCACGACGTTCGAGAAGTCGATAATCACATCGGCAGCCGGTGCGTTCTCGAGCTTGCTCAAATCGAAGCCAATCTGGGCCACGATATCAAAAACGGGTTGACCGGCGGCGTCGACAACGCCCTCGGCGGTGGTGCGGATGAGCGAGCCCATGCGGCCCGTTCCCATAATGACGGTCTTAATCAAGCAGACCAGCCCCCTTCAGAGCATCGGTAAGTGCAGAGCGCGTGTCGTCTGCCATGGGGCACAGCGGCATGCGGTAGTTTGCCTCGATCATACCCATCTGGGCGAGCGCCTCTTTGACGGGGATGGGGTTGACCTCACTAAAGAGGGCATTGATGAGCGGCTGGCCGGCAATTTGGATATCGCGGGCACGCGCCACGTCACCGTCCAAATAGGCACGGCACATGTCATGCACGAGCTGCGGCTGCACGTCTGCCCACACGCTGATGGTGCCCGAGGCGCCCAGGCTCATGAGCGGCACGGTAAGCGCGTCCTCGCCCGAGTACATGCGGAAGTCGTCTGACAGCAGGTGGGCGATCTTGGCCGCGTAGGCGACGTTGCCCGAGGCCTCCTTAATACCCATGATGTTGGGGTGCGCGGCCAGGCGCTCTACGTTGCGCTCGCTGATACCGCAGCCGCAGCGGCCGGGGATGTTGTACAGGATGCAGGGGATGTCCACGGCATCGGCGACGGTCTTAAAGTGCTGATAGATACCCTCTTCGTTGGACTTGTTGTAGTAGGGGGTAATGAGCAGCAGGCCGTCGGCTCCCAAGCCCTGGTAAGTAAGCGACTTGGTGAGCATGGTCTGCGTGGAGTTGGAGCCCGAGCCAGCAATGACGGGGACGCGTCCTGCAACATGCTTGACCACGGCGGCGACGACGGAGTTGTCCTCGTCGTCGGTCATCGTGGCGCTCTCGCCGGTGGTGCCCAGGGTGAGGATGGCGTCGGTGCCGTTTTGCAGGTGGAAATCGATAAGGCGCTCGAGTGCGTCAAAGTCGACACTGCCATCCTTTTTAAACGGCGTGACGAGGGCGACGATTGAGCCCTCGAGGTTGCGGATGTCCATGTTCTTCTCCTTCGCGTCCGCGATCTGGATGCGTTTGTTCCATTGGGCGGCGACTGCCAGGCGCTCGTCTTGGGCGCGACGGCGGGCACTTTCGGCGCGCGACTTGGCCAGCAGCTCTCGGCCGCTCGGCAGCACGTCGAGCGTGGCAAAGTAATCGCCCGGGCGCTCGGCGCGGCGGATGAGGTCGGCCGAGCCATCGGGGCGCAACAGGACCTCGGCGGAGCGCAGGCGTCCATTGTAGTTGTAGCCCATGGAGTAGCCATGCGCGCCGGTATCGTGGATCACAAGCAGGTCGCCCATGTCGATATGCGGCAGCTCGCGATCGATGGCGAACTTGTCGTTGTTCTCGCACAGATTGCCCGTGATGTCGTAGGTGTCCGTGACGGGCGCTGTGGTCTTGTCGTCGCCACCCGGCTGGCCCATCACCGTAATGTGGTGGTAGGCGCCATACATGGCAGGACGAATCAGATCGACGGCGCTTGCGTCCACGCCGATATAGTCCTTGTAGATCTGCTTCTCGTGGATGGCCTTGGTGACCAGGCAGCCGTAGGGGCCCATCATAAAGCGACCCATCTCGGTGCAGATCGCCACATCGCCCATGCCGGCGGGGACCAGAATCTCGTCGTAGGCTGCGTGTACGCCCTCACCGATGGCGTGAATGTCGTTAGCCTGCTGCTCGGGCAGGTAGGGGATACCCACACCGCCGGACAGATTGATAAAGGCGACATGTGCGCCGGTCTCGCGCTCCAGGCGCACGGCAAGTTTAAAGAGGATGCGTGCGAGCTTGGGATAGTAGTCGTTAGTGACGGTGTTGCTGGCAAGGAAGGCATGGATGCCAAAATTCTCGGCGCCCTTGGCCTTGAGCATGCGGAAGGCCTCAAAGAGCTGCTCGGTGGTCATGCCATATTTGGAGTCGCCCGGGTTGTCCATGATGCCGTTGGAGAGTTGGAACAGGCCGCCTGGATTAAAGCGGCAGCTGACCGTTTTGGGGATGGGCCCCGCAACACGCTCAAAGAACTCGATGTGGCTGATGTCGTCAAAGTTGACGATGGCACCCAGCTTGTTGGCGAGCTCAAAGTCGGCAGCCGGCGTGTCGTTGGAAGAGAACATGATGTCGTGTCCCGTGATGCCCAGCGAGCGGGCGATCATGAGCTCGGTATAGCTCGAGCAATCGCAGCCGCAGCCGTATTCGTTGAGAATGGAGATGAGCGCCGGGTTGGGATTGGCCTTGACGGCAAAGTACTCCTTAAAGCCCGGGTTCCATGCAAAGGCGTCGCGCACTTCTTGCATGTTGCGGCGGATGCCCGCCTCGTCGTATAGATGAAACGGCGTGGGGAACTGCTCGACGATATGCTCGAGTGTCTCCTTGTCCACAAACGGCTGCTTGGCCGCATATGCCTCGTTGGGGGTCAATGCCATGTCCCGTAAACCTCGCTATCCAGACGGCGCCATCTGCGCATCGAATCCGCATAGCGTGGACCCAATGTCCGGATAGCGCTCCCGCATTGCTGCAGACAGTCCTGTGGGTGTTTCCCACAGGCCCACCAGGTTGTTCGTGCCCGAAAAACCCAGTTCGGCGGGTTTCGCCTCCCCACGGGGTCAAAGCCTGCCGGCTCGCCCGCGGCTCTTCGTGCCCGCGCCTCTATCAAGTGGTAAAGACCCTATCACGTTGCACTTTACCAAACAAGAGTATTCGTATATAACGTTTAAAAAATGCAGCAATATGCTGGAAACATGTGTGCCACAATCCTGTATCACAATAAGTTGCAACAGATGTGCCTCACGAAGGGATTCTCTATGACCGAGCTCCAAGAACTCCGTCGCTATCGCCGCGATCTCCATCGCATTCCGGAGCTCGATTTCGATCTTCCACAGACTATTGCCTATATCGAGGGCGTGTTGGCGCCGCTCGCTTGCGAGGTGACCCATCCGTGTCCCAGCTGCGTCTGCGCTTTCTTCGACGCTGGCGTTGGTGCCGCGCGTGCCACGGCGATTCGCGCCGATATGGATGCGCTGCCCATCGCGGAGGCGACGGGAGCGGCCTTTGCCTCGATCCATCCCGGCAAGATGCACGCTTGCGGACATGACGGACACATGGCCATGGCACTTGCCGCCGCGACGTATGTCGACCGTACGATTCGCGAGCAGCCGGGCGCCATTAGGCGCAACGTTCTCTTTGTGTTCCAGCCGGCCGAGGAAACGACCGGTGGTGCCAAGACGGTATGCGAGAGCGGTGTGTTCGAGCGCTATGGGGCTGACCGCATTTTTGGCTTCCATGTGTGGCCCGATCTGCCTGCCGGCACGTTGGCGAGTTGTTCCGGTCCGCTGCTGGCGCGTTCGAGTGAGACACACATTCATATTCACGGGACGAGCATCCATATCGCTAAGACCTATGGCGTTCCGGTCGAGGAGTCGCACGATGCGGCGCTGGCGGCTGCCAAGTTCTTGGTTGCCGAGCGCGAACTGATGGACGAGCTGGGCACCGACGAGCCCTGTATCGGTAAGTTTGGTCTGCTGCAGGCCGGTACGGTTTGCAACGCGGTGGCGGGGGAGGCCCATGTGGCCGGAAGCCTGCGTGTGTTTACGGACGACATGTTCGACCGGGCGCGCGAAGGCGTGCGCCGCGTGCTGGACGATGCCTGTGCCGCAACAGGCTGTACGTACGATCTCGACTTTGCCGAGGGCTATCCGCCGGTCGACAACGACCCCGAGTTGTTTGCCAGCGTCGCGCCTGCCTTGCCCGGGCTGCAGCTTGTGGAGGAACCGCTGCTGATCGCCGAGGATTTCGCGTTCTATCAACGCCATCTGCCGGGCGTGTTTTTCCTGCTGGGCACGGGTATGCCAGAGGACCAAGACAACCCGAGTGATTCGGATGGCTGTCCCGCTTATGCCACAAGCGCTCTGCATACCGATAGCATGCTCTTCGACGAGGAAATCCTACTCAAAGGCCTCGATGTCTACAAACGATTGCTTTTGCTTGACTAAGGCGCAAAGAACTATTTGTTCTAGAAAACACGAACAAATGTACGATATAATAGAGATGTAAGTCTATAGAAACGTTTGACGTTACTAACGTAAGGCGATACTATGATTGCATCGTATAAAGATGAGGATACCGAACGCTTTGCCATGGGTGTGCGGGTCAGGAGGTTCGTGCCCTTTGAGCGTGTTGCGTTGAGGAAGATTCGCCAACTGCAGGTTTGTGCTTCGCTTGATGATCTTCGCGTTCCACCGGGCAACCGCCTGGAAGCTTTGAAGGGCGATCGTGCCGGTCAATATAGCATCCGTGTTAACGAGCGCTATCGGGTCTGTTTTGAGTGGAGACAGGAGATGGCTTGGAATGTCGAAATCGTCGATTATCACAAGTGATGAGACTTCGGCCGATTTGCTGTCGCCGGTGACTCCTGGTGAGCTTCTCAAAGAGGAGTTTCTTGTTCCCATGGGCATTTCTCAATATCGCCTTGCGAAAGAGACTGGGATTCCGGCTCAGCGTATCGGGCAGATTGTCTTGGGAAAACGTCGCGTGACGGCCGACACCGACCTCCGTCTTTGCCGTTATTTTAGCCTGACGGATGGTTATTGGCTGCGCGCTCAGGTGGCGTTTGACCTTGAGGCCGAGAAAAGGCGGATCGAACCGGAACTCGACAAGATCGTTCCTGTTCAGCAGGCTATCGCACTGTAGTGCTCAAAGATGATGGGGGTGGCGCGGCGATGAGGCGACGCCGACAGTCTGCCGTATATAGTCCGGGTGGATGCGGGTGCGGTTTGCTGCTGCTTCCGGTCATCGCTGTGGGCATTGGCGTGATGTTTGTGCTTGCTGGGCTGGCTACGGCGGCACTCGTACTGTTTATCACTGCTATCGGCGTGACGATTTGGCTTTATCGCAGTCGTGAGCAGCGCCGTGCCGACGGTAAGACCAATGTAGGATGGATTGCCTTTTTGGCCATCGCCTACCTGCTGAGCATCAGCTATTTGGCCTTCTTTATCCTGTTGCTTGTGAGCACCTTTACCGGGGAATCCGTCACGGTGGGTTGATGCACTGCCAGCAGACGGTTGCGCAAAGTGCGTTTGCTCGGCGTTTGGATAACTGCATTGGCCGTTTACCGCAGCCTTAGCTCTCAGCTAATGAATTCAAGTTTAATCCTTCCTACGATGTGCTGTGTGCCGGCACGGTAGCCGGATCGTAGGAAGGATGCATGATGAAAAAGCTTGAAAACGAAGTGCTGCTGAGCCGTCGCGCTGCACTGGGCGCATTCGCCGCCGTCGCCTTGGGGACTGCCGGTCTTCTTACCGGTTGTGGTAGCGATAAGGCGACCGTCTCCGAGGACGCTGGCGATGGCGACAAGAAGGAAGAGGCGAAGAAGGAAGAGCAGTCTACGACTGACCTGGCGGTTGGTGCGACGGCTGTCTCTTATACACATCTCCGAGCCCACGAGACGCTACGCTATCT
>CABRIC010000004.1 GCA_902470905.1 uncultured Collinsella sp. | reverse complement strand
GAGATAGCGTAGCGTCTCGTGGGCTCGGAGATGTGTATAAGAGACAGCTCGTTATTAGAATTGATATGATTAGCCTAATAACGAGTTTCCGGCACTAAAGATATGGAGGGCGCGATGCAAATCGAGGAGAACGGCCAGGGAACGCTCCGCAATAATCTATCGGGGAAATTGGCTTACTATTCGTTTTTTCCAACGCCCTTGCAATCATTGAGGCAGCTAAACCTCACCGAGGAAACCTATCGCACGCTTTCCGCATGCTCACGAAAGCTTGGAGAGCTTGAAGGCATGCTCTACTTTGTTCCCAACGCCGACATGTATCTGACAATGTACGTGCGCAAAGAAGCACTCCTTTCTTCGCAAATTGAGGGAACCCAGTGCACGTTTGACGACCTACTTAGTCCATCACAAACACAACTCCATCATAAAGATGTCGCAGACGTCGTGAATTACGTCCGTGCTGTCGACCGCGGCGTAGAACTGCTCAAAAAGATGCCCTTGTGCACGAGACTTCTTAGGCAAGTTCATGCGGTCCTGCTGGACGGAGTGCGCGGAACGGAGAAGAATCCAGGCGAGCTGCGCTCCTCACAAAACTGGATTGGCCCCTCAGGCTGCACCATTGCAACCGCATCGTTTGTCCCTCCAAACATTGAAGATTTGAGTAACACGCTCCAGGACCTCGAACGCTTTATCAATGAGCCTCAAGTCGAAATGGATCCGATTGTGCGGGCGGCGCTCGTCCATTACCAATTTGAAACTGCCCATCCATTCCTAGACGGAAACGGTCGCCTGGGCAGGCTTCTCATTACACTTATGCTCATCAATGATGGCGTTCTTCATTCTTGCTTGTTCTATCCATCGTTCCAGTTCAAGAAAAACCGAAGCGAGTACTACCGGCAACTCACATCCGTAAGGGAGAGAGGCACTTACGAGGAATGGATAGAGTTTTTCTGCAACAGTCTTCTCGAGAGTGCGAAGGACTCGGTAGGGTCTTTAAAAAACCTTGTTGACCTCCATAACCGTTCCACAGCAACCATTACCGAAAATCTCGGAAGGACTGCTGCAAACGGGCAAAGGCTGTTGGGCATTCTTGAAGAGCACCCCATCGTCGACACCGCATTCATCGCTGCCCAACTCGATATCGGCAGGAGTACCGCGAGCTCGCTCGTCAAATCATTTGAAGAATTGGGTATCCTCCGTCCGCTCGACGAGTCAAGACAGAGATACCGGCAGTACGGGTATGAAGAGTATCTTTCGATTCTCAGGGAAGACGCCGAGCCGATTAGATAGGCATCGCAACCCAGGCAAATTAAAGCGAGCGTGGATAATCTCCCACTTTGAGCCTGCACACAGGCCAAAAACGGGAGATTATCCACGCTCATTCCTGAGTAGTCATTTATGAACGTCCCCAATGACTAGTCCGGCAACGCCGATGTTTCGGCAACGACAGCGAGCGGGTCGCATTTGAGGCAAGGCGACGCGAAACGAAAGGGCGCTGACCTTCTGGTCGCGCCCTTGAAGTTGAACGTCAGATTGTCCAAATGCGGCCCGCGCAGCGTCGAGCAGTTACGGCGTTTGGTAAAACGCCGTAACTAACGTGCTCCGTACTGCTCGTAGTAGGCGTCGATGGCGGTCTTGAGCTCGTCGTCGATGACAACCTTGCCGTCGATCTCGTGGTTGTAGAGGGTCTCGACGACCTCAGCCATGGAGACGATGCTCGCGACGGGGAAACCGTACTTGGCCTCGATCTCCTTCTGCGCGGTGGTCACACCGCCCTTGCCGACCTCCATGCGGTTGAGGGACACGATCAGGCCCTTGATCTCGACATCGGCAGCAGCCTTGACCTTGGGATAGGTCTCGTCGATGGACTTGCCGCTGGTGGTAACGTCCTCGACCATGACCACACGGTCGCCGTCCTTGGGCTCATAACCCAGCAGGTTGCCCTTATCGGCACCGTGGTCCTTGGCCTCCTTGCGGTCGCAGCAGTACTTGACCTCCTTGCCGTACAGCTCGTGGTAGGCAATTGCGGTCACGACGGCCAGCGGAATACCCTTGTAGGCCGGTCCAAACAGCACATCAAAGTCGTCGCCAAAGTTATCGTGGATGGCCTGGGCGTAATACTCGCCCAGCTTCTTGAGCTGATAGCCCGTCACGTAAGCGCCGGCGTTCATAAAGAACGGGGACTGACGGCCGCTCTTGAGCGTAAAGCTGCCGAACTTAAGGACGTCGGACTCGACCATAAACTTGATGAACTCTTGCTTGTAAGCCTCCATGCGGGCTCCTCTCGTAATCGCGTACGTGCCTTCCAGTTTAGCGCAGGCGAAGCGTCGATGCGGGCGCGCTTTGGGGCCACGGCATTCTGTAAAGGCTTTGTCAGGGGCAACGGTTTTCCGAACAATGGGGGTTGACACGATAAACCCCCTCGTCAAGAATACGGGCGGATTGAAACGGGTACGAGATACCCGAAGCGCGCCGCGCCCGGCCTTAAGGAGGTGTGCCATGGAAGGCAGTCATAGTCGAAAAACCTGCATGTCGCCCTCGGCACGCCGCGAGGACTCCGTATTCGCATAAGCGCCACCAACCGATTGTCAAAACCACCACAAAGGTGCCTGTCCCCTTTGTGGTGGTTCGTGAGCATGACGTGAGCGACATCTAGGTTTTTTGCAACTCAATACGACACGTACGCTAACTCCCTTCAACAAGGAGGACCCTATGCTGATGCTCAAAACCGCCACGGTACTCGAAGCTATCTCCAAGCGCCGCCGCACGGCGCGCCCTGCCGCTCATACCGGCCTGTCCAAGAACACCATATTCGCCACCACCCATAGTGCCGATGACGCTCTCGTACTGCTTGACACCACGGCAAACGGCCTCACCGCCGAGCAGGCAGCCGAGCGCCTGGACGCCTCCGGCCCCAACACCATCGAGGCAACGACCAAAACGTTCGCCCGCCGCGTCGCCGACGCGTTCATCGATCCCTTCGCCGGTATCCTCGCCGCGCTCGCGCTGGTCTCGCTCTACATCGACGTGCTCGCCGTGCCCGAGCCGCAGCGCGACCCCTCCACGGTCATCGTCATCGGCATCATGCTGCTGGTATCGGGCGGCATGAAGTTTATCCAGGAAGCCCGCAGCGGCAATGCGGCAGAGGCTCTCAAGGACCTGGTGTCCAACACTTGCACCGCCCTGCGCGACGGTGAGCGCCTCGAGATCCCCTTCGACGAGCTCGTTCCCGGCGATGTAATCCGCCTCTCTGCCGGCGATATGGTGCCAGCAGACGCCCGCATCATCACAGCACGCGACCTGTTTGTCATCGAATCCGCACTCACCGGCGAGAGCGAGGCCGTCGAGAAGACCGCTGCCGTCACCGTCGTCGAGGGTGCCGACGGCTCCATGCTGCCACTCTCTACCTGCAAGAACATTGTCTTTACCGGTACCTCCGTGCAAAACGGCACAGCCTTGGCGCTTGTCGTTGCCACCAGCTCGGACACCTACCTGGGCGGCATCGCCAAGATGCTCAACGGACGCGGCGAGAAGAGCGCGTTTGACCGCGGCGTCTCGAGTGTCTCCATGTTGCTCGTACATCTTATGCTCGTTATGGCACCGGTCGTCTTTGCCATCAACGCCGCCACCAAGGGCAACATCATCGACGCGCTGCTGTTCGCCACGAGCGTGGCCGTGGGCATCACGCCGCAGATGCTTCCCGTCATCGTGACCACGAGCCTGTCGCAGGGGGCCAAGGACCTCGCCCGCCGCCAGGTTATCGTCAAGGAGCTGCCGGCGATTCAAAACCTCGGCGCGATGGACGTCTTGTGCTGTGACAAGACCGGCACCCTCACCGAAGACCGCATCGTGCTCGAGCGCTACCTCAACACCGACGGCAACGAGGACGCGCGCGTGCTGCGCCATGCGTTTTTGAACAGCTTCTTCCAGACCGGCCTCAAAAACCTTATCGACCTGGCCGTAATCGACCGTGCCGATGCAACGCCCTCGACCGTCGTGCCCGATTCCATGCTGGGCCAGAGCCTTCGCGACCGCTATACCAAGGTCGACGAGGTGCCCTTCGATTTCTCGCGCCGTCGCCTGAGCGTAGTTGTAGCCGACGCCCAAGGCAAAACCCAGATGGTTACCAAGGGCGCTGCCGAGGAAATGCTCGAGATCTGCTCCTTTGTCGAAGTCGATGGCATCGCCCAGCCTCTCACCGAAGATAAGCTCGCCCAGATTCGCAAGCAGGTCGCCGGGCTCAACGCCGAGGGCCTGCGCGTGATTGCCGTGGCGCAGAAGATCGATCCGCGCCGCGTGGGCGAGTTTGGCATCGCCGACGAATGCGACATGGTGCTGATGGGCTTTTTGGCTTTCCTCGATCCACCCAAAGCAAGTGCCGCGAGAGCCGTCGCCACGCTCGAGGCCAAGGGCGTGGCGGTCAAGGTCCTGACCGGCGACAACGACCGCGTCGCCGCCACCGTCTGCGAGCAGATCGGCATCGATGCGAGCAACGTTTTGCTAGGCTCCGAGATCGATGCGCTCGATGACGCCGAGCTTGCCGAGCGCGCCGAGAAGACCCATCTGTTCGCCAAGCTCTCGCCGCTGCAGAAGGCGCGTCTGGTGCGCGTCATGCGCGAACTGCTCGGTCACACTGTGGGCTTTATGGGCGACGGCATCAACGACGCCGCCGCCATGCGTGCGAGCGACTGCGGCATCTCGGTCGATTCGGCCGTCGACATCGCCAAGGAATCCGCCGATATCATCTTGCTTCAGAAGGACCTGGGCGTGCTCGAGCGCGGCATCATCGAAGGCCGCCGCACCTACGGCAACCTGCTCAAGTACCTCAAGACCACGGTGAGCTCCAACTTTGGCAACGTGTTGTCCGTGACCGTCGCGAGCCTGTTCTTGCCGTTTTTGCCCATGAGCGCCCTGCAGTTGGTGCTGCTGTCGCTCGTCTACGAGATCGTATGCATCGCGCTGCCGTGGGACACCGTCGACGATGCCTGGACTGCCCGTCCGCGCGCCTGGGACGCCGCGTCTATCAAGGGCTTTATGCTCGAGCTGGGCCCCGTGAGCTCGCTGTTTGACATCGTGACCTTCGCCGCGCTCTTCTTTGTGGTGTGCCCCGCCGCCGTGGGCGCAAGCTGGTCCGAGCTTGCCGGGACGGGCAACGTCACGGGCATGGCAGCCTTTGCGTCGCTCTTCCAGAGCGGCTGGTTTGTCGAGTCCATGTGGTCACAGACACTCGTGGTCCACATGCTGCGCTCCCCGCGCCTGCCGAGCCCACGTGACCACGCCGCGCCGGCACTGTGCGCTCTCACCGTGCTAGGCCTGGCGCTCGTCACCTGGCTACCGGCAAGCCCCATCGCCGATGCGCTCGGCCTCATGGCACTGCCCGCGAGCTTTTTCGCGCTGCTCATCGGCATCGTCACCGCCTACATCGCGCTCACCCAGTTGGCAAAGCGCCGCTACATCGCTCGTCACGGCGAGCTGCTGTAGCAAGCAAGCGGAAAACCCTACCAGCTGACGTCGGCAGCCTATCCCCTCAGCAGTTGCGGTGAAATAGTTCCTGTTTAAAGTCCAACGGCTTTGATTTAGGGACTATTCCACCGCAACTTATTGGGGGATTAGCTAGTCCTTGGGTGTCCAGGACCAGAAGAAGTTAATGAGGGCTACGCGCGAGGAGGCACCGGTCTTTTTGTTGATCGAAGCGATGTGGCGATAGAGCGTGGAGCGCGAAAGGAAGAGTGCCGCCGCCACGTCCTGCACGCTGTCGTCCGAAACGACTAGCGCCTCCAGAACATCGCGCTCGCGCTTGGTGAGCCCAAAGGCGGCAACGAAGCCGTCAAGCCGATCGTCAAACGAAAGCTCCGGCGGCTCCAGGGGCACCGTGTCGGCCTGATCGGGTGCACGGCTCACGCCAAGATCGTCGGTAGCAAACGCCAGCCCGCCATGTGTCGCCTCGCGCTCGCCGCCTTGCCCAAACTGTCCCAACAGCGAAATCGCGATGCCGACGAACAGCACGAGCACGACACCCACCGCCGTCAGCACATTTTGGCTCGAGATGATCGCCACCGCCGGAGCCGTCACGAGTATCGAGCAAACGTTGTTGATAACACGGCCCATGCACGGCCACAGATACGCCCAGCGGGCATACATCGAAATCGCGGCGAACTTCGCGGTGAAGAACACCACGAAAAAGCCCGTGCCAAGGTAAAAGATAATCGTGGCGGCAAGCGTATTGCCACCGTTGCCATCGGTGATAAGCACAAAGAACGAGAGCGTGGACAGCATGGCGGCGCACGTCATGATGATATTCATATACGAACGCCCACGCAGGTCATACAGGACGCCGGCGGCAAGGGCGCTCACAACCAGCAGCAAGCGCGGCCAGTCGCCCAGGTCGATGGCGCCGGCGGCATGCGAAGTCGTAAGGCCGGCATTGAGAGCCGCGAACACGCCGGTGAGGCAGGCGGTCGCCACCGTCAGACGCACCACGGCACCCTGGAAGGCTGCCTTTGCCTCGGGGTCATCGAGCCACCTGGAGCCACGTTCAAACGCATCGACCGACAGCTCGGCAATCTCGGCCTCGAACTCGGGCGCAGACTCATCGCGCAATTTAGCTCGGCGGGTACCGTGAAGCAGCCCAACCAGTGCAATCGCACAGGCGATGAGGACAAACTGCTGGGGAATGCCCGCAGGCATCACCATATGGTTGAGCACCTGTACCAAAATGCCCGCAGCATAGGAAACCGCCACGGCGCGCGCCAAACAGGGCGTCTGCGCAAAACGCCGCGCCAGATTGGCATGGGCGGTCGACCCGCAATAGCCCAGCGCACAGCACGCCACCAAGCCGCCGGCAATTACCACCTGAACCTGAACCGCCATAATCAACAGCAGCAATGCCGCCACCAGCAAAACGCCCGTGATGTCGCTCGTCGCGTCGATGGCATGGGGACGACGATAATACAGAATGGGGCGCACAAAAAAGCCAATCACGCTCGCGCCGAGGACAAGGCTCTCATAAATAACGACCTCGTTCGGAGACACGAACTCGGCCATGCGCACATCAAAGAGATACTCGCACGCCAAAAACGTGAAGGAGAACAGCGCCAGGCATATAATCTCTCGAATGCCCCGACGCAGATATGCGGTTGTGTCTCCCATGCCCCTCACGGTTAACCCCCAGCCGCCCAATTGTCTGGAATTCCATTTTAATAAAGAACCAGTCTCAATATCGAAGCCGAGCTCGAAATGCTGCAAAGTTGACCCCAGCCGTTCACATCACGCCGCGATTTTGAGCCGCATGGACCAGAAGGGACACGTACGACGCCACCTCCTTGATGGGCATCCCAATGCGAACGCACCCGGCGAGCATTAACTGCTCGCCGGGTGCCTCGCCGTCTGCGGATTTTGGGACATGCGGCCCGCTTTTTCGACCCATCTGTCGGTACACTAAAAGCACTATGGGTACCCGCGAGCGACATATCGGCCACGCGGCCGCCCGGACCGCGCCGGTTGCGGATCCCAGGGGCGGCAGGCTCTTCGCCATGCCGCGATTCCTTGTTGGCATAACGCATCGTGTATACCGCCGCCGCGTCTTCGCTATCGCCGGTGTCACCACTGCGCTGTTCCTTATACTTTTGGCAGTCTTGCCGGCGTTGTTCGCCTCCGATTTCAAGCTTTCCAACGCCACGCCCGTCTACAGTGAGGTGTCCGAAGAGGTCGTGGATGCGCTCGTCCATTCGAGCTCTCTCCCGCTGCTTGCCGCCGCAATTGCATTTTCGATCTGGGGCGTGCTGGTCTATCTGCGTTGTTTGGACTATGTGTTGCGCCGCCGCCTTGTTGCCATCGCCGCCATTTGCGCCCTGTGGATGATCGAGGTCATCCTCAAATATAAGTCGTTCACGCCGTTCTATGCCACTGTGCTGTGGTACCTGTACTACGTGCCCATGACGCTCATTCCGCTGATCTACCAGCTGTGCGGTCTGCGCCTCGCGGGTTTGGAACAGCATCGTATGGGGCGTCGGTACCGCACCGTTTTGTGGTTCATGGCTGTCCTGCTTATCGGCTTTGTGCTCACTAACGATATTCATCAGCAGGTCTTCCACTTCGATCGATCGAGTGAAACCTGGAGCAACGATTACACATACGGTTGGGGCTACGGTGCCGTTCTGGTGTGGACGGCCTTTAACTTCGTGGCCTTTTTTATCCTGGTGGGCCGGTCCTCGTCCTTCCGCATCCAACGTTTTTCGGGCACGGCGGCGCTCGTGCTGCTGGGCGGCGCATTCTTTGCCATCTCATATGCTCTGCGCGTGCCCTGGGCATGGAGGCTCAACTTTTCGCTCGTCTATTGCGTCCTGTGCGTGATGGCGATGGAAATCTGTCTCGATTGCGGCGTCATTCCGTCGTACCACGATATCGCCGGCATTTTCGATACCCTGCCGCTCGACCTAAAGGTCATGACGCGCGACTTGCAGGAAGTCTATACCACGCCGGTGTCAAAGCCGATCCCAGAGGGCGTGCGCGAGGAGTTGCGGGTCCAGGAGCACGGGCGCGCCCATGCCTTTGCCGTGGCGTCCGATCCCGATGTAATGTATCGCGCCTTTCCGCTGCTGGGCGGATCGGCGCTGCTTGCCCAAGACGTGTCGGAGCTCAACGATCTCAATCGCGAACTAGCGCATCGTCGCATGGAGCTGCAACGCCAAAACGAGCTGCTTGTCGCCGACTACGACCTTAAGACGCATTTGGCAGATCAAGAGGCCGAGACCTTGCTGGTCCAAGACGTGGACCGGGCGCTTGCCCGCGCACTCGAAGAGATGTACGACCTACTGAGCGCTCTGCCGCCGTTGACCGACGAGGCATCTTCGCACGAGCGTTACTGTATGCTGCAGCGCGCCAAGATGCTCGTTGCCTATTGCAAGCGCAAGGGATCGCTCACGTTGGCACAACACGGGGAGAGTGGTTTTGATCGCGATCGCATTCAGCTCATTGCCAACGAGCTCGCAAGCGACCTGCGCACCATCGACGTCGATTGCGCCTCGATTATCGCCATACGGCGCCCGTTGCACGCCAGTACGGTAAGCGCCCTGTACGACTGCGTGTATGACTTTGCGTTTTTCGCTTACACCACCGACCATCCGGCGCTCATGTATCACCTGAGCGATCACGACTCGTGCAGCGTGGAGTTGCGTGCCACGCTCTTTTCCAATGACGAGAAGGATTTGTCGCAGACGCCCGCCGCGCGTGAGCTCGAGAGCGCGCTGCAAGGGCGTAACGTGGCGTACCGTCTTGAGGGCGAGCCCGGTCAGCTGCGCATGATCGTCTTGATGCCGCAGGCGGGTGAGTGACCATGCAGATTCCGCTCATCCTTCCTCAGATTGTCGCGCTCGATGTCGTCTTTGCCCTGGCGGCATGCCTGCAGACAATTCACGTTCCACTCATCGCGTCGCGTCGCACGTCCTATAACCGTAAGGTGACTTGCGCCTACGAGGCGAGCCTCGTGGTTCACCTGATGGTTTCGGCGCTTATCCTGTTCGCGTCGTCTGGCTCGTATCTGGTGGCGCCGCTTGGCGTTTGCGCCAGGGCGATGGGCGGAGCGCTGTGGCTCAATGCCGCGATCTTTGTCTATGGCGTGGTGCTTATGGTGCACTATCGCCTCCCCGTCATGCTGACTGAGCTGCTGCTCGTTGCCGCCGTTACGCCGCCAATGGTTGTTGTTATGGGCTCGGCGTGGACCGTTGTCCTTATCGCAGAGGGAGCGTTCTTCCTGTTCCGTTCCATCGCGGCGCTCTTGATGGACGTCCGTAACCGCCAGGAGGATATTACCGCGTTCTCGACGATTGAAACCATCAACGTGATTCCCGTGGGCATCCTGTATCTAGACCCGAGGGGCCGTCCGTTGCTCATGAACCGCTGCATGCGCAAAAACCTGGTGGAGCTTCATATGCCCACCGATTTGCGCGACATGAGCAGCACATGGAACGACCTACGAAAACTCAGTATGCAAATGCCCGAAAGCAGCCAGAACCGTGTGCGGATTAATCTGGACCGCTTTGGTGAGGCGCGCGTTGTGGTCGAGGTTTCTCCCGCCGAGATTCGCTTGTTCGTGCACGATGACGTTATGGTTTCGGGCCGCCTCTTCGAGCGCATTATCGGTCTGGATGTAACAGAGTATGCGCATGCCCATGATCGCCTAGCGCAAGCCAACCACCTGCTTGAGCTTGCGGGCCAAGAGCTCCAAGCCCAGATCGAAGAAGTCAAAAAAGTTGCCGACAATGCGGCCTATCTGCGTATGCGCGCTCGCGTGCACGACGTGATCGGGCAGCGCCTGTCCATTCTCCATCGTTATCTGGAGGAAGGGCGCCTGGATGACGAGTCACTCGAGCAGATCGACCCGCTGCTGCGCTCAATCGCTGCCGATCTGCGCAGCGGGGGCGACAGCGAACCGGCAGAGCAACTGGGCGATATCGTCCATGCCTTTGGCCTGGTGAGCGTGCAGATCGATGTGGAGGGCGAGCTGCCAAACGACGCGCGTGTCGCCGCAGCATTTTTGCAGATTATCCGCGAAGCCTCGACCAATGCCACCAAGCATGCACAGGCCCATCAGGTCCATGTGCGCCTGTGGCAGGAGGGGACAGAAGACGGCGCTGTCGCGCGGATGGTCGTTTCTAACGACGGCGCGCCTGCACCCGTATCGTATCGCGAGGGAACGGGTATCCCAGGTATGAGGCATGTCGCACAGAATCTGGGCGGCAGCCTGGAAGTCCACACCGCCCCGCCCTTCACGCTTACGGTGTCCATCCCGCTCGCCTCCAGCGCCACGGCCCAAAGGAGAAGTTCATGATTCGCGTGTTAATCGTCGAAGACCAGGCTATCTTGCGCGAGAGCCTCGCGCGCTCCGTCGGTGACCAGCCCGACATGACGGTTGTTGCCGCGATCGCCGACGCCTCGGATGCCTTGGACGTTGTGCTTAAGGAGCGCCCGGACATGATACTGATGGACGTGTGCACCGAGCACGATTCCAACGGCATCGTGGCGGCGGCGCGCATCAAAGAACAACTGCCCGAGTGCCGCGTCATTATCATGACGGGTATGCCCGAAATCACCTTTGTGGACCAGGCACGCGAGGCGGGCGTCGACAGCTTTGTGTACAAGAACGTCGGTATCGACGAGCTTTTCGCCGTGATGCGCTCCACGCTGGCGGGTTACTGCACGTTTCCCAAGCCGCCCGAGAGCATCTTCTCGGGCACGGCGGCCCTCGGCGATGTCGAGCTGTCGATCTTGCGCCTTGCCTGCGAGGGCAAAAGTCGTCGCGAGATCGCGGCCGAGCTGTTTATGAGTGAGGGCACCATCAAGCGCCGCATCTCGGAGATCCTGAGCAAGACCGGCTACGACAACATCATGCGCCTGGCCGTGCATGCGGTGACTGAGGGCAGCATCGTTCCCAACATGGAGCGCCCGTAGTCGGTGCGCCGCCCGTGCTCCAACGCCAAAGATAGGCCGCCCGCCGTTTCGCATCTAAAAACAGCGGGCGGCCTGCTTGTGTGGGCAGCGCTGTCGGCATAAAGCGGCGGGGCCGCAGGACTATCTCCTGCGTCCCCGCCTGGCATGTGCGCGGATGTGTCCGCCAATCCGCGGCTGTCGGTGTCTGCCGTTACGCGATGGTTGCGCTGTAGGAGGCGACGTCCTCGTAGGAATCGGTCAGGTAGGCGTCGATGCCGATGGTCGTATTGACGAGGTCGTCAAGGCTATCGAGCGTGCCCTTCGAGAACGTGAATTCCTCGGTGGCGTTGGTGCCGGGCATCAAGTGAGCCGAGAACCAGGGTTCCTTCATGGTGCCGTTGACGTTGGTCTTGCCGGAAGGAGCGTAGAAGGTCAGGTCCTTGTCGCTCTTGTTGGTGATGTTGACGACAAAGCCGATGTCGCCCCAGTCGTCCTTGAACTTCTCGGTGATGGTGATGGTGCACAGGTCGTCATCGGCGACGGTGACGGCGGGGGAGATTTCGATGCTCTGGACGTCGTCGTCTTCGACGGCCTCATCGATCTCTTCTTCCTTCTCGGCGTTCTCGCGATCCTTCTTCACCGTACCGGACAGATCCTTGTCGGACTTCGTAAAGATAAGCTTGTCGCCTTCCACCTCGAGGACGAGCTTGTCGTCCTTGAGTTTCAGGTCGTGCGACTCATCTTCGGCGGTAATCGTTACGGTGGTGGCGTCCTTGGCCTCCCATTTCAGGTCGGCGACCTCAAGGAACATGTCGAGGACGCCCGTGCCGTCTTCGTCGAGGATCAGGATACAGTTGAGGCCCCACTCCTTGAGCATATCCATGTACTCATCGGTGAGCTCTTCGCCGTCCAAGGTTCCACCCGAGAGTTCCCAGCTGCCGACGAAGTTGGCCTTGGGGTCTTTGCCGCCGCCGCTGCAGCCCGTCAGGGCAAAGGCGAGCGCCAGGACGCATGTCAGAAATGCGAGTACGGACTTTTTGAACGTTGTCTTCATGGTGTCCTCCTTCATCGAACGAAACCCATAGAAGCAAATGCGGGGGTGGCGGATCCCCCGCTCATTACCAGTTAGGGGCGCTAGGGCCTGGGCGTTCCGCAGTTGCTGCAGAACTTGCCGCCGTTTTCGCTGCCGCAGTTGGGGCAGAACCACTTGGCCGGTGCGGGCGCGGGCGCGGGCGCGGGGCTGCCGCACTCGGGGCAGAACTTGCCGGTGTTGGTGGCACCGCAGCTGCAGGTCCACGTGCCGGCCGCGGGGGCAGCGGCAGGAGCCGGCGCGGGGGCGGGTGCCGGAGCCGGAGCTGGCTGTGGGGCAGCCTGCTGCTGTGCCTGGCCGGCGGCGAACAGCTGGCTGGCGTTCATGCCGCCCATGCCGCCCGCCATGCCCATACCCATAAAGCCGGCCATCGCGCCGTTGGGGTTGGCCGCTGCCGCGCGCATTGCGTCACTCTGGGCACTGGCGATGTTGGCGGCCGCCATGGTGGGATCGCGCATGACCGCGGCCTTCTGCAGGTCCTTGATCATCTGCTCGTCTTCTTGCGAAGCGGCGATGGAGTTGACGCCAAAGCTCACGATCTCGACACCGCGCAAGTCGCGCCAATCGGCCGAGAGGACTTCGTTGAGCGCGCGCGCGAGCTCGGTGGTGTGACCGGGGATGGCACTGTAGCGAATGCCCATCTCCGAGATCTTGGCAAAGGCAGGCTGTAAGGCGGTGAGCAGCTCGGATTTAAGCTGGCTGTCGATCTTGTCGCGCGTATAGCTGTCGGTCACGTTGCCGCAGACATTGGTGTAGAACAGCAGCGGGTTGGTGATACGGTATGAATACTCACCGTTGCAGCGCACGGAAATGTCGACATCCAGGCCGATGTTGTTATCGACCACGCGGAAGGGCACAGGCGAGGCGGTGCCGTACTTGTTGCCGATGATCTCCTTGGTGTTGATGAAGTAGACGCGCTGGTCCTTGCCCGCGTCGCCGCCAAAGGTAAAGCGGCTGCCGATATTGGCGAACGTCTCCTTGATGGAGTCGCCCAGGTTGCCGCTGAAGACGCTCGGCTCGCTGCCGGTGTCAAAGACGAACTCGCCGGGCTCCAGCGCAACCTCGATGATCTTGCCGTTTTGCACCACGAGCATGCCCTGGCCGTCGTTGACGGCGATGACCGAGCCGTTGGAGATGACGTTGTCCTCGCCGCGCGTGTTGGAGCTGCGGCCGCCGGTGCGCTTGCTGCCCTTGCAGGCCAAGACGTCAGCGGGCATCGATTCGCAGTAGATAAATTCCTTCCACTGGTCGGCCATGACGCCGCCGGCAGCACCCAATCCAGCTTTCAAGAGTCCCATGGTGATCTTCCTTTCTCGTCAAAGGCCGGGTGGTATTGGTCAGGATGGTTAGTCGTCCTTGTCATCCTTCATGACAACGGTGGTCTCGGTGTGGCTGAAGGTGTCGTGCTTCTCGACCAGGTCGAGCTCGCCGCAGTACTCGTCGGCGTGGGTGGCCTCGTTGGCTGTCTTGAGCTGGCCGACCAGCAGCACGTCTGCGATGATCACGATGATCAGCGGCGCGACGATGTTGATGAGGATGCCCTCGATGTCAAAGGCGAGGTAATCCGGATCGAAGGCGTTCTCACCCATGAAGAGGATCTGGGAGAGGACAAATCCGATCACAAAGAACAGCACCGAGGCGATAGCGAGCTTGGACTTGGAGCAGGGAAGCTCGCCGACCATGCGACCGGTCTGGCCGTTCATGGCAAACAGGTAGCTCTTGCCGTTCCATGAGGTAGAGAGCATCCACACGGGGAACAGGGCATAATCGCTGTTTTCCCAGGTGTAGTCGAGCTGCTTGCTTTCGACCGTGGCATCGTCATATTCGTCGACGACGGTTTCGCGCAGGGCCGAGATCGTGCTCTCCTCCATGCGGCGTTCGGCGCGCGCCTTGCAGGTTTCGCAGTCCTCGTCGTAGCGGTTGGCGATGTAGCCGGGCATATACGCGACCGAGAACGGGCGCAGGGCATCGTAGTCAAACGGCTCGATGGCGTCCATGTGGCCGTCGGGCATCTTGGACGATCCGTCGACGGATACGCGCTCAAACGAGATATTGCCCTTACGGTAGGCATCGTAGTGGTCGGTGGTCGTGACGGTGCAATCGGATTCCTCGGTCACGGTCTCGTTGGTCGCATCAAAGTACACTTCGCCGTCCACACGGGCGCCGTAAAGCCAAAACGGCACGTAAACGCCTTGGACTTCGTCGATGTGGTTGCCGGCGACAAAGCTCTTGGGCAGCAGGATCTTGCCCTTGTAGTGCTCTTTGAGCGCGGCCATAACGTCGTCGCGCCCGAGCTTAAACGGAATCACCAGGTCGGGTAAGAAGTCGCCCGAGAGCTGACCGGGTGCCACGGCGGGGTTGCCGCAGTACGGGCAGGTGGTAACGGCGACGGTACCGTCCGAGATTAGCTCGGCGCCGCACGACGAGCAGATGTAGCCGGCGTTTTGGGCGAGCTCCTGCACCGCGGCGTCGGCGGCGGGCTTGGGCGCCGCTACTGCGGCGTCGGCTTTGGCGTCCGCCTTGTCCTGGCGCTCGCGATAGAGGGCTTCGACTTCTTCGACTTCAAAACGCGAGTCGCAGTAGTCACAGACGAGCTTTTGCTCGGCACTGGCAAAGTGAAGGGGGCCACCACACGCGGGGCACTGATAGTTGACGCTCTCGAAGGCCATGATCGGTCCTTTCGCTGCCGGAGGCTATGCGCCGATGGCGCCGCCGCAGTATTCGCAGCGCCCGCTGGCATCGGGAATGGTGGTGGCTCCGCAGAAGGGGCAGGTCACCGCGGTCTTGGGAGCCTTGGCGGCCATGACGCTGTCGCGCGTTTCCTGGCGCAGCTGCACCAGGGCGTCGCGGACTTCGGTTGCCTGGCGCTTGGCCTCGCGGTACTCGATGGAACCGCGCTGATCGATGGTGGAGTCGTTCACGCGCAGGTTGATCTCGGTAAAATACGGCGTGTTGACGTGGATGGTCAGGTTAAAGTCGTAATCCAGGTCGTAACGCGGCGGATTGTAGCTCTCGCGTTCGCCATCTTTTGTCTCGCGATAGATCTCGGTGCGGTGCTCGTCGATATCCATATCGCAACCGAGTACCTGCGAGAACTCGATGATGTCGGGATTGGCGTCGCGCCAGCGGCTCTGCGAGGTAATGATCAGCAGGCCCGCGTCTTCGTCGAGCATGACGTTGGTGCGCCCGGCAGAGAGCGTGCGCGTGGGGTTGAACGAGGCTAGGCGCTCGGCATTGGCCTCGCGGTAGGCGAGCTGCTCGCGGATGTCGTCCGCGGTGCTGGAGCGATAGCCGTGGAAGAAGGGAGAGAGCTTGCCGACGCACTCTTTGCACAGGTAGCCTTCGTTGATCTTGGTCTTTCCCAAAAGTCCCAGCTCGGTACCGCAAATCGCGCACTCTTTCTTCTCGAACATCTTGTCAAAGAAGCCCATAGCTGCCTCCCATCAACTGGTAGCGTGTGTCACTTTTGATGATGGGCGAGCGCGCGATCTTTCACGATACCCAGACGGCTCAACGAGTCTCCACAACTGGGACACATGGCTCATTTTTGACTAGTCGTTGGGGACGTTCTTAAACGACTAGTCAAAAAAAAGCGCCCGGCGAGCATTAACTTCTCGCCGGGCGCTTTGATTAGGACGTTATAAAGCAGGACTTGCGAAGCGCAGCGATCGGGCCCCAGGTGGTGTAGCCCAGCGGGTCAACACCGTCCTCGGTCACCGCGTCGCGCATCACGGCGACATGCTGACGCAGGTCGATACCTCTTTTCGCGCACAGGTGCCCGGCAGCCGCCCCGTCTGACACTTTTTGATACCCGCCCCCAACCACCACAAAGGGGACAGGCACCTTTGTGGTGGTTGGGGGCGGTTTGTCTCGATCTGTAACAGGTAGGCCGCCAAAACCGGGCTTGGTGTTACAGATCGAGATTTTCGGTCAGCTTCTACAGTTTGTCTAAATCTGTAACAGGTAGAGACGATTTAGCCCGCTAGATGTTACAGATCGAGACGGAAGATTCTAGTCGCAGGCGATGTCGAGGTTCTTGCCGATGAGGCCTACGTAGCCGCCCTCGGCAGCCTTGGGGCTGTCAGCATGGCAGAGAACCCACTTGTCGGCCTTCCAATAGCAGTAAGCGTCGCCGGCCGTGGGCATGTCGGCCGCAGCCTCGGGGCGCGGACCGTTGGTGCCGGCGGGCAGCGCCACCATCACCTGGAAGCCCCCATCGTCGACCATGCACGGCGTATAGTGAAGCGTGGTGTTGAAAACCTCAACAAGCGTGCCAGCCGGCACGTGGAACGCCTTAACGCACGCGGTGTCGAGCTTGCCGTCCTCGATCTCCCAGCGATGCGCCACGAGCAGGATAAAATCGCGAGCACCCAGGTTGAACTCGCTCGCGCGGTGGTACTCCAGGCAGTTGAGGCGTGTGTTGTGGCCGTTGCACCAGCCGAGCTGGAAGGGGCGGCCACCAAACATGAGAAAGCCCAGTTTATCGGCATCCTTGACGCCCTCGAGCTCCGGCGCGCTTGCCACGTATTTGCTGCCCTCAGGGATGGGCGTGGAGGCAAGCGCCTCGAGCACGGGTGACGTAAGCTCGGACGGAACGTTATCCCAAACGTTGCCATAGGACTTGAACTCGGGATCAGAGACAGAGTAGATATGCATGTTCGCTCCTGTTCGTTTATATGACATTATGAACATTCTAGAACAATCTTGTTCTATTTTGAGCACTCGGTATAAAAAGCGCTCCGCAAGAGCGGGAGTGCTTCTGGCACAAACGTTATTCCTGCAAGCAGCCTTACGCCTGCTGATAGTGCAGGTGCTTCTCGTCGATATCGGCCAGGTCGCGGTCGAGGTAGCGGCGCGCGAGCCAGTTTGCCATGGGAAGGTTCTGGTCCAGGTAGTTACCGCATTCCTCGGGAGCGGCACCGGGGACATCGCCCTCAAAGCCGGCGACAAACTCGAACAGTTCGCGCACGAGCGGCAAGATTTCCTCACTCGTCACCTCGCCAAAAACGACGAGGTAAAAGCCCGTGCGGCAGCCCATGGGGCCAAAGTAGACAATGCGGCTCGACCACTCGGCATGGTTGCGAAGGAACGTCGCGCCCAGGTGCTCGATGGTGTGGCACTCGGCCGTGTTCATAACCGGTTCCTTATTGGGCGTGGTCAGGCGCAGGTCAAAGGTGGTGACGGCGGCGCCGGTCGCCGGATCGCGGTCGATGCGGCTCACATACACGCCGGGCTCAAGCAGCAGATGGTCAACGGAAAAACTCGCGATGCGCTCCATGGCAGATCCTCTCGGTAGTCAATTTGGGACGGGCTCTTTTAGCTGGTTCGAATGGTCGCACCAATCATACCAGTCAAAAAAGCCCCGTCCCAAAAGACAACTTAGCCCAGGACGCGGGCCATACGTGCCTTGAACTCGGAAAGGAAGCGCGGGGCATCCACAGTCAGTGCCACAAGCGCGCTCTTGTCGGGATCTGCCACGCGGCGCTCATCGCAGATGGTGCGACCGCGGTACTCGCCCAGCAGATCAACACGCAGATTGCAGCCGAGCGCACCCACGAGCGTGGGGTCGATCGCCACGGCAACGGCCAGCGGATCGTGCAGCGCACAACCACCCAGGTAAGGTGCGTTCATCTCGTACGAGCCAATGTAGTGCTCGACCATGCTCGCAAACGCACAGCCCGCCATAGTGCCCGAACCCGTCCAGCCGGCAATATCGCGGCGTGTGAGCACCACGCGATGCGTCACGTCCAGACCAACCATGGTGAGCTTGCGGCCCGAACGCAGCACCGCATCGGCAGCCTCGGGATCGCTCGCCATGTTGGCCTCGGCGCCCGCGCTCACGTTGCCGGGCACGGTCAGGGCGCCACCCATCACCACCACGCGGCCGATGGACATCATCGCCGCCGCGTCGCGCTCCAGGGCAAGCGCCAAGTTGGAAAGCGGACCGGTCGCCACATAGACCAGGTCGGGGCCATAGGTGCGCGCAGCATCGATCAGGTAATCGACCGCCGCGTTGCCGTCGGCAGACGTTGCCCCCACCGGCTCATAGGGCGACGCGGGCACGCTCGCGCCACCGATGCCGTTCTTGCCGTGGATGAGCGTGGTTGACGTCGGCGGCGTATAGGGCTCGCTTGCCTTTATGGGGCGGTCGGCACCCAGGTACACCGGAACCTCGGGGCGGCTCAGCAGGTCAAGCACCGCCAGGCAGTTGTGCGCCGACTGCTCGACGCGCACGTTGCCAAAACACGTGGTAATGCCGACGAGCTCCACCTCGGGGCTCGCGATGGCATAGGCGAGCGCCATGGCGTCGTCCACACCCATATCCAGATCAAGGATCAGCTTCTTGGTTGCCATTGTTCTACTCCGCTTCTCCGTCTTGTACTTAATCGTCTAAATCAAACACGCGCTCAACTTCGGCACGCGTGGGAATCGATTGCTGAGCACCCAAGCGCGACACCGTCACCGCCGAGGCGCGAGCGCCCGCGGCCATGCACTCAAAGAGCGGCAGGTCCTCCAGACGGGCAGCTGCAAGTGCGCCGATAAACGTATCGCCGGCCGCCGTGGTATCGACCACCGAGCTCGAAAGCGCCGGTATGCGCAGCAGCTCGCCATCATCACCAAGCGTAACCGAACCGGCACCGCCCAGCGTGATGACCGCGGCGCCAGCGCCTTTGCCGAGCAGGGCATTAAGCGCTTCGACACAACTCGCGTCATCTGCGGGCAGAATGCCCGTCAGTGCCTGGCATTCGGTCTCGTTGGGACAGGCCAGGTCGACTGCGGGCCACGCACCCGCCGGCAACTCGCAGGCCGGCGCGGGGTTAAAGACCGTATAGAACCCCAGCTCGTGAGCGCAAACAAGCGCCTCGGCCGTCGCCGCAAGGTCACATTCGCCCTGGGCGATAAAGACGCTTCCGGCAGACGGGGCAATCTCGCTGGCATCGCCGTCGAGCTCATCGGCCACCAGACGCCTCAGCGCGCGGGCAACGTCCTCGCCCGCAAGCGCATGGTTGGCGCCCGGTGACAGTACGATGCGGTTGTCGCCCTCACAGCGAATGATGGTCGCCGTTCCCGTCTCCACGTCATCACGATGCGCCACGAGCTCAACGCCCACGCCGGCATCCTGAAGTCCCGCCACCAGCGCATCGCCAAACGCATCGCGCCCGACCGCGCCGATCATGCACGTGCGCGCGCCCATGCGCGCAGCTGCCACAGCCTGGTTGGCGCCCTTGCCGCCGGCATTGGTGATAAAGCCGCTACCGCCGACGGTCTCGCCCGCACGCGGCATGCGCTCGCACGCCACCGAAAGGTCCATGTTCATACTGCCGAACACCGCAACAATGCCGTTATCTGCCATGGAAACCTCCTCATCTGCGAGCTTTGCACCCACGTCGACCGTCGATCGTGCGCCTTCGCACCCCCTATAACTTTAGTTCACTTTGATGTGGACGCGCGCTTGAGGTTACGCCAGCAGCAAGCATTCACAGGAGCAGGCGGCTACAATGAATATGTGCTGACTATTCTCGTCATTGGATGATTTTTTATGGAACAACTCCCGCAATCGAGCTCACGCGGCCGACGCCGCACGGCCCAGGCGCAGACTCCGCACGAACGTCCGCAGGGCAAACGCCGCGCCAACGAGGCGCACCGTGATGCGGACTCACGTCGTACGCCCGCATCCTCCAGCAAGCCCGCGCACGCCAGCGCCAACGACGGCGCCCGCCCGTCGGCCGCCAACCAGCAGACGCCCGGTCGCCCCAAGTCCCGCTATATCCCCGCCCTCGATGGCCTGCGCACACTCGCCGTCGTCGCGGTGGTGCTCTATCACCTCAACCTCACTTGGGCACAGGGTGGCTTGCTCGGCGTCACGATTTTCTTTGTGCTTTCGGGCTATTTGATTACGCGTCTGCTGCTCAACGAAGTAGCCAAGACCGGCCGTATCGACCTCAAGAGTTTCTGGATCCGCCGCATTCGCCGTCTATTCCCCGCCGTGGTAACCGTTGTGGTGGTGACTTGCGCGTTGTGCACCATCTTTAACCACGTGATGCTCACCAAGATGCGCCCCGATATCCTGCCGTCGCTGCTGTTCTTTAACAACTGGTGGCAGATTGCGCAGGATATTTCGTACTTCAATGCTCTGGGCGACCCCTCGCCGCTCACGCACTTCTGGTCGCTCGCCATCGAGGAGCAGTTCTATCTGATTTGGCCACCGCTGCTGTTTGCCATGGTGTCCATGCATATAAGCAAACCCAACACGCGCCGTGTGGTCCTGGGGCTCGCAGCGGTATCCGCCCTTGCCATGATGGTGCTCTACAACCCTGCCGCCGACCCCAGCCGTGTGTACTACGGCACGGATACCCGCGTGTTCTCGCTGCTGTTGGGTGCATGGATGGCATTTATCCCCGATCGCGACCTGGCGCCGGTTCGCCTTGCCCATCGCCTGGAACTCGACCGCCTAGTGAGTGCTGCCAAGCGCGGTAAGCTCGACAAGAACGCCAAGGGTGGGCATGACGAGAAGGCCAATTCCGCAGCCGAGACCGCCCCAGCTCAGCCGAGTGTGCTCGCACGCTTTTGGTCCTCACCCGCGTCCATCGACGTGCTGGGCGTTGTGGGCCTGGTCGGCCTTGCGGCCATGGTCGCGCTCACCAACGGCTACACCGCTTTCCAATATCGCGGAGGCACGCTGCTGTGCTCCATCCTCACGCTCATGGTCATCGCCGCTTGTGTGCAGCCCCAGGGCTTGGTCGCGCGCGCTCTTGCCGCCGAGCCGCTCGTGTGGATCGGCAAGCGCTCGTACAGTATCTATCTGTGGCACTATCCGCTGCTGCTGCTTATGAACCCGGTCGCCAACATCAACGATACGCCCTGGTGGCAGTACATCTTGCAGGTTCTTGTGGTGGTCGCCGTGGCAGAGTGCTGCTATCGCTTTATCGAGACTCCGTTTAGGAAGGGCGCCTTTGGGCGCACTGTTTCCGAATTCCGCGACGGAACCACCACGCCCGCAAGCTGGGTGCGTGCGCATATTCCCGTGTGTGCCACTTGCGGCGTCGTGCTGATCATTGCCCTAGGAGGCCTCATCTTTGTGCCGGAGACCTCCGCGTTGAGTGGTGAAGGTGCCGAGATCCTCAACAAAGAAGCCAAGAACACCGCGCCCAAAGACCAGCAAGCAGCCGACAACACTGACAAGGACAACGACGGCTTCCCCGACGGATCCTACGACCTGCTGATGATCGGCGACTCCGTGTCGCTGCGCGCCGTCGATTCCTTTGACGGCGTGTTCCCCCACAGTCACATCGATGCCGAAAAGGGCCGCCAGTTCGATGCAGGCCGCGCAACATTTGAGGGCTATCTCCAACAGAACCTTGCCGGCAAGGTCGTGGTCTTTGCACTGGGCACCAATGGCTTGGTAACTGATGATCAGATCGATGCCATCATGGCCGATGCCGGCGACAAGCGTACCGTCGTATTTGTGAACACACGCAGTCCGCAGCCGTGGGTGGGTTCCACCAACCAGGCTATCGCAAATGCCGCCACGCGCTACAAGAACGTGCGCGTTATCGACTGGTACGGATACAGTGCCAACCGCAACGACCTGTTCGACGGCGACGGCACGCACCTGTCGACTACCGGCGTGACCGAGTACCTCAATCTCATCCACGATGCAGTCAAGAAAGACCTGCCCGTGCACCCCGAGGACCACGTTAACGATCCGCAACCGGCAGCCGTCAAGTCCGCCGGCAACGCGCTCGTCAACGCTCTCGCCTACAAGCCGCACAAGCTCGGCGGCGACAAGTAACCTGCAGCGCAAGCTTCCCGCATCCGGAGGGGATACCTGCCACGGCAGACACCCCCTCCGGCAGTCAGGGACACTCCTGGCGCAGCCAATGAAGACCTCTACGGATGAATTCCAGGCCGCTCCGTCGCTCCAGACATCGTTTCCGCGCCTCGTGCCTGCCCCAAACAATCAAAACAAGCCCTTTTCGCCGCACCCTCAAAGGTCTGTGGGCAAAAAAGGGCAAATATGAGTACTGTTACCATTTTAGTAGCAGGCAAAACCACCCAAAATGACGTCCGAGCGACCCCTACAACCCCCTAAAGCAGCCAACCTGACTGGTTTAAGGCGTATTGGAGCCAATTTTAATGAACATACTAAAGGCTATGTTCATTATCTTTTAGGATGTAAATGCTATTCACTTAGCAACAGTACTCATATTTGGCATTTTTTGTCCATTGCTATATAACTAACACCCTATAGCAGACAAAAACAGACCGCAGCCCATCGCTGCGGCCTGTTCGGAAGCAAAAGTGGGCGTTAAGCGCTGTAGCCCATCGCCTGCAGGACAAACATGACGACCGTGAGCACCGTAATCACGGCGATAGTCGCCCAAGTGAGCACGTTCCACACGCGGCCGTTGCGGTTGGCACCCATAATGTGGCGATCCGCCGCGATAACCACCTGGAATACCAAGACTACAGGCAGTAGCACGCCATTGATGACCTGCGAGGTCATCATAATCTGGAACAGATCGACGCCAGGCATAAGCACCAACACGGCAGAAATGCCGATGATGGCCGTAATGATGCCGCGATAGACCGGGGCCTCGTCCCAGCTGCGGTCGGCACCGCGCTCCCAGCCAAATGCCTCGCAGATAGCGCTCGACGTAACGCCCGGCAGCACGCAGGCGGCCAAGAAGCTCGCCGCGACCAGGCCCGAGGCAAACAGTACCGTGGACCACTGACCCGCAATAGGCTCCAGCGCGCGGGCAGCATCGGCGGCATCGCTAATCTGAATACCCGCCGGGAACAATACCGTACCGGTCGTGATGATAATAAAGCCGGCAATGATATCGGCGGCAAGCGAGCCGCTCACAGTATCGATGCGCTGCAGCACGATATCGTCCTCGCCCGCGTTCTTATCGACCACGTTGTTCTGCGCCAAGAAAATCATCCACGGCGCGATGGTGGTACCGATCGTTGCGACCACGAGCGACACGTAGCTGGGGTCATTTTGAATGTTAGGCACGACCAGGTCGACCGCGACCTCACCCCAGTTGGGGCCAGCCATGAACGCGGCGACAATATAGGTCACGAACACGCAGCTCACCAGCAGCAGAATCTTCTCGATGCGCTGGAAACTACCCGACATGGTAAGCATCCACACCAGCAGCGCCACCAACGGCACCGAGATGCTCGCCGGCACGCCAAAGAGAGCAAGGCCGCTGGCGATACCCGCAAACTCCGAAATGGTCACAGCCGTGTTGGCGATCAACAGCGCCGCCATAGCAAGTACACTCTTGCGCACGCCAAAGCGCTCGCGGATGAGCGATGCCAGGCCCTTGCCCGTGACGCAGCCGCAGCGCGCCGCGGTCTCCTGCGTCACGATGAGCAGCACAGTCATGACGGGAAGCATCCAGAGCATCTTGTAGCCATAGCTGGCGCCCGCACTGGAATACGTTGCAATGCCGCCGGCGTCATTGCCCGAAAGCGCCGCCAGCAGACCGGGGCCCATAGCGCCAAAGATGGCCGCGATGGTCAACTTTTGCTTGGTGCCCGACTTTTGCTTGGTATTTTGCACGCGACCACCTAACCAATGACCGACATGGTGAGCAGCACCGCAGCGGCGCAGTACGCTACGCACGAGATCATGACGGCAATAACGTTCATGGCGGTGCCCGACGTGTTGAGGTCATGCTCGTCACGCCAGAACAGCACCATCAGGTAAATCACGGCACTCATGTTGCCAACCAGGCAAATGATAGCAGCGATATTAAAACACCCGGTAAAGAGTTGCTCCTCAAACATGGACGCATCGGGGAATGCAGCGGTGCGCACCAGCTGCGCGCACAGGTAGGTCACGAGCGAAAGGATCAGGCCCATACCCGTGCTCTGGAAGAAGAATCCCAGGTACGGTTTGGGCTCGTCGTCGTGGCCGTCGTACTCGAGGAAGTAGTTCTTGACGAACGACACCATGCGCGAGGCAGCAAGCAGCACGAGCGGCATGGCGCACATGGGGAACACCACCAGATGCGCGGAGCCGAGCGCCGTTCCCAGCACGGTCGCCATGATGCACGACGCAATGCCCCATACAACAACCCAGTACTGGCGATGCACGAACCAGCTGAGCACGTTCGTCGAGTCGTCCGACGCGCTATCGCCCGAGCCGACACCGGCGATCTGCAGGTCCTCCTGATGCTCCTCGGCGATAACGTCCATGGCGTCGTCGAAGGTTACGATACCCAGGATATGACGGTTCTCGTCGCAGACAGGGATAGCAACCAGATCGTACTTGGTCATCTCGTCCGTCACGTCTTCCTGGTCCTCGTCGGGCGACACATAGACCAGGTCGCGATAGGCCAGCTGACCCAGCGTGGCGTCGCGGTCGGCTACGATCAGCGTGCGCAGCGAGAGCACGCCGGTCAGCATGCCGCTCGGATCCTCGGTATAGACGTAGTAGACGCTCTCGAAGTCCTCGTCGAGCTCGCGAATCGCCTCGATGGCGTCACCGACCGTTGCCGTGGCGGGCAGGGAGACAAACTCCGAGGTCATGATGCGGCCGGCGGTGTTGTCCTCATACCCCAGCAGGTTACGAATCGCCTTCTCCTCCTTGACGCCCATCAGGCGCAGGAGCTTCTCGGCCTTCTCGTAATCGAGCTCGTCGATCAGGTCGGCGGCGTCGTCCGGGTCCATCATGGCCAGCATCGACGATGCGTCCGTGTCGGACAGGCCCTCGAGCATCTCGGTCATAAGCTCGTCGTCATCGAACTCCGAGATAGCCTCGGCGGCCTGGGCAGTATCGAGCTGCGCAAACACCTGCGCACGCAGGCGCGGGTCGAGCTGCTCGATAATGTCGGCGATGTCGGCAGGGTGCAGCTCGCCGAGCGTCTTGTGCGACACCGAGAGTTGAATGTTCTTGGTCGAGCGGTCGAGCAGGTCCATGTAGGACCAAGCGATGATGTCCTCACTGAGCGGCTTGCCCAGGTGCTTCATAAAGCCTTCGACGATATGCTCGAGCGCGGGGCTGATGGCGCGTAGCAGACCGCGAGCACCAACCTCGGCGCCCAGCAGGCGCAGCTGGTTTTCGCCCGACATGGAAAACTTGATGTCGTTTACGCGCACGACCTTCATGCCCTGCGTGTCGACAATTTGCTTGTTAAGCACGTCGCGGGCGAGTAAGAGTTCGGTCGGCTGCAGGTACGAAAAACGGATTTCGGTGGCCGATGTCTTAAGGTGTACACCCGTCTCGTCGATACGGTCGACCCATTTGCGCCAGCTGATCATAAACGGCGTCTTGCCGGGACCGCGGAACGCGAGCGACGTCACGTGCGGAAAAACTTCGCCGGTAGCAATACCAAAATCGTTCACCACGCCGAGCTTTTCTCCATCGACGTCCAAGACCGGCAATTTGAGCATCTCACTCAGATAATTCAATGGTGCTCCCCATCATTATTCCTCCGGACGCGGCCGCATGTGCGACGTCCGGGGGCTTCTGGATATGTATACGCATGCGCGGGCGGCACGCCGCTCGACGCTTACACCCCGTGCATGCGCAAAAAGCACCTGCATGGGGTCATCGACTGTATGGTCGAGGTTTGGATTTCACCTGTAACCTTTCTCTTGACCCTCATTAACCGCAGTAACTATAGCATCAGCATCGCCCTGCGGCATCGAATTTATGCGCTGCACATTGCAGGCATACCAAACGCTGACGCATCCGTGACATAGTCATTGGGGACGTTCTTAAATGACTACCCAATGACTACTCTGTGGTATCTTCGTCCTCGGCAAGTTGGGGGAACACGGCGTCCTTGGGCATGGTGACCTTCGTCAGCGAGGTGAGCTTTTTGCTCAATGCCGTGTCCGTCTTGACCAGGTCGCTGAGCGTCACGATCTTGTAGCCGTCGGCAATGAGGCCGTCGATAATCTGCGGCAGCGCCTCGAGCGTCTGCTCGGCGCATTCGTCTCTATCGGTGAGCAGCACGATATTGCCCGGCGTCACCGAATCGAGCACCGTCGAGACCTGCTCGTCGACACCGTTGAGCAGCCAGTCGCCCGAGTCAATATTCCACGAGACCACGGCGGAGACCAGGTCCATCGCATCAATCCAGTTTTGCTCGTCAAAGGCAGCGTAGGGAGCACGCAGCAGCATCGTCTTCACGCCGGTCGCCGACTTAATCGCATCGGTGCCTTTTGTGATCTGTTCGCGTACCGCCTCAGGGTCCTGACCCTTGAGCGAATCGTCGCTGTAGCTGTTGGATCCGATCTCGCACCCGGCATTGACAATCGCCTTGGCCGTGGCAGGCGAGGCCTCGGCCGCATCGCCCGAAAGGAAGAACGTCGCGGTGACGCCCTTTTCCTTGAGCACCTGCAAGATCTGTTTGGTGGCGCCGCTCGGACCCTCGTCAAACGTCAGCGCCACGTACTTTTTGTTGCCCTTGGGCGCCACGCTGGCGCACGCAACAACGCAATCGGTGGCGGGCACAACCTCGCCGCGGTCTTGCGTCTTGCCCGACTGCTCACCAACCCACACCTCGGAGCGGCCCTGGACACCCCACGTCTGCACATACTCGATAGCGCCCGTGCCCTCGACCTTGAGCTTGGGCTCGATAACCGTAGCCTGAACCTCGTGCTTCTCGTAGATGTTACGGCCATCCTTGACCGTCACCTTCTCGCCACCCTCAAGTTCGCGGCTATCCCATTTGCCCTGCTTCACGCGCTTGCCGTCGACCTTCACCGACAGCTTTTCGCCCCCATGGCGCTTGAGCACGCTGTCATCGACGGCCAGCAGGTCGCCTGCGTCGTAGGTGCCAGTCAAATCCTGTTCGTCGATGAGATTCTGCAGCGTAGAGCCCACGCGCACTGCGGTCTTCTGGCCGTTGAGCTCCACGTCCACGCTGCGGTTGACGTAGCCCACGACGGCAGCGATAAACAGCACGAGTGCGCAACCCACGGCGATGAGCGCATAGGGCAGGCGAGACGAACGACGGGGTGTGCGGCTGTTGCCGATGCGAGCGCTGCGGTCGCTAAAGCCGCGGCTATGGTTGAGATACATCGCGCCGGGCTTACGGTGACGCTTGCGCTGACCGCTGGGCAGCTGCCCCAGGTCGCGGCGCGCCGTCGGACGCGCACCCGAACGCCCGTTTAAGTTGGATCCGTTTTGGCGCATATGCCCTCCCCCATAAACACAGCAAGCCGGAGCAACAGGTCTCCGGCTTGCCTCCCATCATTTGGTACGTCGCTATTTTGTAGCTTTTGACGAGCCTCCGCTCGCCTTTTGGTATTCGTCCTTAAAGGCCTTGAACATGCCGCGCGTCTTGCCGAGCTGCTTGCCCAGTGCGCGACTGCCCTTGTCCACGGCAACCGATCCCTTGTCGTCGAGCATCTTGGCGCCCTTTTTGACCTTGTCGCCCACCACGACGCTGGCCTCGGCGGCCTTGGCAGCCGCACCGCCCGAATACCCGAGCGACTTGACCTCGTCCGAGACGACCATCGCGCCGTTCTCATAGCCGCGCAGCATCGTCGGCGGCACCTGCGTGTCACCAACCAAAACACTCGAAGCAGCACCGGCGGTCACATAGAATGCCTGCACGATGCCCGAACGCGGCTTGAACTCCACATCCGAGCAATAGCCCACGACGTCGCCCGATTCCGTGCGCACGTCCATACCGACCCAGATGATGCAATCGTCCAGGTTGATGTCGAGGCGCTTGGCGGCGGCGGCATCGTACGTGTCCTTGACGTCATCGACCGCAATGGCGCCCTCGTAGACACCAATGGCGTCGAGCGCTACGAATCGGTCGGGACGCTCGATCATGCCCGCGATATCGGACTGGCGGACCATAAAGCCGACCACGCGCGTACCGCCCGGGGTAAAGACCGGAAAGTGAATCTTTCCGAGCTTTTTAGGGCTGCGCGGCGTGCCGTCCTTTTTGGTGCGCTTGTCCTCGGTAGGCTTGCGATAGATCTTGGCGCCGACAAAATCCCCGGCGCGCATTATGCCTCGGTCGAGGGCTCCGCAGCCTCGGTATCAGCCTCGACGGCGTTCTCGACCACGACGTCGGCGGCAGGCGTCACGTTGCCGCCCGAAATGGCGTCGTTGAGCTGCTCGCGCAGCTGGTCCATGCGCTCGCGGGCCAGGTCGACCTTGGCGCGCAGGTCATCGGTCTTGGCGTCGACCATCGGGCCAAAGTCATTCACCGCAGCACGGGCCTCCTCGGCGCTGTGCTCGTAGGTGTCGCGCATATTGTCCCAGGCGTCGTTGGCGATATCGGCAGCCATGGCGCGGGTCTCGGCGCCCGAGCGCGGGGCCAGAGCAACGCCGACAATAGCGCCGGCAGCGGCACCAAAAAGTGCGCCGGAGACAAAGCTGAAAGTCTTACCCATGATCATTCCTCTCCTGCGGGCACGTCGGTGCCCACCGTTTGAATGCTGTCCATTATACCCGCAGCGCATCACTTGCCGCTCCGCTCATCTGCGTACGGCAAAGGCGCAGGTATGTGATGGTGATAAACGCCTAGGCCTACTCCTGGGGCATAGCCGGCATGGCCACCGTGGCACCCGGGTCCTCGCCGGCGCCGTCCACGAGCGGCAGACCGCCCTCATGCGCAGGTCCTGCCGGAACCGTCGCCGCACCGCCAAAGACGGCAGCGGAGGCCTCGTGGTTCTCGGCAACCGCGCCCTCGGTATCAATCGCCACCTGGGGCTCGTCGTCAAAGTTGGGGACGCCCTGGGGCTCGGTGGGAACGGGCTCGGCGGTCGCATCGGCAACGGGCTCGGCGTCGACCGGCACATCGCCCTCGTCAGCGCCCTCGTCCTCGGCAGCATCTTCGCCGTTCGCAGCGGCGACGGCCTCGTGAGGATCCTTGCCCTCGGCCTCGGCGCGCATGCCCAGCACCAGGTTGCGCAGGCCCGCGACCGTGCCCTCCACGTCGGGGGCAGGCTGGTCGGCGTGCAGATAGGCCCAGTCCATCATAAAGGTGGCCGAAGACAGCGCACCGATGGCCAGCGCGTCGTCGGGGCACGAAAGCTCAACCTCAAAGACGCGCTCGTCGTGCTCGCTTACGCGCGTGCGGCCGCACGAGATGCTACCGGCAAGACCGGTCTCGTTCATGAGCTCAACCGTCACGTGCTCCAGCAGGTGGCAGAGCTCGGTCTGGCCCATGCAGTCCTGGAACTCGCGGCCGGAATCGCCCAGGCACAGGTGCTTGGCAATCGCCGGCACCAGGTAGTACACGCGCGCCGTGGCCTCGATGTCCTCCGAGGTCATGAGCGGCATGCCGGGGTTCACCAGCACATGCGCGCAGATCTTGTCCTCGCTGACGGTGACCTTAAGGATGTTGAACAGGCCTGCCATAACTCTCCCCTACTCTTCCTTGTCCTACTCGTCGCCGTCGTGCGGATTCGCGGAACCCGCACCCGACGTCGTCGGCTCGTCTACCGAAGACTCGGAATCCTTCTTATCGGTTTCGGCCGGAGCAATCACGCGAATGAGCGAGATGCGCTGGCCACGCATCGACTGCACCTTGAACTTGTACCCCGCGACCTCAAACACCTCTCCGATGTCGGGCACCGAGTCGCAAAGCTCCAAAATCCAGCCGGCGATGGTCTCATAATCATCGCTTTCCTCAAGCGGCCAACCAAGCTCAATCGCGTCATCGCACGAAAAACGCCCATCAACGAGCCACTCGCGGCGCGAAAGGCGCGTGAGATACTTGTTGTCGGGGTCGAACTCGTCCTCGATCTCGCCGACGATCTCCTCGACGATGTCCTCGATGGTGATGATGCCGGCCGTGCCGCCGTACTCGTCCACGACCACCACGATCTGGTCGTGCGAGGTCTGCATCTCGGACAGCAGCGGCAGGATATCCTTGGTGTCGGGCACAAAGGTGGCGTCGCGCAAAAAACCGGCGATGGGCTGGTCACCCTTGCCGTCGAGCGCGGGTTGGATCAGGTCCTTGATGTGCGCGATGCCGGCGACGTTGTCGGGATCCTCGTGATAGACGGGGATGCGGCTGAAGCCGGTCTGGCGCATGGTGGACAGCACGTCGGCGACCGTCTCGTCGTCCTCGCACATGGTGGTGTCCACGCGCGGCACCATGACCTCGCGGGCAACGGTGTCGCCTAGGTCGAAGATCTCGTGGATCATGCGCTTTTCCTCGTCGAGCAGGTCGTCCTGCTCCGAGACCATGTACTTGATCTCTTCTTCCGAGACGTTTTGGCGGTCGTCGGCGCTCTTGATGCGTAGGATGCGGGCCAGGCCATCGGAGCAGGCGCCGGTCAGCCACACGAGCGGACGGGCGATCTTTTGGAAAAACGACAACGGTCCCACGACCTGCTTGGATACGCCCTCGGCATTGGCCAGACCAATGCGCTTGGGCACAAGCTCGCCAATCACGATGGACACGAAGGCGACCGCGACGGTGATGATGACCGGCGCCAGGCCGCGCGCGATGGCGGAGAGCGGCGCGATGCCAAAGCTCATGAGCCACGTGGCGAGTGGGTCGGACAGACTCGTCGAGGCGACGGCGGACGAGGCGAAGCCCACGAGTGTGATGGCGACCTGGATGGTGGCGAGCAGCTGGTCGGAGTCGGCAGCCAGCTTAATGGCACGCTCGGCGCGCTTGTCGCCTTCCTCGGCCTCATGCTCCAGCACGGCGCGCTTGGCCGTGGTGAGCGCCATCTCGGACATAGAGAAGTAGCCGTTGATGAGGGTCAAAACGAGGGTGGTGATAAGGGAGATGGTTATGTCCATCGGGAGTTTCTCGAACCTCCAAGATTCGGGACGTCGGATTAAAACGTTGGTGGCGGATACGGCAATTGCACTGGCGACCGAGCGGGGGCACGGGCGCTGGCGTGGTCGCTAGATTACGAAGAGGATCACCGCCATGAACTGGAAGATGCTGCCGGCGAGCACCCACAGGTGAAACACGCTGTGCAGATAGCGCACGTTTTTGGCGATATAGAACGGCACGCCCGCGGTGTAGCACACGCCGCCGACGGCGAGCAGGGCAAGTGCCACGGGGTTGAGCAGCGCCACAAGTTCGGGCAGCTTAAAGACAACGAGCCAGCCCATCAGCAGATAGACCAGGCCGCTTACCCAATGCGGCTGGCGCTCGCGCAGGAAGCACTCGAGGGCGATGCCGATGATGGCGATGGCCCATACGGCAAAGAACAGCACAGCGCCGCCGTCGTTTGCGAGCGTGATGAGGCAAAACGGCGTATAGCTGCCGGCTATGAGCAGGTAGATGCAGCTGTGATCGATGATGCGAAACACGCGCTTGGCGCGCGCGGGCTGAATCGCGTGGTAGAGCGTGGAGGCTAGGTATTCGAGGATAATGCTGACGCCATAGACAATTGCCGCGGCCATGTGGGCCGGGCCTCCGCCGCGCAGGGCGGCGAATACGATCAGGAGCACCAGGCCCGCGATACCCAACAGGCAGCCGACACCATGGGTGACGGAGTTCATGATCTCCTCACCCACCGTGTAGTGTGGAACGGCCGCGGTCTTGGGTCGCGGCTTAGAACTGTCGCTCGAATCGGACATGCCGGTTACATCCTCCAACGTAAAGAGTTCTCAACACTATATCAAAGCGTCTAGGTACGTGCGAAATTTGCACCATACGTGACCTTTCGTTTACCCATTCTTTGCCTGTTGACGCATCAACGGCGAACGTCCATAATGCGCTTGCATTAAATGTTGATGTATTAACATCTTATAGGAAAGCTTCTCATGTCTCAAAACGCACGTTCCCATCGAAAGCTCAAGATAGCCGGCGTCGTTGCGCTGGTGGTTGTCGTTGCGCTGCTCGGATTTGCCGGCAACTTTCTGTTTGACTTCGCGCTGAATCCCCGCGCGCCATACACCATGAAGATGATGCAGGATAGCAAGAACGACAAAGAAGGTGAGCAGCCGGATGCCGAGGATACCGGGGCACGGGCGTGGTTTAAGGAAAACCGCGAGAGCGGCAGCCTCACTGCGGACGACGGGACCGAGCTTGCCGCCTGGTATTTTGCTGCGTCGGAGAGCACGCACGACTACGCCGTCTGCCTGCATGGATATACCAACGAGCCCATCGGTATGGCCCGATACGTCAAGCGATTCCACGACCGCGGCATGAACGTACTCGCACCCGCCGCACGCGCCCACGAGCGCTCCGGCGGCGACTATATCGGCATGGGCTGGCCCGAGCGGCTCGATGTCGTCGCATGGATCGAGCAAATCGTTCAGACTGACCCCGAGGCGCGCATCCTGGTCTTTGGCGAGTCGATGGGTGCGGCAACTGCCATGAACGTCGCGGGGGAATCTCTGCCCGCAAACGTGGAATGCATTATCGAGGACTGCGGCTATACAAGTGTTTGGGACGAGTTTTCTCTGCAGCTCAAGGACGTGTTCGGCCTGCCCAGCTTTCCCTTGCTCGATGTAGCAAACTTGGTGTGCAACGTGCGCGCGGGCTACGACTTTCATAAGGCGAGCAGTGTGGAGCAACTCAAACATGCGACGGTTCCCATGCTGTTTATCCACGGCGACCAGGACACCTTTGTACCGTACAGCATGCTCGATCAAAACTACGACGCGTGCGCCAGCAAGGTCAAGCAAAAGCTCACTATCCATGGCGCCACCCACGCCAAGAGCGCGCAGGTCGACCCCGAACTCTACTGGAACACGGTCGACAACTTCCTCGACAAGAATTTTTAGGCAAAAAGCAACGTCTGGGGTTTTGTTGCCAAAAATCGGTTTGTGGTCGACGGTATTCGATTTTTCACCGCACTTCTGAAAAGCCGCCCGCAAGCGTTGTGCTCGTGGGCGGCTTTTGCTCAAATTACGCTACAAGGGCGCTTATTTTGTCCAATAGCTAGGCGCTACTTGACCTCGATGAGCTCATACTCGCTCGTGCCCAGGCCAATCTTCTCGGCGTGCGCGATGCAGACGCGCCAGTCGGTGTCGGGATGCGTGATGCAGAAGGGATCCTTGGCCTGCTCGCCCTCCAGATGCTCGTGGTTGTGCTCCATCTTGGCCGCGCTATCGGTGAGCTCGGTGTTGGGCAGCGGCTCGGATGCCATGACGGCATCGGCGCAGGCCTGGTCGATGGCGACCGGGTCGAAGCTCGCGAACATGCCGATATCGTTGACGATAGGCGTGTCGTTTTCGGGATGGCAATCGCAGTTGGGGCTGATATCCATGGCAAGCGAGATGTGAAAGCTCGGGCGGCCGTCGACGACGGCCTTGGTGTACTCGGCGATCTTGCAGTTGAGCACGTCGGCCGCGGCCTCATAGCCGGGCTTGATGCAGTCCTGGTTGCACACGCCGATGCAGCGGCCGCAACCCACGCAGCGATCGTGGTCGATGGCGGCCACGTGGACCGTGCGGGTGTTACCGTTGGCAAGCTCGCGCTCGCGGGTGTCGTCAAACGAGATAGCGTTGTGCGCACAGACCTTTTCGCAGGCACGGCAGCCAACACAGTGCTCGGTCGCGACGTTCGGCTTGCCGGCGGCATGCTGCTCCATCTTGCCGGCGCGGCTGCCGCCACCCATACCCAGGTTCTTCATGGCGCCGCCAAAGCCGGCCTGCTCATGGCCCTTAAAGTGGGTGAGACTGATCACGATATCGGCGTCCATGAGTGCCTGGCCGATCTTGGCCTCGTGCACGTACTCGCCGCCCTCGACCGGGACGAGCGCCTCGTCGGTGCCCTTGAGGCCGTCGGCGATGATGATCTGGCAACCCGTGGCATACGGGGTAAAGCCGTTCTGGTAGGCGGTGTCGATGTGCTCAAGCGCGTTTTTGCGGCTACCCACATAGAGCGTATTGCAGTCGGTGAGGAAGGGCTTGCCGCCCAGCTCCTTCACGATATCCGCGACGGCGCGGGCGTAGTTGGGGCGCAAAAAGCTCAGGTTGCCCAGCTCGCCAAAGTGAATCTTGATGGCGACGAACTTGTTCTCAAAGTCGATCTGCTCAATTCCGGCGTGACGGATGAGGCGCTTGAGCTTGTCGAGCTGGCTCTCGCGAGCATGCGTGCGCAGGTTGGTGAAGTACACCTTAGCGGGTGCTGCGGGTGCAGTTGCGGTCATAGATCTATCCCCTCGGTCTATATAGCGTTACAGACATAAGAGGATGGTACCAGTTAAAGCAGAGTTAAAGTCAAGTACGGAACCTAGTCATTGGGGACAGACTTAAATGACTGAAACCACTCATTGGGGACGGACTTAAATGAGTGCCTCGCCACCTGGCAGCTAGGGACGCTCCTTTCCTGCCGGCAGCTGGGGACAGTCCTTGCCAGCACGGCCGGCGAACCGGCGAATCGGCAAAGACTGTCCCCGATGACTACTCCTGCACCTTGAGTGCCTCGGCCAGGCCCACACGTTTGATGGAACGCATGTGCAACAGCGCCACGACCAGGTAGGTTGCAAAGCCAATGCCGACGCATGCAACCATGGACCAAGCGGGCGCATAGATTTCGATATTGCCGTTGTAGGTGAGCAGCATCGAGCGGAAGATGGCCGTGAGCGAGCCAATAATGACCGGCAGACTCAGCACGAGCGACGCCGCCACGCACAGCGTGATCGAGCGGATGTACAGATGCGAGATCTCGCTATCGCGATAGCCAAAGACTTTCATATAGCTAATCGAACGGGCGCTGTGGTCGATCACAGCCTTGGTCAGTAGATACATAAACAGCAGGAAGATAAACACCGCGAGGCCAACCATCATGCCGATCATTTTGCTCATCATGCCGATGAACTGGTCGCCCACGGCCCGCATGTCGTCGGGCGTGGTGTCGCCGGCAAAGTAACGAGCATCGAGGTCGAGCTTCTCGTCGCTCACATAGCCGTTAAAGTAGGTGGCGTCATTGCCGAACAGCTCGTTAAAGTCGTCGATGCTCATATAGATATTCATGTCCGACTTTGAGCCCCAGGTGGCGTCCTTGCCCGTGTACTCCAGCGAATAGTCCTTGCCCTCGCACTTGTCGCCGAGCGTGACCTTCTGCCCCTCGCTCCAGCCAAACTTGTCGAGCAAGCCACCGCCAAAGACGACGCGTCCGTCGCCGACGTCCAGCCCTTTCCAGTAGCGCGAATCGGGCGAGATGCCGTAGACAGAAATCGTCTCCTCGCCATTACCATCGCCGCGGTCGTATTGCAGCTGGTAAACGGCATATTTCTCGGCCTGCGCGATTGCGCCCGCGCCGTTGTCAATCGTGTTGACCGGGTGAATGTCGTCGTTGTCGGTGTCGATCTTAGAGGCCTTGTCAATCAGGTCGATAGCCTCGTCGCGGTTGCAGCCGAGGATATCGGCAAGGTCATCGAGGCGCGCATAAAGCGCATCCTTCTTGTCCTGGACCTTGGTAAGCGCATCCTGCGCCGCAGTCAGGCTCTCGGCAGACGGAGATGCGGTCGCGGCATCGGCTGCCGTCTGCGCCGCATCGGCCGCGTCGTCAAGCTCGTCATCGGCATCTTGGGCGGCGGAAAGCAGCGCGCCGTCAACCGACTGCAAGCGCTCGAGTGCTGACCACTGCTCGCGATCCTCGGCAGTGCCCTCGAGCTCCAGCGGCGCCTTGAGCGTGTACTGGTGCTCGGCGACCAGGCTTGTCTCGAGGTTGTCCGCGTAGTGCGTCATCGTGGGCAGAATCGCCAGGCCAAAGAGCAGCAGCAGCGAGGCAAACGCAATGCCCACAAAGAGCGTGGCAAAGTTGCCCAGGTTGCGCAGAAAGATACGCAGGCGGAAGCGGGAAACAAAACCCATGCGCTCCGGCAGTTGCATACCGCGCTTGGTGCCCGATTTGCCGCTCGCCTCGTGACGAAGGAACTGCAACGGCGTCTTGCCCATTTTGCGAAACAGGCCCACCAGCGTGATGAGGATGAGCGCGGCGGCGGGAACCACGGCGCACTTCACAAAGATCTCCCAGCTCCAGTACACCTGGAAGGGCGGCAGGCTGTACGAACCGTAATAGAGGCTGCGCATGGGCTCGGTAAAGAACACAACGCCGAGCGCAGTGCCCAAAAGCGCCGCGACCACGCCCACGATGGCGGGAAGTGCCAGGTAGTGCAGCACGATCTCGCGACGGCGATAACCGCTGGCGAGCAGCGTGCCGATGATGGCGCTCTCCTCCTCGATGGTGGCGTCGGTAAGGACCACAAAGACGAACGCCATGATCACGATAATAATGTCGAGCAGCGTCATCCACATCATGGAGTCGCCGTCCACGTCGTCGCGGGCGTAGCCAATGCCCTGGTTGGAATCGGCGTCGATGAGCTCATCTACGCGTGCATCGGCATCGGTCAGCGCCTCCACCATATCCTGCTCCGCATCGATGCGGTCCGCGGTGGAGAGGTCGCGATCGGTAAGGGTGAAGGAGTAGGCGTAGGCGGGTGCGCCGCCGGCATCCTCGAGCGCGGCAAAGCCGGCATCGGTGACCTCGGCCACGCCGTACGTGATGGTGTTCACCGTAAAGTCCGAATTGTTGAGGAACAACGCCTGGCTATCGGGCTGGGTCATGATGCCGCAGATGGTGTAGGTGCGGCCCTCAAGCTCGACCTTATCGCCCACGGCGAGATCGTTGTTGGTGGCGAAGACACGGTCGATTGCCACCTCATCGTCCGTCTTGGGCTCCTTGCCCTCACAGTAGGACGCGATATCGACCTTGGTACGGTGCGCATAGGTGCGCAGTGTACGCTTGGTGCCGTCGTCGCCCGCGGTCTTTTTGATGATGGCGTCGATGGAGAAATTCTTGTAGAGCGTGACGCCGCCGACGTCACTGGCTGCGTCCTCGGCGGCCTTGAGTTGATCGTCGGTGGCCTCGAAGGAGGTGGTCACGCGGCCGTCCTCGATCGTGTACGCATCGCGCATGTCGTCGATAAGGCAACCGATGGAATGCGCCGCGAGCAAAAAGCCCGAGGTGAGAGCGATGCTTCCGCACATAAGCAAAAAGATGCCCAGGTACTTGCCGATATTGCGGCGCAGCTCGCGCGGGAGACGTTTTGCGAGAGGTGTCATGGCGCCGCCTACCAATCGAGCTCGGCTGCCGCGACGGGCGACTCGTTGAGTTCATCCTCGACAATGCGACCGTCGCGCAGGCGCAGCACGCGATTGGCCATGCGCGCGATGGCGGCATTGTGGGTGACGATGATGATGGTGCAGCCGTACTCGTGATTGACATCCTCCATGAGCTGCAGGATTTCCTTGGACGTCTTGTAGTCAAGCGCGCCCGTGGGCTCGTCGCACAGCAGCAGACCCGGGTTTTTGACGAGCGCGCGACCGATGGCACAGCGCTGCTGCTGGCCGCCCGAAACCTGACGCGGGAACTTGTTACGGTGCTCGTAGAGGCCCAGCGAGCGCAGCAGGTCGTCGACATTGAGCGGGTTTTTGGACAGGTACGCCGTGACCTCGATGTTCTCCTTGATGGTGAGATCGGGCACCAGGTTGTAGAACTGGAAGACAAAGCCCAGCTCACGGCGGCGGTACTCACCCAGGTCGGCGGGCTTGAGCACCGTGAGGTCGCAGCCGTCCACCATGATGGAGCCGCCGTCGGCATCCTCCAGGCCGCCGATCAGGTTAAGGAAGGTCGACTTGCCCGAGCCCGAGGGCCCCAGCATGACGCAGATCTCGCCGCGATTGATGGACGTGTCGATGCCGTCGAGCACCGTCAGGAGCGCGTCACCGTCGCCGTAGTGCTTCTTGAGCCCCTTGACCTGGACGTAGGCTTGCTTCGTCGCCATGCTATCCCCCATTGTTAGCCTGTTGCTACTTTATGAATGCAATAGTAAACCTTGGCGAACTATTTTTGGGCGAGGCCTGGATTTTATTTCAGACTAGTCATTGGGGACGTTCTTAAATGACTAGCTGTTGGGGACACTCTTTCGCCACCCGGCAGTTAGGGACGTTCCCTTTCTGCCGGCAGCTGAGGACAGTCCTTGGCAACCCGGCCGGCAAGCCGGCGGTTCGGCAAAGACTGTCCCCAATGACTAGTCGTTTAAGTCTGTCCCCAATGACCACTCTTGGTCGTTTAAGTCTGTCCCCAATGAGTACCCGATGACTAGGTGGCTAGGCGCGGGATTTGGCGTGTGCGAGGGCCAGGCCTGCGGCGGCGATGGCCACGGCAAAGAGTGCCGTGACGCCTAGGTCGCAGGCGATGTCGCCCAGCGCGGCAGACGTCAGGTCCGAGGCAAGCGCCTTGCCGATCGCGTCGTTCACCCAATATGTCGGCACAAAGTGCGCCACCGTCTGCACGGCCGGGCCCATCAGCGACAGCGGCATCCAGGCGCCGCCCAAAAACGTCATGAGCATGCCGAGCAGGTTGCCCACGCCGTTGAGCAGTTCCTCGCGCGCACCCAGGCTCGAAAGCGCAAAGCCAACGGCCAGCGGCGTGCACGCCAAGGCAAACGTCGCCGCCAGCGCCAGGCACACGCGGCCCACGCCGACCTCGGCGACCGCGCCGGCAAAGCCCACAACGCCCATCATGCTCGACACAAACCAGATGCAGACGGTGAGCACGGCGGCGGCCGCAAACACGGCGAGCGAACGCTGACGCTCGGGGATTGGGCCGGCATCCATACGACGCACGCGCTCGGGCTCGTTCATGCCCGAGAATACCAGCCCCACCGACACGATGACCGACGAGATAATCGCGTACGCACCAAAGTTGAAATACGACTCGAGCGTGGCGGCGGCAGTCGAGTCGACCTTGACCTGCTCAATCTCGACCTCCGCGCGCTTGGCGGCGGCATGCTCGGCGGCCTTGGCGACGCTGCCATTAGAAGCGGCGGGCTCTAGGGCCGCCGCAGCGCCCGCGAGCGAGATCCAGCGTGAGGCCTCGGCAGACGAAAGCGCAGCAGCCATGGTGCCGGCACCGTAGGTCGCATCGAGCTTGGGCAGGGACTCCCCCGCTCGGGCGGCTGCAACGAGGTCGTCCTCAAACCCCTCCGGGATAAAGAACACGCAGTCAGCGCTGCCCTTGGCGCTATTGCTCTTGGAGAGCGCGTCCGCAAGATCGTACGTATCGTCGCCGACGCCCGTGACCAGTTCAAAGCGCAAACCCAGATGCTTGGTAAGCGCACGCGAAAGGTCGCTGTCATCGCGGTCGACCACGACCACGTTGGCATCGTAGGGCTTGTACTCGGTGAGCTGCGACGAGTTCCAGCTCACCGATGCCGCGATGAATACACCCATGAGCGAAATGAACACCGTGTAGATGAGCAGATAGAGCGGGTGCGCGAGCGCCATGCGAAGCGCGGTCTTAAAGGTGCTCATAGCGGCTCCTTCCAAAGATCAGCGTGGCGGCGGCAACGAACAGCAACGCCATAAGGACGAGCGCGCCGGCGCGGACGGCAAAGGGCCCCAGGTCCTCAAAGAAATACAGGCGATTGAACATGTCGCAGATGAGCTTGACGGGGTTGAGCCAGCACTCGGCCGGGCAGGCGCGGGCGACGTCGTCGGCAAGCGCCATCGCCGGCTCGCCGTAGAGGCCGGCGAACAGGGCGCACGTGGTGGCAAAGCCCGTGAGGATGCCCGACTTGGACGCCTTGCCACCCTTAACGGGAAGCGTGCCCACAAAGAGCCCCAAGCCCGTGGCGGCAAGCGCGGATGCAGCACCGCCCAGCAGGCACAGCCCCTCGCGCCCGCCAAAGTCGACGCCAACGACTAGGCGCACGTAGCTAATCGCGACCGCCATCGAGGCAAAGGAAACCAGCCACGAGCCGACAAAGATGCCGGCTAGCGACGCCGTCTTGGAAAGACCGCCCACACAGCGACGCGCACCAAGGCCCGACAGATTGGGCTGCAGATCGACGACGCTCAAGGCGGCAAACTCGGCAGACATCATCGCGACCAGGCCAAAGAGCGCGTAGTAGTAGATGACCGTACCATCGGGCGTGGTGCGTGTCAGACTTACGCGGCGGGTGCCACCCTCGAGCGACAGGGCGCGAGCAACCGCCTCCGGGTCGGCAAGAGCAGGCGGGTTGTCTTGGGCAATCTGGGACATGAGCTCGGCATTTTGTGTATACGAGCTTGCCACCGTCTCCAGAATGCTGCGGTCGGTGAGCACCGTCGACGCGCGCGAGCTGTCGTAGCTCGAAAGCAGCGTGAGCTTGGGCGTGCCCGCAGCATCGACCGTGTAGATGCCCGCGACTTCGCCGGCCTTGAGCGCACGGTTCGCATCGGCTGCGTCGTCGCACTCGTGAATCTCGAGCAGCTGGTCGTCGCCTTCCTTGGCAAGCGAAGCCGTCACGTCCTTAAAGGTCGAGGCGTCCCAGGCCTCATCCGCTACGACGGCCACCGACACCGGGTCGACCGTGCCGTCGGAGCTCAGATTCGCAAACATAAACATGAACATCGTGGAAAGCGCTATGGGAAAGACCGCGCCCCAAACCCACGTGCTCGGCCGGCGCAGCAGCGTCTTGACCGTAATGATAATGGTGTTGAACATAGCTGCCCCCTAGTCGCGCAGCTCGCGGCCGGTGATCTCGAGGAACACGTCGTTGAGGGTCGGCGGCTCGCTCCACACGCGGCCGAGCGCAACGTCGGCAGCGCGCAGCGTGTCGAGGATGTCGACCAAATTGTGCGGGCTCGCCTCACAGGTGCAGATGAGCTCGCCGCCGGAAAGCTCAACCGAAAGCACATGCTCGAGGGCGCGCAGCCGCTCGATTGTGGCTGGCTCGACGGCGCCGACCTCGACGGTCACGCGCTCACCCATCTGAATCATGCGCTTGAGCTCGTCATTGGTGCCCTGCGCCAGCACGCGACCGCCGTCCATGATCATGATGCGGCTGCAAATCTGCTCGACTTCCTCCATGTAATGGCTGGTATACACCACCGTGGCGCCTTCGTCGCGCAGGCGGCAGATGCCCTCCAGGATGGCGTTGCGGCTCTGCGGGTCGACCGCCACCGTGGGCTCGTCAAAGAAGATGAGCTCGGGCTTGTGCGCGATGCCGCAGGCGATGTTAAGGCGACGCGCCAGGCCGCCCGAGAGCTTACCGGGGCGGAACTTGGCAAAGTCGCCCAGCCCGACAAAGTCGATCGCCTCGTCGACCAGCGCACGGCGGCGCTTGCGGTCGTTAACGTAAAGGCTGCAGAAATAGTCGATGTTCTCGCGCACGGTGAGTTCGTCGAACACCGCAACTTGTTGCGGGACCACGCCGATGCGGCGCTTGAGGTCGTAACGCGTGGGCGTCATGGGTTCACCGAACAGCTCGATGGTACCTTTGTCGTAGGCGAGCAGCTGCAGAATGCAGTTGATGGACGTGGTCTTGCCCGAGCCGTTGGGGCCCAGCAGGCCAAAGATCTCGCCGGGGGCGATGCTCAGGTTAAAGTGGTCGAGCGCGATAAGATCGTCGTAGCGCTTGACGAGGTTTTCGACGTGGACGATATCTGTCATGAGGCGGTCCTTCTGTTGCTTGCGGCCCGGTACGATTGCATCATCGCAGGAGCCGCCGGCGCGCACCAGTGAGCTTTGTCACGAGTACGGGGGCCTTGGTCGTGCGGCCTGCCGACGCCCCCGCTTTGCCGCGCGGGAGGAATGTCACGGTTGCGCCAGGCGGCCCCTCCACCGCGCGCGCCTTCGCGTACAATACCCGTATGAACAGGCTTTTCGACAAATCGATCGTGCTGGCGTGCTGCATTGCGGCCGCCATGGGTCTTGCTGTGGACGCTCGTCTGGTCGCGGCGTTTTGCCTTGGCGTTATTGCCACTTCGCTGGCCGAGGTCGCACAGGGGGAACGCACGCGTCGCGCAAGCGAGGCCGCGAGCTACGCTTTCATCATCGCGGCTGTCTTCGTGCCGCCGTTTGTGCCGTTTGCGCCTCTCGCCCTCTATGACATCGCGCGGCGCGTGCGCCGCGAACACGCCTGGGTCGCGCTGGGCATTGGCTCCGTCTTTGCTTTTGCGCTCGTCGCGGACCTTCGCACCGACGCGCTCACCGCCCGAACGCTTCTGCTGACCGCCATCCTTTCGGTTGCCGCCACCTTGTTGTCACTGCGTACCGCCCAGCTGGAGCGCGAGCAGCAGCGCATGCGCCGCACGCGCGATGAGCTGCAGGAACGAGCCCTCGTGCTCGAAGCGCGCAACCGCGATCTTGCCGACCGCCAGGACTACGAAGTCGAGCTCGCGACGCTCGCCGAACGCGCCCGCATCGCGCGCGAAATTCACGACAACGTCGGCCACCAGCTCACGCGTGCTTCGTTGCAGACCGAGGCCCTGCGCGTGGTCCACGCCGACGAGCCCAGGATTGCCGCCGACTTTGCCGACGTCAAACGCACGGTTGACGAGGCGCTCCAGCTCGTACGCGCCAGCGTCCACGCCCTCAACGACAACGCCGTCGACCTCTCCGTACAGCTCGAGCGCATCGTTGAAGGCGCACGCTCGGACGGCGGCCCGCAGATTGAGCTTGAAGTTTTGGCCGAGCATGCGCCCGCAAATGTCGCCAACTGCTTTGCGGCGGTCCTGCGCGAGGCGCTTTCCAACGCCATGCGCCATGCTTGCGCCCATGCTGTCACCGTACGGTGCATGGAGCATCCGTCGTTTTACCAGCTCATTGTTACCGACAATGGCGCGGGCGGGGTTCAAGCAAGCGGCCACGGCGCCGCGGAGGGCATGGGGTTGAGTTCCATGCGCGAGCGCGTCGAGGCGCTTGGCGGCACCTTCACCGCCGGCCCGCGCGCCGGCGGTGACGGCTGGCGTGTGTTTGCCACCGTTCCCAAACAGCAAGGAGATGAGAGCCGATGAGGCTCATAGTTGTCGACGACGACCGCTTGGTGGTCGATTCGCTCAAGATTATCCTGGGCGTCCAGCCGCAGATCGAGGTAGTGGGCACCGGCGCCAACGGCGACGATGCGGTGGCGCTCTACGCCGAGCACGCACCCGATATCGCACTGCTCGACATTCAGATGCCGGGGCGCGACGGACTTTCGGCGGCACGCGAGATCCTCGAGCGCGATCCTGCAGCACGTGTGGTGTTTCTGACGACATTCTCGGATGACGAGTACATTGTGTCGGCGCTCAAGCTGGGTGCCCGCGGCTATCTGATCAAAACCGATGTCGCCGCCATTCCGCCAGCGTTGGCGCAGGTCATGGACGGCAAACGCGTGCTCGAGGGCAAGGCGATCGAGGATATCAACTTTGATGGGGCGGGCGTCGAGGCCGGCACGGCCCGCCGGCCCGCGGCCTTTGTCAGCCTGACCGACCGCGAGTTCGAAGTCGCAGAGCTCATCGCCCGCGGCCTCGACAACAAGGAGATCGCTGCCACCGCCTATATGGGCGAAGGCACCGTGCGCAACCACATCAGCTCAATCCTAGCCAAAATGGGGCTACGCAACCGCACCCAAATCGCCATCGCCTATCTGCGAGGCTAGCCGCTGGCTGCCGCCAATTTGATGCCATTTCAAAACTATGCCGGTTTACTACGATGAACCGCATATCTCCGACCACGGCAAATTGCGCACTTACAAAACCGCAGGTAGAACACTTGCGATATTTGCAAAAATGCGGGTGTGGTCAGGAATCTCGGATTCATCGTAGTAAACCGGCATAGTTTTGTTCGGGCGGCCCTGCACGAGTGTCTCCGCCAGCCTCGCGGGACCAAAATGAGCCGTTTTCCTCCGTCCCCAATGGATCGGCCGAAACCGCCCGCCACGAAATCGGCCCATCTACTACGTTTGACTCGATACCCCTGACCATACCTTCGTTTTGAACAAAACCGCAGGCGTTCTACCTGCGGTTTTGTTTTTGCGCTTTTCGGCATGGTTGGGGGTAAGGGGCTAAACGTAGTAGATGGGCCGGTTTCGTGGCGCGCCCTCCTCCCCAACGCACAAAAGCGCCACCACGGAGGAGGGAGATGCCTCCGTGGCGGCTGGGGGTAGGAGTAGGTCGGGATTTAGCCCTGCCGGCCGCCCGGGGCCTTTTGGCCCCGGGCGCTGTCGACGTGCCTAGCGCTTACGGATACCCCAGACCAGGGCTCCGACGCCGGCCATGGCGACGACAAATGTCATAAGCAGAGCGGCGGCCTGCTGGTCACCCGTGGTGGGCAGGAAACCCTTGACCGTCTTGACGATATTCGTCACGGTCTTGGACGTGCCGGGATCGGGCGTCGGCACGGGCGTCTCGGGCTTCTTGTACGTGTTGTTGAACACGATACCCTCGACGCTCTTGTCGCCCTTGGCAAAGGCGACGCTTGCCTTGAGGCTGCCCTCGCCGTCATCGACCACGTTGACGGTCGCGGTAAAGACGGACTTGTCATAAGTCATACCGGTCTCGTCGCCCTTGACCTCGCTGATGGTGTAGACGTACGTTCCGGGCTCGTCGTACTCGAACTTGTCGAAGTTGATCTTGCCGTCGGCATCGTTGGTGACGGTGGACTCGATGTCCTCGCCAACGAGCTTAAAGCTAAACTCGTCCTTCTTGAGCTCGCGTCCCTCGAGCACCTTGATGGCGCCGATGGAGACCTGCGTGGGCATGGCGTGATACTTGTTGGTAAAGCCAGCCGACTCGGTGGTTCCCTCGAGCTTGTGCGTCGCGGTCAGCGTGCCGTCGCCGTTGTCGGAAACGGTGGTCACGACGGTGTAGGTCGTGCCGTCATAGGTGATGCCCTTGTACAGGCCGAGCGCGTTGGGGCAAGCCTCGCGCAGCGTGTACGTGTGCGTGCCGGGTGCCTCGTAGCGGATCGGGCTCAGTGTCACAGTGCCGTTGGCGTCGTTGGTGCCGCTTGCGACAACCACGTCGTCCTCGAGCAGATCGAACGTGAACTCGCCGACTGCAAGGTCGCGTCCGGTCAGACGCTTGACCGTCTTGACCTGATCGGTCACGGACGAATCGGTAGGCGTTACGCTGTAGGTGTTGGTGAACGTGAAGGCAGCACCGTCGTCGCCTTCGCGCTTGACGCTCAGATGTCCGGCGCCGTCGTCAGTCACGGTATAGGAAACCTTGCGCGTGGCGTTGGCATCGTTGGTCACGCCAGGGGCGCTGCCGGTCTCGGTCACCGTATAGGCAAAGGTGTGCGAGCGCGGAGCGGTGGGGGCCGCAGGCTCGGACTCGTCGACATTGGCGTCAGCGGCGGGGTCGGCCTCTTCAGCCTCTGCCTCGTCGGCCTCGGCCTCGTCAGCTTCGTCCGCCTCGGCCTTATCGGTCGCATCGTCCGTCACGCCCAGAGCGCGGTTGAGGTCCTCGAGCGTAAAGTGGATCTTGCCAAAGTCCACGTTACCGGCTGCGTCGTTGGTTACGGTCGTGCGCTCGGGCATCGGGGCACCTGCCTCGTCGGCGGTCACGGTAAAGGTGAACTTACCCGTGATGTCGGCCGGGGTCAGGCCCTCGGCAACCTGGAGCTTCTTAGTACCGGTGAGCGCGGCATCCACGGCGTCGGCGCCGTAGACGTTCTCGAACAAGGGCTCGACGCCGCCGTAGTCGACCGTCGCCGTCAGGGTACCGTCACCGTTGTCGACGACGATAACCTTAAAGCCAAAGCTCCACGTTGTAGCGGAAACGCCATTCGGCAGCCCGAATAAATCTTCGTAGGCCGTGTAGTTAATGGTCCAGGCAAGCTTGCCGTCCTTATCGGTACGATAAGCAAGCCCAGCAGCCTCAAGATTAGCAAGCATCTTGGTGTCGTAGTGCAGCGTATCAAAGCTCACGTGCCCGCCGATATTGGGCTTGAGGTTTTCGTATGCCACAAGCTCACCCTGATAGGCGATGCCGAACCAGAACTCGCCGTCGGCCATCGGGCGACCGGTCAGAGTCTTGGTGGCAACGACCTGAGCAGCGGTGCCACCAGGCGTATTGGTCGTAGCGCTGTAACTGTTGTGGAACGGCACCAGGGCCTTCTCGACCTTGTTCTCGCCACTCTTGTGGACCGTCTCATGCGTGCCCTCGGGACCACCGGAAACGGTCGTCGTAGCAGTGAGCGTACCGGCGGTGTCGTCGGCGATGGCGATCGTCACCGTGCGTACGGCGTCATCGTAGGTGTAACCGGGCTGGCCGTCGTTCTTTTCGGCCACGGTGTACTTGAAGGTCTTGCCGGCGTCAGCTTGCGTAAATTTAACCTCATGACCAGCCAGAATGTCGATCAGTCCGACCGTTCCCTCTATCGTTGCAGGGGACTCGAAGTTGTTGGCTCCGGGCAGCAGGCCAAGTGCGCTAGCCGAATCATCGTCGGCGGGCGTCACGGTAAAGGTGAACTGGCCCTCGGTCATGGGACGTCCGTAGAGGGTCTTGCTGAGCTTGAGGCCGCCGGCCGCGGCGTAATCGAGCTCAGTGCGGTACGTGTTGGTAAAGCGTCCGTTTTCCTTCTTGGTGACGTTTGCGGTCAGGTTGCCCTCGCTGTCCTCGGTCACGGTCACTTCGGCGGTTGCGACATGCGCGTCATACGTCATGCCGACCGTGCTGCCCGCGTTCTCGCGAATCTCGTACTTATAGGTTCCGGCGGCAGCGTAGTGAATCTTGCCGAACTTGATAGCGGCGACACCGTCCTTCGCGTCCTTCTTGCTCACGGCTACGGTTGCGGGATCGGGCAGCGGGGCACCTTCGGGGGCGGTGATGGTAAAGCTGAACTCGTCCCCATCCGTCCAGTCGCGGCCGCTGATGACCTTGCTCAGGTCAAAGTCGAGCTCTGCATCGAGCGGGGTCACGCTGTAGGAGTTCTTGAAGGTTGCGGTCTTGGCGTCCTTCAGGACATGCTCGGCCTTGAGGGTGCCGTCGCCGTTGTCCGTGATGGTGGTCTCGATGGTGTACTTGGCGTCACTGTAGGTGATGCCCTTGCTGGTGGTTCCGCCCTTGACCTCGCGCAGCGTGTAGGTGTGCTTGCCGGGCTTGTCGTATGCGACCTTGCTCATCGTGATCGTGCCGTCGGCAGCGTTGGTGCCGGTAGCGACGACCTCGTCGCCCTCGACCAGCTCAAAGGAGAACTCGCCTTCCTTGAGGTCGCGCCCGGTCAGGACCTTGGTCGCGGTGATCTGGTCGGTGACGCTCGTCTCGACAGGCGTCACGTTATAGGTATTGGTGAACGTAAATGCCACATCGCCGTCCGGCTTGCGGGATACGATCAGATTACCCTTGCCGTCATCGGTCACGGTGAAGGAAACCGTGCGCGAAGGCCTGGCGTCGTTGGTCACGCCAGCGACCTCGCCGGACTCGGTCACGGTGTAGGTAAAGGTGTGCTCGCGCTTCTCGGGCTTCTCGCCCAGAGCCTTGTTAAGGTCGTCGAGCGTAAAGGTAATCTTGCCAAAGTCGACCTTGCCCTTGGCATCATTGGTCACGCTCGCGTTCGCGGGCATGGGTGCGCCCTCTTCACCGGTCACGGTAAAGGTGAACTTGCCGTTGATGTCGACCGGGATCAAGCCGTCGGCGACCTGCAGGTTCTTGATGCCCACAAGCGATGCCTCGGTAGCATTCGTGGTGTAGGCGTTCTTGAACTCGATGCTCTTGACGTCCTTGGCGCCCTTCAGCTCGTGCGTAGCGGCCAGCTGGCCCTTGCCGTTATCGGCAATGGTCGTCACGACAGTGTGGATCGTATCGTCATAGGTGATGCCGCCGGCGTCGCCCTTGACCTCGCGCAGCATGTAGGTGTGTTGGCCGATCTCGGTGTACTTGATGGTGCTGAACGTCACCTTGCCGTCGGCGGCGTTCGCAACGGTCTCGATAAGCTCAGAGTCCTCGCCCTTAACCTCGCGCAGCTCAAAACTGAACTCGCCTTCCGTCAAGTCGCGCCCGGTCAGGGACTTGGCCACGGTAATCTGGTCGGTAACGCTGGACTCAACAGGATCCGCAGCGTAGACGTTCTTGAACTCGGTCACTTCGGCTTCACTCCAGGCCACCTTCACAGCGGCGCTGAGCTCACCCTTCTTGTTGGGCGTCACCGTCACGGTGATCTCCGCGACGCTACCGCTGTAGGCAATGCCGTCAATCGTGGTCCCGGCGTGCTTTTCGCTAACCTTGTAGACGTACGTGCCAGGCTCGGTGTATTCAATCGTGCCGAAGTCGATGGCAGCCTTGCCCTTGTCGTCCATGTCGGCCCCGTGCACGATCGCAGTCGTAGTCGCAGGCATCGGAGCATTGCCCTCGGACGTCAGCCCAAACTCAAACGTGTCCGTATCCGTCCAAGCGCGGCCCTCGAGCACCTTGGTTAGACCAAAGCTGGCCTTGGTGTTCACCATTGCCGGCATCATGTCATACGCAAAGCTGATCTTGCCGTTGTTGCCCAGGTAGGAATTGACATGCGTCGCGGTCGCCTTGGCGGACACGTTATTCCACTTGGGGTTGAGAACGTCGGTCGCGGTGCCGGTGTTGTTGCCGCCCACGCTCTTCTTGGTGGTGTGGAGCTCATCGATAAAGGCCAGGCGCGCGGTTCCCACGCTAAACGACAGGTTTCCGTCCTTGTCGGCAACTATAGCGCCGTCAAACTTGGCAGCGTCGCCACCGATGAACTCGATGACGGCGGTGGCAGACTTGGCCTCACCGTTCGCGCCCTGCTCCTCAAACTCATCCTTGTAGTAATAGGTGCCGGTATCTGCCAGCGAATTCTTTGCAGGCTGCGTGCAGTCCTTATCCGCGTAAATGGGAGTCTGCTTCTGGAAGTAGTAGTAGCGGTTGGTGTCGGCCGGCTCAAAGGTCGCAACCGTATCACCCAACGCACCACCGCTCCACTTGTTCGCGTAGAAACTCACGGTCTTGGTGCCGTCAACGACAGTCGTATTGTTCTCAATGTAGTCCTTGAGTCCCGTGACCTTCTCAGGCGTAAACAGGTTATCGAGGGCGTCCCTCTTCACGCTCGAGGCATACTTCACCTGAATGGGCTTAACGCTGTCGACCGAAAGCTTGCCGTCTACGGTCTTAAAGTGACTCATCGGAATCAACGACGCAGGAATATTGACCGTTACGATATCGCCCTTCTGGGGATTGTCATCGCCGGCGCGCTGCACGGTAATGAGCAGGTCTTTTGCCTTGCCGGAAAACTCGTAGGTGTCGGTATTGGTTTCTTTGTTGACCGTCTTGCTCGCCTTGGTAAACGACGTGCCGTTGATGACGACTTCGGTAAATCCGTCGACCTGCATAAAGTCGCCCAGCTCGTCGGTAAACGTGATGTAGCCGGACTTGGTCTCGTCGTAGCCCTTATGGATTTCAGTCGGATAAGGCGGCTCCGATGTGATGGCCTGTGAGATGTCGTCAAAGACCTTCTTAAGTTCTTCTGCATTGGTCGCCGACTTGTAGTAGTCGGAGTTTTCCGCGCGTGCACCATGAGCATCCCATGCCGTGGCATTGGGGTAGTTGCTCGAAACGGCCTGCATGAACTTGTTCTCTTTTTGGCTTTTTCCCGAATCCTGGATACCAGCGCTGGGTTTCGCGCCATCAAAGATGCCGATAGTATAAACGGTGGCCTTGCTGTCCTTCATGTTCTTGGCAGCCTTCACAGCCTTGTTGGCGACGCCAGGGTCAAACGTGTTGTCACTCGTTGGAGTGCCGTCAGTAAAGAACACAACGACCTTCTTGGCGCCCGCGCGACCAGAAGTGATGCCCTCAGCCAGCTGCAGACCATAGTCGGCGTGCGTGGCGCCGGCAGGCTGAATCTTCTTAATGGTGCTCTGGAGAATGGTCACATTACCGCCAGAGCAATCGGTCAGACCCTTCATTACCTGCGAGTTGTTGTACCAAAATTGCCCCTGCCTGTACGTGTTATTGCCGACCTTATCTGTCTTATCACCCGCAAACTTAACAATGGCAACCCTATGCTGCCTATCAACACCCTCGATAGCCTCGTTTTGTTTGGCGATGGTATCGATAAAGCTGTTCGCAGCGCCCTTCAGTGCATCGATACGCTTGGTGCGATCTCCGCCACCCATAGGATCATCCATCGAGCCGGAGGCATCCAACACCATCACGATGTCGAGTGGCGTGGTGACCGTCACGGTCGAATTAGACGTTGAGGACATCGCCGAAAGCGTAGTCACAAAATCTGACGCTTTGTTTTCTCCAGTTTCCTTAACCGTCTTGTCGGTCCAGATTCGGCCGACGTTTTGGGTCGTTACCTTATTGCCGCCGTGGCCTGCCGCCCAGATTTCCCAGCGTCCGCTGGTATCGGGGTCGACGACCTTTCCGGTCATTATCGGCCCGTCCACTCCTGTGCTGGACCTGGCATTGGCCTCGGGCAGCATGGCAAATGCTGCGGCTGGCAACACCAGCACTACGGCCAGTATCACCGCCAAGAGACCCCTCGTGTACTTACCCATCGTGTCTCCCTTCTCGCGGTCTCAGACCTTGCATCAGCCTAAAGTTACGAAATGAGACACAGTTAGGGCAGGTGACACACGTTCCAGATTTGATTTTGGGCGTGAGACAAATGCCTCACCAAAGTTGAGACACGAGAGTTTTCGCAGGAAAACGGGTGCGACTCGGAGCCATCAAGCAAAAATGATCCGTTTTCCTCCGTCCCCGGGGGATCAGTTGGTAACGCTCGCCACGAAACCGGCTCATCTACTACGTTTAACCCGATACCCCTGACCATAACCGCGTTTTACGAAAAACCGCAAGCGTTCTACCTGCGGTTTTCTTTTCGCATTTTTCGCCGTGGTTGAGGGTAGCCACCCAAACGTAGTAGATAGGCCCATTTCATGGCGAACGGGCCACACGGATGTCCTCGCGAGGCCAAAATGATCCGTTTCCCTCTGCCCACGGGAGATCAAGGGCTGTTACGAATATGGTGCCATTTCAAAACTATGTCGGATTACGGGGCTGAAGTCGGGGCCCTCATCCATACAACTTTTTTTGAAAAACGGCAAGCAATCTACCTGCGGTTTTGTTTTTGGGATTTTCCGCATGGTCGGAGGTTCGCTATCCAGCCCCGTAATCCGGCATAGTTTTGTTCGTGGCAGCCCAACCGCGCGTTCACGCGCGGGGCCGGCGGGGCATTTTTGCCCCGCCGGCCCCCCATTCCAGCTCTATACCAGCCCCATTCCAGAGCTACTCCGGCTTGGTTTCTACCGTGGGAGTCTTATCCGCCGCAACTGGAGTACGGGCGGTGTCCATAGTCAGGCAGTGCTTGGGGCAGCTCTCGATGCACTCGCCACACACCACACAAGCATACGGGTCAATCGACCACGTTCCGCCCTTGCGATCGACCGCGAGCGCGCCCGCCGGGCAGCGGCGCGCGCACATGCCGCAGCAGATGCATACATCCATGTCGTTGACGATATGCCCGCGCAGGCGCTCGGGTTCCGTCAGCTCCTCCTGCGGATAGCACACCGTGACCGGTTGCTTGACCATAGAGCCCAAGGCCGTCTTGGCAAATGTCAGTAAACTCATGCCGCGCCTACCTTTCCGTGCAGCTAATGCAGGGGTCGATGGTCAGGATAATCATGGGCACGTTGGCAAGGAGCACGCCCTGCAGCGCATGTGTCAGACCCGCCAGGTTCTGCGACGTCGGCGTGCGCACGCGGAAGCGGTCCAGGTTCTTGGTGCCGTTACCGCGCACATAGTAATACGCCTCGCCGCGCGGCTGCTCAATCACAACCTCGCCGCGTGCGCCGTCGGCCGGCGTAAGCTTGGTGCGCCCGCCGATGCCGTCGTGCGGAATCTTGCCGACAAGCTCCTTGATGATGTCCATGGCCTGCGTGACCTCGGCACAACGCACCTGGCAGCGGGCATAGCAATCGCCATCGGTGGCAACAATCGGCTCAAACGCAGCCAGATCCGCATAGGCGCCGTCACCGAACATGCGCACGTCGTAATCCACGCCCGAGGCGCGCCCAAACGGGCCGACCATCGAAAGCTCCAGCGCGTCCTTCTTGCTGATCACGCCCACGCCATGCAGGCGCTCGCCGCAGCTATTGTCGTCCAAAAACGTATGCACCAGGGCCTCGTAGTCGGGGCGCATGGCGTCAAGCGTCTGGACAATGCCGGCCAGCTCGGAGTCCTCGATATCGTGCTTAAGGCCGCCGATCTCGTTAATCGAAAGGATCACGCGGCCGCCGCAGGTGCTCTCAAAAATCTTGAGAATCTGCTCGCGCAGCGTCCACGAACGATAGAACAGTGCCTCGAAGCCAAAGGCATCGGCGAGCAGGCCCAGCCACAGCAGGTGCGAGTGAATGCGCGAAAGCTCGTGCAAAATGGTGCGGATATACTGCACGCGGCCGGGCACCTCGATGCCGAGCATGCGCTCGCAGGCGCTGGCATAGCCGTAGCTATGGCCCACGGCGCAGATGCCGCAGATGCGCTCGGCGATGTAGCCAAACTGATGCATATCGCGCTTTTCGGTGAGCTTCTCGAGTCCGCGGTGCACAAAGCCGATCTGCGGAATTGCCTCGATGACGCGGTCGTCCTCGATCACTAGGTCCAGATGAAGCGGCTCGGGCAACACCGGGTGCTGCGGGCCAAACGGAATAACGGAGCGATGTGCCATGGCCTTACGCCTCCTTTTTCTGCTTGTCGCGAGCGGCCTTGGCGGCAAGCGCTGCGCGGACCTTGGCCGCTTTCTCGGGATCCATGGCGGCGAGCTTTGCTTCCAGCTCGGCGGCTTTGAGCGCGGCCTTGGCGGCAGCTTCATCGTGCTGAGCATCGGAGCCGGCAGCCGCAGCGGGCTGAGCGACGGCAGCGCCCGCGGCATCGCCGGTGCTCGCAGCGCCCTCCCCTGCAGCAGCCGCGGCGGCCTTCTCGGCTGCGGCCTTGCGTGCCTTGGCCTCGGCGGCGGCACGGACCTTCATGGCTTTCTCTCGCGCGGCCTTCACCTCGGGCGTGATAACGCTCATGGGTTCGGCAGTCGAGACCTGGTAGAAAAAGCCCTTAAAGTCGATCTGCATGTCGGTGATGGCAAGACCAAATAGGTCGTGGGCCTCATTTTCAAACGGGAACACCGCGGGGTAATACGAGCTGATGGACGGAATCTCCTGGCACTGATCGATGCCCTCAACCACCAGGTTCTCGATCGCATAGTTTCCGTCCCGCGCGATCTGCTCTTGCGCAGCGCGGACGTTGATAAACGTATAGACCAGGCGATACGATCCGTCGTCCACACAGCGCTCGGCATGCATCTGCACAAAGCGCGCGCCGGCACCCTTGAGCGCCTGCACATTCGGTAACAGCTCGTCGATCCCAACGATGGTATAGATAGCCTTTTGCATTACTCGGCCTCCTTTGCAGCGACGGGCGCGGCGGGCGTCCCAGCAGGTGCGTCGCCAGCGACGGGCGCGGTGGGCTTCCCGGCAGGCGCGTCACCGGCGGCGGCCGTGTCACCGGCCCCCGCAGCCACAAACCCGTCCTCGCCCAGATCAACGCCACCGTCCCAGGTTGCGGCACCGCCCACGGTGAGCGGGTCGCCGCCGGCGCGCATCACGGCCTCCTTCTGGTCCAGGATGCCACACGCCTCCACAATGGCATCGATCACGGTCTCGGGGCGAATGGCGCACCCGGGCGCGTACACGTCCACGGGAATCGCGCGGTCCACGCCGCCGATCACGTTGTACGCATCGCGGAACACGCCGCCCGAACACGCGCAAATTCCGCACGCCACCACGCACTTGGGCTCGAGCATCTGGTTGTAGATCTGGCGCACGACGGGCAGGTTCTGCGCGTTGACCGAACCCGTCACCAAAAAGATATCCGCATGCTTGGGGTTGCCGGTATTGACCACGCCAAAGCGCTCCGCATCGAACAGCGGCGTGAGCGAGGCCAGCACCTCGATATCGCATCCGTTGCAGCTCGAGCCGTCGTAATGAATAACCCACGGCGAGCGCGACATTTTATGATCCATGGATGCCGCCTCCTAAATAAACACGTCGACGAGGATGGGCATAAGGTTGAGCAGGCCAAACACCAGCGCCACGCCCCAGCCGAGCTTGAAGCAGCTGCGCCAGGTGCTACGGGCGAAGGTGTTATCGATAAGCACCTCGACAAAGTACGTCGCAGCCATCACGACCAGGGCGACGACCCAGCTCACCGGGTTGTCCCAAACAAAGAACATGCCCACCCACATCAAAAACAGCACGGTCTCGCACCAGTGCATAAGGGTCATCTTGGCCAGCGTGCCGCCGCTCATCTCGGTGGCGACGCCCTGGACGATCTCCTGATGCGCGTGATGCGAGTACGAAAGGTCAAACGGCGACTTGCGCAGCTTGATGGTAAGCACCGCGAGTAGCGCGAGGAAAATGGGCGCGCTGTACACGATGATGGGGGCCGACTGCCCCGTCACGGCGATGGAATCGAAGCTGTCGGTGGTAAGGTACAGGCCCACGCTCATCAGCAGAACGGCGGGCTCGTAACTCATGACCTGCAGCAGCTCGCGGTCGGCGCCGACCTGGGCAAACGGGCTTTGCGTCGAGGCGGACGCCAACACCACAAAGATCGCGGCGAGCGTCACCATAAAGGCGCACAGCAGCGTGTTGGAGCCCGACACAAAGATGCCGCCGCCCACCACGGTAAAGATGAGCGCGCACGCCATGTAGGTATCGTCCATGGTGTTTACGCTGGCGGGGGCCTTGCGCAGCAGTTTGGCAACGTCGTAGAAGGGCTGCAGCAGGCGCGGGCCCACGCGGCCCTGCATGCGGGCCGATAGTTTGCGGTCAAGACCGTCGATCAGGCCGCCCACAAGCGGCGCCAGCAAGGCAAACGCCACGGTGCCAATAAAAATGCCCACGACGCCCGAGCCCTCGAAATACTTACTGCGCAGCACCGAGGGCGCGCTCATGGCAAGTCTCTCGGGCCCAATCCACGCACAGCACAGCAGCGCAAACAAGATAATGCTGCAGCACACGACACTACCCGCGGGGCCAATACGCTTCTCGCCAAGGGCGTCCTCCGAGTACCAATTGCGCTTTTCGGCCTTCACCTCGTGTCCCATCGAGCCGCGGAAATGGCGATATTTGTCGGTTCCCACGCCCGAAAGGTACACGTTGACGTGCGGTTTGTTGCTCACGCGGAACGACGTCAGCAGCACCACGGCGATAAACGCCACGATAACCACCATCAGATACATGGCGTCCTTGCCAATAACGTACGGCACGCGGCCAAACACCATGGCCAAGTAAGGCGACACCAGACCGCTCGAGATAACCGGGAACGCCACGCAGCACAGAATCAGCAGCGCGGCGATGGTGTTGAGCGCCATCCATTCGGTCTTATGGACATTGACCTCAACGTTTTGAGCCGTGGGGTCGACGCCCGAAAGCTTGGCCAGCCACTTACCCCAGAAGAAGAACGTCGCGGCCGAGCCAAAGGCCAGCACCATGATCATGAGCACGTTGCCGGTCTGCGCAAACGCCACCAGGGCGCCCCACTTGGACACGAGCATGCCAAACGGCGCCACAAACATGCCCATGATGCCCAGCATCATCAGGCGCGTCAGGTGCGGCATGCGGCTGAACATACCGTCCATGTCCTCGATATTGCGGCTGCCGATATGATGCTCGGCGGTGCCCACACACAGGAACAGCAGCGACTTTGCCACCGTGTGGAACAGGATCAGGAAGATGGCCGCCCATACGGCCTCGGGCGCGCCGACACCCAGGCAGGCACTGATGAGGCCCAAGTTGGAAATGGTGGAGTACGCGAGCACGCGTTTGGCGTTGCTCTGCGAGATGGCCATGAGGGCAGCGAGTAAAAACGTAATGGCGCCCACACTCGTAACCATAAAGCCGGTTACGGGATAGATGGCATAGAGCGGGCTCAGCTTGACCATTAGGAACACGCCGGCTTTGACCATGGTGGACGAGTGCAGCAGGGCGCTCGTGGGAGTGGGGGCAACCATGGCACCCAACAGCCAACTGTGGAACGGCATCTGCGCGGCCTTGGTGAGTGCGGCGAGCGACAACAGGATGACCGGCATCACCAGCAGCGCGGATTGCGCGGTGCCGGCGCCGGAAAGCTCGATCATGCCCGAGATGGTCAGCGGCATGCCATTAACGTGCAGGTACATAAGGCCTGCCAAAAACGCGATGCCGCCCAGCATGTTGAGGATAATCTGGGTAAAGGCGTTTTTAATGGCCTCGGGCGTGCGCGTGTAGCCAATCATGAGGAACGAGCACACGGTGGTGATTTCCCAGCCGCAGAACAGCCACTCAAGGTTATCGCTCGTCACGATGACGAACATGGCCGAGAGGAACAGGAACATAAGCGCCAGGAACTGCGGGCGACGGTCGGGCGCGGTCTGCCCGCGCAGCGCGGCCTCGTGCTCGTCATGGGCCTGGAAGTCCTTCATATAACCCAAGGCATACACGCAGATTAGGCTGCCGACGATACCGACGGCGAGGACCATGATCACGCTCATGTAGTCCAGGTAGAGCGGCGTCGCCGTGACGGCTTCGGCCGCGGGCAACGTCATGGCTGCAAAGGCGAGCGAGCCCACCAGCTGGACTATGCCGAGCACCATGGTGAGCGCGTTCCTATATTTGTACGCGTTATACAGGATGACGGCGCACAGGATGACATCGATGGCGGAGCTGATGATCGAGAGCACATGCGAGGTACCGGGGGCAACCTCAAAGCTCTGCGGACCCGTGCCAAAAAACATGACGGAGACTACAACTGTCACCGCCATAATAATGCCGGAGCCTACAAGCCCCACCGCATCGCGGGCGCGGTCACCGCGCGCGAGCAGCATGCCCAGCGCCGGTACCAGCGGAAACAGGGTAAGGAAATACAGTAGCGTCATACCATCACTCCCCCATGCAAAAACGCTGCAATTGTTTAACGTTATAGCTCAATTGAGGAGTAGCGGCGGCAGGTTTTCGGTCAACTGGGGAGTTTTAGGCGTACAGGGCAAAGGTACGTCCGCTTTGGAGCAGAGGGGCGGCAAGAAAAATGCGCCCCTGTGGGCGCACCCTCTTGCTACTCTGCCTGCTTAACGCGCGGCTTGCGACCGCGCGGCTTATCGATAAGCGCGTCGGCGCCGCCATCGCGATACTGACGACACCAAGCCTTGACCGAAGACTCGCTGGGAATCTTGTGCTTGATCATGGCCTCGCGAACCGTCAGGCCGTTTTCCAGGCGATCCTTTACCACGGCGAGCTTGACGTCGTATGAATACGTGCGGTGATGCGAGCCCGCATTGAGCACGGCGTCGGCACCGCCCACGGCATATGCGCGGGCCCACTGACGAGCCGTGGCCTGGGGAATGCCAAGCTTTGCGGCAAGGGCGCGGTGACCGACCCCCTCTTGGAGGATCTCGACGGCGCGCCGCCTAACCTCGGGCGCATGCGTGCGAGCCCTTGTTGCTTCTGACATACCTGCCACTTCTTAGCCTTAACCGTTAATCTGCGTTCTTACGTGCACGCTAGATAGTAGCATTTTGCTGTTTGCTCAAAGTAGTTAATTAAAATAGACGCGGCGTTATCTGGGCATTTGACACCTATTTACGACATTTCTTTATCGATTATTTACGCTGGTAGCTAGCTCGCAGCTAATCGTCATTCGTTTGCCAACAAAATTGACATCTCTTTATGTCCTTTGGTCTAGAGGGAATAATTATTAACCCCTCCCCCAATAATTTTGAGCGGCCTGCAGGGCAGTGACGCCTCACTCCTCATGATTACCGCGCATTGCCATCCACCCGAGCAAAACAAAAAGGACGGGACCTGCTGCGCTTGCAGACCCCGCCCCGGTTGACACCCGATGGGACGCAGTCGGGCGAGGCAGGTCCGTGCTGCCGCCCCGCCTGGCCGCGATGTTCAACTACAGCTCGTTGGCCGCGTGATACGCCGTGCGAATGGCGCTCGCAATGTCGGCAGTGCGCTCGCCTGAGCAGTCGCCCACGCAGGTCACGGGCACCGTCACGCCGTCCAGGTCAAACGCGTTGGCCTTGGAGCCCACGGCCATCACCACGTAATCGCAGGCGATCTTCACCGGCTCCTCGGCGCCGTCCTCGGTGGTGCGAATGGCCTCCACGCCCTCGTCGGTAATGGCGGTCAGGCGGGTCTTCACGTGCTGCTCCACGTTGTGCTCTGCAAAGTCGCTCATAATCAGCGGCAGAATGGTCTCGGACTCGCCCGCGGCAATCTTGTCGAGCATCTCGACGATCGCCACCTCGCAGCCGTGCTGCAGCAGGTACTCGGCAGTCTCGGTGCCTACCAGGCCACCGCCAATGACGGCGACGCGGCCCGTAAGCTCCACCTTGCCGGCCAGCACGTCCCAGCTCGAGACGACCTTCTCCGAGTCGGCGCCCGGAACGGGAATGACCACGTCGTGTGCGCCCACAGCAACAATCGCAGCGTCGGCGGCGTTGAGGTCCTCAACGGTAGCGGCATGGTTGAGCTCAACCTTCACGCCCAGGCCGGGCAGAATCTTCTCGTAGTACTCGACCGAGCGCATGATCTCGTCCTTGCGCGGGGGCGCGGCCGCCAGCACAATCTGGCCGCCCAGATGGTCGCTCGCCTCGTAAACGGTCACATCGTAGCCGCGCTTGGCCGCCACGCGTGCGGCCTCCAGGCCGGCAATACCGCCGCCCACCACGGCGATCTTCTTGTCGCCCTCGCCCGGCTTAATGGCGATGGTCGCCTCATCACCGTTCTCGGCGTTGAGCACGCACGAGATGTACTTGCGGTTTTGAATCGCGTCGACGCAGCCCTTGTTGCAGTTGAGGCACTCGCGGATGGGCTCGCCCGTGGCGGCCTTCAGCGCAATGTCGGGGTCGCACATGAGCGAGCGGCCATAGGCGACGATGTCGGCCGAGCCGTCCTCCAGAATCTTCTCGCCGGCCTCGACCGAGACAACACGGCCGACGGTTGCCACCGGCACGGAGACCAGGGCCTTGACGCGCTCGGCCACGGGCAGCGTCCAGTTGTAAGGCATGGCGCCCATGGGCGGAATGGTGTCGCCCATGTTGCCGGTGTGGTTTGCCTGCGCGACCTGGATCATATCGATGCCCGCGCCCTCGAGCAGCTTGGCGAACTCGCAGGCCTCGTCGGGCTGCAGGCCGCCCTTGCCGCGCGGCGTGCCGTCGGGGTTCTCCATGATCACGGGGAGCTTGTACTCCACCATCAGCTGCGGTGCGGCTTCCTTAATGGCGGCGACGACCTCCAGCGCGTAGCGGACGCGGTTCTCGAACGAGCCGCCGTACTCGTCGGTGCGCTGGTTGAGGATGGCCGAGCACAGCGAACCCACCAGACGGTCGCCGTGGACCTCGATGGCGTCGATCCCGGCCTGCTGCGCGCGGGCGGCCGAGGCGGCGATGGCCTCCTTGATCTGGGTGAGCTGCTCTACGCTCGCCTCGTTCACAAAGTGCTGCATGTCGTGGTGCAGCTTGGCGTATGCCTGCTTGCGGATCTCGTTGGACTCGGCCATCTTAGCGGCAAAGGTCTCCTCGTCGCCGGCGGCCTTGGCCTCCTGCGCGGCCTTGGCGGCAGCCATGGAGCCCATGACCATGCGGCCGACACCGGGCACGTCGTACTCGGGGTGGAACAGCTGCAGCGCGACCTTGGCGCCGTGCTTGTGGACGGCGTCGGCCAGCGCCTTAAACGTGGGGATCTGGGCGTCGGTTGCCAGCTTGGGCGTGGGGCTTGCGGTCATAACGGGGGCAACGTCGCCGATGACGATGTAGCTCACGCCGCCACGGGCCAGGCGCTCGTAAAAAGCCAGGCTGCGCTCGCCGATGGAACCGTCGCGCTCCTCGTAGCCGGTGGTAAGCGGCGGGAACATAATGCGGTTCTTGAGCTCAAGGGGGCCAACCGTAATGGGCTGGAGCAGCTTGGATGCAGGTGCGGTCATGGATATTCCTCTCTTGTAGGCGCGGCGGCGATGATGCCGCGTAGTTGTCTAGAGGATATGGCATGGGGGCACAGCGGCGCAACGGAAATCGGCGAATATCAGGTGGCAGCAGGTGGATGGGGGTGGGACGGCCCGTCGGTTTATCTCAATCTGTAACAGTTACTCAGCAAAACCGGGTCTTGCTGTTACAGATCAAGATAAACGGAAGCGTTCCGTCGGAAAATCTCGATCTGTAACACCTGCAGACCAAAAACGACCCTAGATGTTACAGATCGAGACGAACAAATTCGATCCGGCCAAACATCTCAATCTGTAACATCTAGACCCACTTTTGACCCCTACCTGTTACAGGTCGAGACAAACCAATCTAGCCTGCGGAAAGATCTCAATCTGTAACAGTTGCTCGACAAAATGGGCCCCAGATGTTACAGATCGAGACAAACGGGATCCGCCTGCTAGAAAATCTCAATCTGTAACAACAACTCGGCAAAATCCGTCCCTCGTGTTACAGATTTAGACAAACGGGACCCAACCCACCGGTATATCTCGACCTGTAACACCTAGCCGCCCAAATCGGGTCTAGATGTTACAGATTGAGATCTTTGATTGAGAGGTTGGGAATTGGGCTGAGAAAACAGTCCCGTGATAACAAAAAAGCTCGCCGGCTAGGCCGACGAGCTGCAAGTTCTTGGTCGCGGGGGCAGGATTTGAACCTACGACCTCCGGGTTATGAGCCCGGCGAGCTACCAGACTGCTCCACCCCGCAATGTCTGGGCGCCTCATGTGCGCAAGAAAGAATATTACGCGGGAGTTCGGTAAACGGCAAGGAAAAACTCGTGGAGCATAATTCCTTCATATTTAAACCCCTCAGCCCCTATCACCGTAAACGAATCGCAGCCGAGTGCCGTCGGCGGCGCGTATACAATGGTGCGCGTCCTTTTATGCCAACACCGGGAGTAGACATGCTGCTCGCTATCGATATGGGAAACACGCAGACGGCCATGGGCCTGTTTGACGGAGACGAGCTGGTGCAGTCGTGGCGTATGCCCACCGACCGCTCCTATACCGCCGACGAGATCCACGTGCGCCTGATGGGCTTCTTTAAGATGTATGACCTCTCGCTCGGCGCGGTCGACGCGATCGCCTTTGCCGGCGTGGTGCCGCAGCTCTCGCGCGAGTGGCACGCCGTGGCCGACCGCATTGCCGCGGACGCCATCGTCATCGGGCCGCAGACGGTCGCCGTGACCAAGCTGCGGGCGGCGCGCCCCCAGGCCGTTGGTGCCGACCGCATCGCCAACGCCGTCGCTGCCGAGACCTTCTACGACGCGCCGGCGATCGTGGTGGACTTTGGCACCGCAACCAATATCGACGTCATCGATGAGGACGGCTATTACATTGGCGGAGCGATTGCGCCGGGCATCCGTATCTCCATGGACGCGCTTGCTGCCCGTGCCGCCAAGCTCGCCAGCGTGCCGCTCGAGGCGCCCGAGCACGCCATCGGCCGTGACACCGAGGAATGCATCAAGGTCGGCGCCGTAACGGGCGCCGCCGCCATGGCCGAGGGCCTGGTCGCGCGCATGAAGCGCGAGCTGGGCCGCGAGGATGCCACCGTTATCGCCACGGGCGGTCTCGCCGGCATCGTCGCCGATTCGACCGATGCCTTCGACGTGGTCGACGGACAGCTCACCATCAAGGGTATCTGCGAAATCTACCGCCGCATGCAGGAGCTGGGATAGAGCAGGGGCTTAAGTCGAGCACGCCCGATGCCACAGTCCCCGCAAAGGCTCGCCAAGCCTATTCCTCAGATAAGCGAAACCCTCCCCGGCACAGGCCGAGAAGGGTCTTGTTGCCATCGTTATCTTTGAGCGCTGGCGCCCCGCGCTACAGCCCGCGAATTCGTACAGCCTCGGGCGGAAACTCCTGCTCGCCGGCATCGGTCTTGATGGTCGCGCGGCCCCAGATGTCCAGGCCCGCAAACACACCGACCGCAAGCGGCAAGCCGTTGGGAGACACCGCCGCAACCTGGCGGCCCAGCAGCGGCACCATGTCGAAGTACTCGCCCAGCACGGGAGCCAGCGGCCCTGCGGCGCCTTGCGGCGTGTTGGCAACAACCGCCCAGGCGTCCACGCGGGCCAGCACGGCGGCGGCCAGCGTCTCGACCAGCGCTTCGTCAGCCACGTCCACACCAAGCTCGCTCAGCGCCGAACGCTCAATATCCACCGTCACGGCACCGAACATGCCCGCAGCACCGGCACCGCCGTTCACGGCAACACGCGCGAGCGACGTCTCAAACGCAGGCGCACCGCACACGATATCGCTCGGCCACTGGATACCCACCTTACCGGCAAGGCCCAACCCCGGCGTCGAAGCCGTGCCCACAAGCGCGTCCATCATGCCCATAGCCGCCACAAACGGCAGGCCGTGGAAGGCATGCATGTTCACATCGGGGCGCACGACCAGCGAAAACATCAGCGATGCATCGCCCGCGCTCCACGCGCACCAGCCCGCGGACATGCCCTCGCGGCCCGCGTCGCGCGCCGCGTCGAGCTCGGTGCCAGCGGCAACAGCATTCATCTCGATCATCTACATACGCCCCAATTCGCCCACGATATGGCCCACGCGGTCCTCGGGCTCCTTGACCTCGACGCCGTTGTAGCGGAAGAACCGCGCCGGGTCGTGCATCAGGTCCTCGAGCGGCACCAGCACAAAATCGCGTTCGCCGATCAGCGGATGCGGCAGGCGCAGCTTTTTGCCGCCGTGGGTCTCGCCGTCCATCCACAGCAGGTCCAGGTCGATGGTGCGCGGACCGTTGGCCTTGGCCTTTTTGGAGCGGTCGCGCCCCAGCTCGGCCTCGATCTTCATAAGCTCGTCGAGCAGCACCAACGGCGCCAGCTCGGTCTTGATCTCGATGACGGCGTTGGCAAACGCGTCCTGGCGCGTCTCGTAGGCAGGCTCGCTCTCGTAGATCTTGGAGGAGTTGGACACGCAGGTGAGTGGAATCTCGGCGATCATCTCGCGTGCAGCGCGGATGTTGTCGCAGCGATGCCCCAGGTTGGAGCCCACAGCCACAAACGCGCGGCGCGGCTGCGGCTTGGCAACCGCCCAGTAACCGTTCAGGAACTGCGCAAAACCCGCGGCGTCGTGCACGCGCACGATGTTGGCACCGGCCTGGATGGCGCCCAGGCACACGCCAAACGTAGCGGCATCGCGCTCGGCGGCCTCGGTCACACCCGAGACGGCGCCCACAAAGCGCTTGCGCGACACGGCGCACATGAGCGGATAGCCCAGTGACGCCATCTTGGCAGTCTCGCGCTGGATGACGATGTCCTCGTTAGCCGACTTACCAAAGCCCGGGCCAGGATCAATGCAGATGCGGTCGCGCGACACGCCGGCATGGATGAGCGTGCGGGCCTGGTCGGACAGAAAGCCCATGACGCGGCGCATGATGGGCGCCGAATCGGGCAGGGTGAAGCGGCGGAGCTGCGAGGTGGGCACGTAGGCTTCCTCGCGGCGGGCGCTGCGGCGCATCATGGCGGCCAGGCGGTCATTGGACTCCGATGCGGCCTCGGTGGCTGCGGGAGTGGCCTCGGGCGCGGGCGCGACGGTCTCGGCGGCAGTAGCCTGCTCGGCGGCCGGCGTCTCCTGCTCGCTTGAAGGCTCGGACGTGGGCTCCGGTTCGCCAAACGGCAACGAGGGCTGCACCACGCCGCCCGGAAGCTTGGCCTCCGGCTTAGGCTCGCCCAGCAACTTGCCGCGACGGCGGCGAGCCGGCTTCTCGGCCTCACGCGCAGCCTCGGCAGCCGCCTCGCGCGCCTTCTCGGCAACAAACGCCGCTGCCGAGGTATCGAGCTGCACCGTTGCGTGCGTGCGGGCGGGCGCGGCGACCTCGCCGGCATGCATCACGATGACGCCGCAGGTACTCGTCTTAACAAACTCGGCCATCTTGGGATCGGTGAAGCCCGTCACGTCGTTGACGATCGAGGCGCCGCAGCGCACGGCCGCCTTGGCAACCGCCACATGACGCGTGTCGATCGAGACGATGGCACCCTCCTTGGCCAGCGCGCGCACCACGGGCAGCACGCGGCGAGCCTCCTCGTCGGGGTTGACCGGGGTAAAACCAGGGCGCGTGGACTCGCCGCCCACGTCGATGATATCGGCGCCGGCGTCGAGCATCGCCAGGCCGTACTCGATGGCGGCATCGGGGTCGAAGTGCTCTCCGCCATCGCTGAACGAATCGGGCGTCACGTTGAGGACGCCCATGATGCGCGGACGGTCAAAGCTGAGCTCGTACTTTCCGCACCGCCATGTCTTGCTGTCGTTCGCCATGAACATCCTCCTAAAATGCCCACGCCGCCGAGCTTGGGGAGCTGGCGGCGGGGTCGCTTTGCACTCAGTCTTTCTATTGTATCCGCGCGCGCGGGCTAGAACGCAAACGCGGCCGCGATGTCGCAAGAAATCAGCAGGTCGGCATTTGCATCCTGATCGGTGGGAGCAAGGTTGCATATGGCCAGCGTATCGCCGGTAAAGTAACGCGTAAGGCCCGCCGCCGGATACACCACGAGCGAGGTCCCGCCCACAATGAGGGCATCGGCCGCGGCGATGGCGGCAACGGCACCAGTCAGCACATGCTCATCGAGCGGCTCCTCGTAGAGCACCACATCGGGCTTAATGCGCCCGCCGCACGCAGGACACACGGGCACGCCCGCGGCGTCCTCGTGCTCGCGCGAGCAAATCCACTCGGCGCTATAGACCGCGCCGCACGACTGGCAAATGTTGCGATGGACCGATCCGTGCAGCTCGAACACGCGCTGTGAGCCGGCCATCTGATGCAGACCGTCGATATTTTGCGTCACCACGGCATTCAGCTTGCCGGCGCGCTCCAGCTCGGCCAGCCTGGTGTGGCAGCGGTTGGGCTTGGCGCCAAGCGCGATCATCTTGGTGCGGTAAAAGTCGAAGAACTCCGCAGGATGCGCCTCGTAAAAGCTATGCGACAGCATGGTCTCGGGCGGATAGGCAAACTGCTGGTGATACAGGCCGTCCACGCTGCGGAAATCGGGGATGCCGCTCGCCGTGGAAACACCCGCGCCGCCAAAGAAGACCACGCGCTTGTGGGTGTCAAACAGATCCGCCAGCGCGGCGGAGGCCTGCCTGGGGTCCGATATTGCCTGCGTCATATGAGTCCTCCGTCCTTGTTAGTCGGGCAGCGTTGAGCGACGTCCCAGCATGCGGCCTTTAAGTCAGCATGCGCGGATCCCACCCCGCCCCTGTTGCGCTAATCTTAAGCCTGCCAACCCCGTCGAAAGGACACCATGCCTCAGACTTACACTTTCGCCTCGTGGAACGTCAACGGCCTGCGCGCCGTGCTCAAAAAGGACCCGAGCTTTATCCAGATCGCGCAAGAACTCGACGTCGATATCCTGGCGCTGCAGGAGACCAAGCTGCAGGAGGGCCAGGTCGATATCGACCTGCCCGGCTATCACCAAACCTGGAGCTACGCCGAGCGCAAGGGCTACTCGGGCACCGCGGTCTTTAGCCGCCAGGAACCGCTGCGCGTACTGCGCGCCGATGCGCTGCTGCCCTACGCCGGCGAGGGCGAGGCGGCCGAGCTCGTCGCCCAAGCCGCGACCGAGGGCCGCGTCTGCGCGCTGGAGTTCGACAAGTTCTGGTTTGTGGATGTCTACACTCCCAACGCGCAAAACGAACTCGCCCGCATCGACGTGCGCATGGCCTGGGACGATGCCTACCGCGGCTTTTTGAACGCGCTCGAGCGCGAGACCGGCAAACACGTCGTAACCTGCGGCGACTTTAACGTGGCGCACGAGGAAATCGACCTTAAGAACCCCAAGTCCAACCGCGGCAACGCGGGCTTTTCGGACGAAGAACGCAGCAAGTTTACCGAACTGCTCGACGCCGGCTTTACCGATACCTGGCGCGCGGCAAATCCCGACGTCGAGGGCGTCTATAGCTGGTGGAGCTACCGCTTTAATGCCCGCAAGAACAACGCCGGCTGGCGCATCGATTACTTCCTGGTAAGCGACGCAATCGCCGACAACGTACGCGACACCGGCATCCGCGGCGACATCTTCGGCAGCGACCACTGCCCCGTCACCCTCACGCTAGAACTCTAGCCCCAAGTAATTCCTGGGGGGACAGAGGAAAACAGATTATGTGGCCCCTCTCCCCCTATAAGGTGCGGTGGAATAGTTCCTGTTTGGGCAGCAAATAGCCAAAAACGAGAACTATTCCACCGCAAGTTCGTGAGGGAACGCGAAATGCCTTACAGCCCGTATTTCACGACGACACGGTTAATGCGACGGCACCAAGGCTTGTACAAGGCGGCCAAGAACACGCAGGTCGCGAGGCCGTGTGTGATATCGAACGGCACTGCCGTGGCAAGACGCGCCACGGCACCCGCCCAAGTAAGCGGCTGTACAAATCCAATGATGTCATACGCGTTGATCACGACGCCATAGAGCAGGCCCGACGCAAAGCCGTAGGTCAGCAGCGCCGGCATACGCACGGTTCCATCCGCACGGTCGAACGCACCCGCATGCGCCAGCGCGCCGCCAACATAACCAACCAGGCCCCAGGCATACATCTGCCATGGCGTCCACATGCCCTGTCCAAAAAAGAAATTGCTGGTCAGCGCCGCCAGCGCGCCAACCATAAAACCATTGCGGCGACCAAGCGTCGCCCCCGCGATAATGGCGATGGCGCTCACCGGCTTAAAATCGGGAATGGGCCCAAACAGGATGCGCCCCGCCGCCGCCAGCGCCGCCAGCACCAACGTGGGCATAATCTGGCGCAAACCCGGACGAGATGCCTCGTAACCCGCAAAGAACAGCGCGAGCACGAGCGCCACCACAACCAGCATGGCAAGCGCTGCCTGCTCAATGCCTGCCAGCAATGCTGCGGTCATTACCGCCGGCACCGCCAACAACAGCGGAATCTCAAGTTTTGTGAGTAGGCGCGAGGCGCGAAAATCCGCCATCCCATCACGCCCTATAGAACACGTTGTCGGCAAAGAAGTCGGCCGGGGACTCCATGCAGGCAATCTCACCGTCAAACATCATGGCAACGTCATCGGCAACCTGCTCGGCAAAATCCAGATCGTGCGTGGCCATGATGACGGTGCCGCCAACCTTCGCATGGTCACGCAGGGCGCGGGCGATGATGCGGCGGCTCTCCAGGTCCAAGCCCTTCGTGGGCTCGTCAAGCAGCAGCAGCTCGGGGCCGATCAGCAGCAGCTTTGCCAGTGCGAGCAGCTGGCGCTGTCCGCCCGAGAGGTCGTAGGGGTGGCGCGTCTCCAGGCCGTCCAGCCCCAAGCTCGCCGCGCGCTCCCGCGCCACGGTCTCGTCATATCCGCAGGCTGAAGCCCATTCCATCAGCTCGTCGCACACCGTCTCGGCAACCAGCAATGCTTTGGGATTCTGAGGCAGCAGCGCCGCCGAGGCCGCTCCGCGCACCATGCGGCCGCGCTGCAGCTTGGCGGTCTTCGCCAGCACCGAGAGCATCGTCGACTTACCGCATCCGTTTCCGCCCACGATCGCATGCACCGCACCGGCCGAAAACGACGCATCGAGCCCACGCAACACCCAGCCGGACGCTCGATCGTAGCGAAACCAACCTTCCGACAGGGTGGTAGCCGACCCAGCGTGCATTTTTTGGAGTATTCTGCTTCCATCCGTGCGCGAGAAGGCTTCCAAGCCGTTCTCGAGCGACGTTTGCGCCACAAATTCGGACGATTTGTCCAATTCCAAACTTTTTTTCGCGCTCGATACGCCCCCGGACGGCTCCAGAGAGCCCAAATTGTCCTCACGCCTGCTGAATACTCCGTTTTTTGCACATCGGATGGCACCCCACCCCAACGTGTCATCGGAAAACAGCGATTCTCGGCGTACCAAAGAAGCCATATCCGCCGCCTCGTGCACGCGGCCATCCTCAATCCGGTACGCACACGTCGCGTATTCGAGCATTGAGCGCGGCTGATGCGTCGCCACAACAACCGTGCAGCCCAGCTCGCGATTCACACGAAACAGCGCGTGCAGGAAATTCTTCTCGGCAACGGGATCGAGCTGAGACGTGGGCTCGTCGAGCAGCAGCACGCGCGGGCGCAGCGCCAGAACGGCCGCCAACGACAGCAACTGTTTGCGACCACCCGAAAGCGTGTCAGTATCGCGGTGAAGCCAATCTTCCAGCCCAAAGAAATAGCTGGTCTCAGCTACGCGACGGCGCATCTCATCACGTGCTAGCCCCAAGTTTTCCAGGCCAAACGCCATCTCGTGCCACACGGTTTCGCACACGATCTGGTTCTCGGGATCTTGGAACACATAGCCCACGCGCTCCGCCGATGCCCGCACGTCCATGTCGGCAACGTTATCGCCCAGCACGCTCAGTTCGCCAGTGCGCTCGCCCGCCGGAGCGATCTCGGGCTTGAGCAGCGACAGCAGCGTCGACTTACCCGATCCGGTACCGCCAACAAGCAGCGCAAATGCACCTTGGGGAACAGACCAGTCGAGCCCCTCGAGCACCGCAGCATCAGCATCGGGGTAGGCAAAGCTCAGGCTCCGCACCTCAATCGCCGGCGCGGCCGAGCCATATGCCACACCCGCCGCCGAGCTCCTATCCAACCGAGCCATCAGCCAAACCTCTTCTCATCAATCGCGTGCAACGCGCAAGGCAACACCATCCAGGCGGCGTACACGACATAGCCTGGCCACGGCGCCGGCACCGAGAGCTGCGGATAAAACGAATACTGCGTCGTCGCGGTCCACGCCACCGCCACCGCGGCAGCGCCAAACAGTACGAGCCCGGCCAGCGCGGCAACGTCACTGCGCCCCAGCCGATACCGCGCATACGTCGTACGACGCGTCGCGGCACCCCACCCGCGCGAGCGCATCGCGTCCGCGCGCTCCAGCGAATCTTCCATGCCCCAGCCCATCAACACGCTCGACGCCCGCAGGCGCGATCGCACGGGATCGGTGGGCGCGCGGCCCGGCACATCAATCGCATCCTGCACCGCCAGCACCGTACGACCGCGGCGTAAAAACTGCGGGATAAGCCTCATGCACATCGAGATCATGAGCGCAATCACCGGTGCGGCATTGCCCAGCAGCGCGAGCACCTTGTCGTATTCGAGCATCGACGCCGCGGCCTCAAACCACAGCACGCTCGCCACAAACAGCCCGCCCATGCACAGGCCATATACCATGCTTTCCAGATACACCGCGCGCATGCCAATACGGAACAGCTCCGTCGAGCCCGAGGCGCTAAACAGCGGATTGACCAGCGCGATAATCAAAATCACCGGCAACTGCCAGCGGAGTGCGCCCAGCGTACGGGCAGCCCCACGCGTCGCAAATCCATACGCCAGCCCGCCCGCAAGTGACAGCGCAATCAGCACCGGCTGCATCGAGAACATGGTGAGCCCCAGCGTCAGCACTATATAGAGTGCCGGCACAGCCGGATGCGACATCGAGAACGCCGCGACGGGCTCGCCGCCAAACTCCTCTTGTATGTTGTCCACGGGCACCCCCGTCCCCTCGCTCAAACGACAGCTCCACAGCACCGCCAACGCCGCACGCAAGCAGTACAAACGTCACGCCGGCGGCACCGACATCGGCCCTCACGCATCAATCGTTACGCGCTCAACATATGCCTGCGGTATCATATTGCGCCGTGTATCGTTTCCAAACACACGTCTCTATAACGTAACAGGAGATCACATGGACGCAACCGCAATTATCCTCGCTGCCGGCGAGGGCACCCGCATGAAGTCGAACCACTGCAAGGTTTCGCACAAGATCCTGGGCAAGCCTATGGTCCAGTGGATCGTCGACGCCACCATCAAGGCTGGCTGCAGCCGCGTCGTGGTCGTCATCGGCAGCCACGCCGACGAGATGCGCGCCCTCATCGACGGCGCCTACGCCAGCAGCGCCACCAAGGTCGAGTGCGTCGAGCAGACCGAGCGCCTGGGCACCGGTCACGCCGTGAAGGTCGCGCTCGAGGCCTGCGGCATCACGCAAGGCCCCGTCGTCGTGCTCAACGGCGACCTGCCGCTCATCACCGCCGACACCGTCGCCAAGTTCGCACAGACCGTCGCTACCGGCGAGCTCGCCTGCACCGTCATGACCATGACCCCGCCCGACCCCTTCGGCTACGGCCGCATCAAGCTGGGCGCCGACGGCCAGATCGAGCGCATCATCGAGCAGAAGGACTGCACGCCCGAGCAGGCCGCCACGCTGCTGGAGTGCAACGCCGGCTGCTACGCCTTTGACGGCGCGCAGCTCGCCGCCCACATTAACGAGATCGGCAACGACAACGCGCAGTCCGAGTACTACCTGCCCGACATGCTCGAGATCCTCAAAGGCCACGGCCAGGCGGTCTCCATCTTCCATTGCGACGACTACCGCGACGGCCTAGGCGTCAACAGCCGCATTCAGCTCGCGCAGCTCACCGCCATTGCGCGCGACCGCATCAACGAGCACTGGATGGCCGAGGGCGTTACCTTCATCGACCCCACGCAGGCCTGGATCGGCCCCGATGCCGTTATCGGCCGCGACACCGTCGTGTGGCCGCAGACGCACCTGATCGGCCACGTCACCGTGGGCGAGGAGTGCCAGCTCGGCCCCAACAGCCGCCTCACCGACACCACCGTCGGCAGCGGCTGCACCATCGATGAGACCATCGCCATCGAGGCCGTCATCGAGAACGGCGTCGACTGCGGCCCGCGCGCC